>JAQTLK010000080.1 GCA_028714955.1 Sulfuricella sp.
TCGTGACCCTGTTCGACGGCGCCGCGCACTTCGGCTTCGAGCGTCGTCGTATCGTTGGCGCCTGTTTCATTTTGCATGATGATCCTCCTCCTGAAATTGTGACCTGAACAGCCGGTTGTCATGACGGAGCCGCAGACAAGCCGCCTGTCCGCCAAGGATTACTTTGTCACGGCATCCTTGACGCTCCGGGTTGCTTCCCTGGTTACCTCAAGCGCCTTGTCGGCAGCTTCCTTGGCGGCTTCCCAGGCCTTCTGTGCGGAAGACCTGGTGGCAACGGCCGCTTTCTGCGCAGCCTCCTTGCCGGCCCCGGCCGTTTTCTTGGCTGATTCCTCGGCCTTCTGTGCCGCTTCCCCGGTGGCTACGGCTGCTTTTTTAGCGGCTTCTTCGGCCTCATGCGCGGCCTGCTTGGTTACTGCGGTCGCTTTCCGTGTGGCTTCTGCGGTCTTGAGTGCAGCCAGCCTGGCGGCTTCATCGGCATCCCGCGTTGCCTGCCGGACAGCTTCAGCGGTTTTCTGCGAGGCTTCACTGACGGCCTGCTCGGCTTTTTCTGCCGCCAGCCTGGCGGCGTCCGCAGCCTTGCGCGTCGCCTCCCTGGCTTCCTCGGCCGCCTTCTTCGCGCTGTCCTCCGCTTTCTGCACGGACGCCTTGGCCGTTTCGATTGCCTTTGCCGCGGGTTCTTCCGCGGCCTGCGCACTTGCGCCGACCACCAATGCCCACAGGATCAACCATTTTTGCAGTTTCATCGCTTCTTCTCCTTGCAGTTGTGGATCAGGTTACGTCTGCTCCGCACGTATGCCCTGGACAGGGCGTTGCTGTGATTTTCCTTCGTCGCTTGCGCCAAGACCGTTGCGCAGCAGGCCGACGACATGCCGCGTAATGGCCTCGGGATCTTCTTGCTGTCGCTGGTAGCCCGGCAGGAAACGTCCCACCGGACGGGTTTCAAAGGGATAGACCACCAGGGCGATCATTGAAATGACGAGCAAGTGAGCGTCCTGGTTGGGAGCGAGCTCACCTGCGATTTTGCAAAGCGCGTCAAACAGGTCGCCAAAGACGCAATTTGCCAGGCTTTGCTGGCGCCGTTCATCAACGTCGAGCATCACCCACTGCATCAGGCGCCTGAAATCTTCTTCCTTGGCAAGCACGTGCGTAAGCCGGGCGACGAACGCTTCGAGCCGGCCCCAAGGTTCTCCACCACCGTCCAGAAGAGGTTTCAAGGGCCCTATCCTGCCCTCGAACGCATGCCTCACCACATCCAGATAGATCTGCTCCTTGTCCGAAAAATGGTAATAGAGAGCGGCGGGCGTCACGCCCACGGCAGCCGCGATAAAGCGCATGGAAACCCCTTCGAATCCATACATTGCGAAGAGCGGAACCGACGCATCGAGTATCTCTTCACGCATATTTCTGGGAGCTTGTTTCGCCATTGGATATCAACTATAGTTTGAATGTTACTTAACGAATGTTCATTAAATAACAATTCCCGTTATCCTGCAACTTGGACAGCGAACCAAACGGCAGCGTTTCTGTGCTGTGTTTCACGAATCACCTGACAGGAGATTTACCATGAAGGAGCAAGAAAACAAGGCGGTTTCTGGTGGCGAGACGCGCATGGAGGGCAGCCAGGCGCCTACCCCCGAACAACGTCATTTCATGATTGCCGAAGTCGCCTATTACCGCGCCGAGCGCCGCGGGTTTCAGGGTGGCGATCCAGTTGCAGACTGGCTGGAGGCGGAGGCTGAAATCGAAGCTCTGCTTCAGGGAGCATCCAGGCCAGGCAAGGAAAAGACTGCGAAGGAAGCATTCCAGGAAAAGCTCGAAACACAGCTCAGGGAATGGGACAAGAAACTTGACGGCCTGAAGGGGAAGGCGAAGAAGGCAAAGGCCGAGCTCCGCCACGATTTCGAGGCGCAGCTGGAAGCCCTTCGCGCGCAACGCGCGGCGGCCCACGACAAGCTGCAGGAGTTGCGCCAGCGCAGCGGGGACGCCTGGGAAGATCTGAAGGAAGGCGCGGAAAAAGCCTGGGACGAAATGCAGAAAGCCATCGACAGCATTGCGGCGCGCTTCAGATGATTCGAGGCGCTTGGCACGGGTGGGAATTCCGCCACGCAAGCGAATTGCTCGAACAGGCGTTTTTTGGGAGAAAGGTGATTCGTCAACAGTGGCATCCGGTCATCGCGCCGGAATCGTCAGGATGGGCATTTGCGGCAGGCCACCCGACTCGGCCAGGGACGCGAACATCATCAGGAAGCGGAAGGTGCGCTTGGAACTCAGGTCCCGGTCGTCGATCCAGAACCAGCGGTTGCGGTAACTCACCGCCGCGTAAGCGTCTGCGGGCCGTTCGCCGCCGGACGAAATGCGCATGAGGGGTTCGGCGCCCGCATTGTCGTCGGCTGACAGACGGGAAGTGGCGCGCCCCTCGCGCATGTCCTGCTCGGGCACTTCGACGCCGCCGGCCAGTTCTCCCATCACCCCCTGCATGGAGCGCGTGAGGACGGCGATTTCGTCGGGATGGCTGCGCGCCGCGCCGAAAACCAGACGGTATGAATCAAGCTTCGTATCCAGTCCGAGAAGTTCCTTCACCAGCGCAATGTCGGCATCCGTATCCTCGTCCACCGCGCGCCGGAACAGGACGAACGACAAGGTCTGCTCGCCATGCGTCTCGATGCGCACGCCCAGCGCGCCGGCCTCCTCGATCCGGCGCAATGCCTCGGCGACGCGGATGAATCTCGGATCGTTCCTGCGCGCCCGCGAGGGGGATGTCGAGACGTTGTAAATACCGTTGATGGCCTGAACCACGGCGCGCAGGATAAAGTCCGCCCTGCCCCCGCCGCCGATGGTCGCGAACACGGTCTCGGGCGGAATCGGCCGCAACATGCTCTTGACCAGCCTGTCGCCGGTCAACGGAATGTAGGATATCGTGGGCGATTCGCTGTAGCGCCCCGTCGCGCTCAGGCCGAGGTTATTGCCCTCCGTGGCGCGCGGAAAGACATTCGCGGCGATGCCGACGTCGCTGGCCAACGAATAGGAACTGATGACGGAAGAAACATCGAGATAGACGGGCGTATCCAGATAACGCAGCTTCACGATGTTGAGCAGCATCTGTTCCTTCCACGACTCGCCGATGGCCGCGGCGTACCCCATGCGGTCGCGAGTCACGCTGCCGGTGCCCAGCGTCTGGCAGCCGGCAAGCAACAGGGCAATCAATATCGATGTGAACTGGATTGGTTTTTTCATTGTTACTTTCGAAATGGGCACACACCAGCCCGTAGCGCCCTCACCAAACGGGTGAGCGTAAAATTGCGACAAAAGTTGTTGTTTAACGTGAAATAACGCGAAGCGTTTCCTCGTCCCCCTCGCCCTTTGGGAGAGGGCGGGGGTGAGGGAAACGATCATGGCGAATCGCTGTTTCATGATTCGGGGCGGCGAATCGCCATGATCGTTAGAACCAAAACCCTATGCCTCATGGCAAGCGGTCAACTAAGGTTTCTAGGTTTATAAAGCGACGCACGGTGATTCATCAATTTCACCGCTTATAGCCGGAACACGGAATACACACATGCTTTTCCCCCACCACGCGCAGATAGGCGCGGGCGGTGAGTTCGCCGCACGCGGCGCAGGGGGTGAAGCCCATGATCTCCGGCAACCATTCGCGCTCGAACTGGAACACTTCGCCGATGGCCAGTACATCGTTCTCCGGCGCGTTCCATACCAGATCCACCAGTTCCATCTGTTCAGCTTCGGGGATGGCATCCGGCTCCATGCCCTGCCCGCGCTTGACCATGAAGGCGGAGGCGGCGATCTGTTTCGCCAGTGTGGGCTTGTAGCTTACCCGCACCGCCCGGTTGCTGGCCCGCTCGATCAGCGTCACGGCCAGCTTGCCGTAGGGGGTCTTTTCCATATTGCCCTTGCCCAGCGTACAACCGGTGGCGTACTGCACCCCGTCGCCAAAGCACATGCCGCCGTGGTCTTCGCCAATCTCGACGAAGGCATGCAACTGGCGACCGCCGGAGCGCTTCACGCCCAGCACGCGCAATGCGGCCAGGCCGGCACGCACGCCGGCCACGCTGGCCCAGCAGCGGTGGCCATGGAACTTGAGGGTGTCGAGCAGGACTTGATGATCGTTGTTCATGATGGAGCTCCTTGTTCAGGTTGAAAAAATTTCACCAACATTGACGGAAATAGTATCGGGTTAAAGCAGCCCCCACGCTGTCTTGATGGCAACGGCGATCAGCACCAGCGCAATGACCCGCTTCAGTTGTTCGCCGCCCACTTTCTCGCTGGCCAGCCAGGCGCCCAGTCCGGCGCCCGCAGCGCTCGCCACGGCGGTCGAGCCCAACAGCGCCATGCTGAGATGGGCAACGCTGGCATGGGCCAGGAATCCGGCCAGGGACGCGAAAAGCACGACGAAAGAGGCACTGGCGGCCGCCCGCTTCGGCTCCAGGCCAGCCGCCACCAAGGCGGGAACGATGATGTTGCCCCCGCCGACACCCAGCAGACCACCGACGAATCCTGCCAGTGCGCCCACTGGCAGGCCCAGGACCAGTGTCGCCGCCATCGAGACCTGCTCGCGCCCCGCCTTGGGCCGGTAGAGCAGGATCATCAAGCTGGCGAGCAGCAGGAAAGCCACGAACAGCCATAAAAGCAGCGAGCGGTTCAAGCCCTGGGCCAGACTCACTCCGACGGGGGAAGCCAGCACCGCCAGCCCCAGCATGGGCACCACCAGCCGCCACTCAACCAGCCCTTTGCGAATGAACGTCGCCGAAGCGACCGTCATTGCAATGGCATTGAGCAACAACGCGGTGCCCATGGCGGCGTGCAATTCCACGCCAAAGGCCAGGAATACCGGAATCAGAATGAAAGCGGCGCCGACGCCCGCCATGGCAAACACCGTGGTCAGCAAGAAGGTCAGCAACGCGGGTAGCGCAATCATGAAATCTATCCGTTCGGGTTCCGACCAGCGCTCATGCCTCCCCCTTGCGTCGCAATACGCCTGAAAGTTGCGTGCCCGGCGCCACGGTGTTGAACACGGTGCCGTATTTCTTCACGTTTTCGTGCAGGAGCGCCAGGCGCCGGTCCGATTCGTCGCTATCGACAATGATCTCGTAGGTGATGGATTCCATCCTGGGCGGCACATCCTGGCGCACGCCATCCACCCGTACTTCCACCCCGCGCAGATTGAACTTCAGTATCGGCGCCACCCGTTCGATGCCCTTGATGATGCAGGCGGATAAAGCCGCGAGGAGCAATTCCGCCGGATTGAAGGCGTTTGGATTGCCGGCCATACCGGTATCCAGCGGGATTTCCGCCGCCTTGCAGCGGGAGAGGCTGCCGTGCGCGTCCACGCGCCGGGTTTCGACGTGGAAACTCATTTTAGGGTTGTCCATGACCACTCCTTACTTTATCACTCGAACAAACGCTGCCATCAGCGCTTGCGGTTATTGGGCAGCGGCGCGTCGTCCTCGATGCGGGTCGTAGATCTTGATCAAACTCGGCGGGGCAGGGTCGTCGGCATAAACGACTCCGCAATAATCATGCTCGTGCTCGCGCCGCTGCGAGGCATCCATCTCTTCGACAAAATGCTTCCGGGCATCTGCGTCGAGCGGCGCATGGGGGCGACCTCGCCAGCGAGGCTGACGTACCAGCCCTCCGGTTCGGCCCTCACTCGCCTCCAGAGATCCATCCAGTTGCGTCCAGCGCAGAATACCGTGGAACTCGCCGTTCATGCGGACGGTGAAATTATTTTCCATATCAGTTCGCGCTCCAGATCAGATATAGACCGGTGCCCATCACCAGGATTCCGCAACCCTGGCGGAAGCGCAGCGCGGCGCTGCTGCGCGCGTTCCAGGCCAGGTAGCGCTGCACCATGCCGGCGGCAGAACCGGCGGCGACGATCACCGAGCAATGCCCTAGGCCATAGGCGAGAAGCAGCGAGGCGGCGAATAATGGGGCCGCTGCGGCGCTGCTGAATGCCACGCTCAACACCGGCGCCATGTAGGCGAAGGTGCAGGGGCCGAGCGCGATGCCGAAGACCAGCCCCAGCACCAGTGCCGACCACAGGCCCTTGCTCGCGATAGGCACCGTGCCGGGACTCTTCCACGGCGATGGCAGCAGACCGAGCAGATAGAGTCCGACCAGCAGGAAAACCCCTGCCACAAGGTAATTGGCCCAAGACCCCAAATCCCCGGCGATGCGACCCAGCGAGGCGGTGATGACGCCGATCACGGCGATGGTGATCAGGATGCCGACGGCGAACAGCCCGGAAAGCGCAAAGGCGCGTCGACCGCTGGCCAGTCCCTGGCCGTTGATGAAACCCACAATGAGGGGAATCCCGGCCAGATGGCAGGGGCTGAGCAGCATGCTCGCCACGCCCCATAGCGCCGCCGCCGCCAGCGCCCAGACCGGCGCGCCGGCAAGGCCGCTATTCAGCGCCTCGAACAGGCTGCCGATCATCGTGCCCTGCCCGCTCCGGCAAAGGCAAAACCGAGCTCGCGCCATTTGCCGAGTATCTGCTCGCGCGAGTAGAAGCCCTCGTGGCGAAACAGCTCCTTTCCATTGGCGTCAAAGAAGATTTGCGTCGGAATCACCCGGATGCGGTAGGGATTCGCGGCTTCGGGCGCAGTCCATACGTCAATGAACGTGACATCGAAGCGTCCGGCGTATTCGCTGCGCAGTTGTTCCAGTATCGGAGCCATTTGCTTGCAGGGAATACATTTGCCGGCGCCGAGGTCCACCAGACGGGGTGAGGCCACCTTGCCAACCGGAGCCGAGGTTGTCGTTTCGACCGCGCCGGCACGGGAAACAAGCGTCGCTGCGACTACCAACGCGAATATCGTTACTGCCTTATGAAACTTGTACATGGAATTGCCCTTATTGTGTTTCAGCCACCGCAGCAGGTGCCGGCTTTTTTCCCGCTCCCCAGCATCTTGCCGGCCGGGCAGAAGCCGGTAAAAGTGGACTGGAAAGCCATGAAGCCGACAAAGGCCGCCAGCCATAACCAGGTCGGGGCAAAGAGGTTGATTTGCCCGGTGATGTGCGTCAGCACCAGAGAAATCAGAATCATGGCCGACATCATGCGTACCGTTTTGTTGCCTTTCATTGTGATGCTCCTTATTGTTGAAATTTTATGTCACCTCGGTCCACCAGCAAATCGGCGAAAAAAAGCTTCCATAAAGAAGACGAACGACAGGTCAAAAAGATGCAGTCAGACCTGCTGTGCACGAGGAACGAAACAGCATACCTTGCCGCCTCATCGAATCGCACCTGACAGGCTTGGGTCAGGTGCGCGCGCAGCCGCTTGCGAGCCCGTTGCACGCGGGACTTGCGGAAGAAACCTGGGACAAAATGCAGAAAGCCATCGACAGCATTTCGGCGATCCAACCGCCATTGGGCAGAAAGCCGGCGCTCCGTATGATGAGATTGCACACCGGCAGCCCATGGAACAGCCCCCGGATTTCATCGGACGTGCGCCAGGTTGCGCCACGATAGGCCCCCTGGCCAGCCCTGGAGTAATGCAGCAAGCTGGCTCGATTCAGCCAGCCTACTGCGAATCGCCGCCTGGAAACCCGTACGATCTCGGCGAGGGCTTGCCGTTCTTCCTGGATAAAGCACAGGGCCGCGATGGATACTACAGCGTCGAAACTCTGGTCCTCGAAGGGAAGATGGCGGGCATCCCATTCCAGCCACGCGGTTTTCGCGCCGCTCTGGCGGCGGGCGAATGCCAGCCAGTCCCCGTTGAGATCAAGCCCTGTCGCCGCCATGCCTGTCGCGGCGAAACGGCGGGTGAACCAGCCGGTTCCGCAGCCTACGTCCAGCAGGCTTTCCGGCGAGCGCGAATCCAGCAGGCGTTGCGCGAGGCGAAATTCAGTTTCACCGATCCGGCGGCCGCGAGGGGTGCCATACCAGGCATCATATTCCGCCGCGTCCATCAGCTATGCAATCGCCGCCACGCAGTGATCAATGCCTGTGCAGCCCGTTCAATGTCGGCTGGCGTGGTGTAAAGTCCAACCGACAGGCGCACCGCGCCGACAGCCTGTAGTGCGCTCACTTTCATCGCCCCCAGCACACCACTCACAGCATGGCCTCCGGAATGGCAGGCGGACCCGGTGGAGGCGGCGACATCTTGCGCAGCCTCTGCCAGCAGTTCATGTCCGCTGACACCTGGAAATGAAATGTTGAGGGTATTGGGCAGACGTGCTTCCGCGTGGCCATTGAGTATGAGGTGGGGAATCCCCGCCAGTAACTGCAAATGCAGCAGGTCGCGCATGGCTTGCAGGCGAACCTGAGCTTTGGGCAGACGTTTATGCGCCAGCCTGGCGGCCATACCCAGGGCGGCGATCAACGCCACGTTCTCCGTTCCGGGGCGCAGGCCGTGTTCATGTCCAGCACCCGCCAGCACCGGGGCGAGCGCGGTGCCCTTGCTTACATAGAGCGCGCCCACGCCCTTGGGCGCATAAAACTTGTGTCCTGCCAGCGTCAGCAAGTCCACGCCGAGTTTATGCACGTTAAGCGGAATCTTGCCAGCCGACTGCGCGGCGTCGGTGTGTAGCAGGACACCCCTGGAGCGCGCGACCCGGGCGATATCGGCAATAGGCTGGATCGTTCCCACCTCATTGTTGGCGTGCATCACCGAAATCAGGGCGGTATCGGGACGTATGGCACGTTCCACGGCGATGAGGCTAACCTGGCCATGCCGGTCAACCGGCAGGATGGTGACATCCCAGCCTTCTTCGCGCAATTTGAGGCAGGGTTGCAGCACCGATGGGTGCTCGATGGCGCTGGTGATGAGATGTCTTTTCGTTCCGGCGAGCGCCCGTGCCACGCCTTGGATAGCCAGGTTGTTGGCTTCAGTGGCGCAGCCGGTGAAGACGATTTCCTCCGGCTGGGCGCCGATCAGGGTGGCTATTTCTTCCCGTGCCTGCTCTACGGCCAGCTTTGCTCTCTGCCCGTATATGTGGGATGAAGACGGGTTGCCAAAATGCTCCCTCAAGTAAGGCAGCATTGCCTCCAGAATCTGCTCATCAACAGGTGTGGTGGCATTGTAGTCGAGATAAACCGGATCGCTCATGCGTCCGCTTGCTCCAGTATGGGTGTCCGAGGCGTTTGGGTCTGCTCTACCAGCCGGCCGGAGCGGTATATGCGCAACTCTCCCGCTGCGAAGGGGGCCCAGCCTTCGCCCGCGTTCAAGGGCTCTGTGGCGATCATGACGCTGGCGGCGTCCGCAGTGCGCCGCTCCAGGTAATGCAAACGGTCATGGCCGTAGGCAATCAGATAGTCTCCGTCCGACATGAGGAAGTTGAACTTACCGTGGGATGCGATCAGTTCGCTGGCCGTGGCCAGGATGGGAAACGAGGCAGTGATGTCGTTGCCGCGGGTCTCGTTGAACTGGCGCGAAATATGACTCAGAAGGTGGCAAAAGGCGTATTCGGAATCGGTCTCACCACCCGGCCGGCAGACCTGACAGGTGTTGTTGTCTTCCATTGGGATAATGTCCGGCACCAGCCCGTTGTGGGCGAACACCCATCCTTTCCCGCAGCATGTCCGCTGGAAGGGATGGGTATTGTTCAGGGTGTTTATGGGCGGAAAATTCGCCTTGCGCACATGAGCAATGACCAGGCTGGAATTCAGCTTTTCGCCAAGGTCTTCGAAAAGCGTGCTGCGGAACGCGGGCTCAGGCGCCTTGGCAAGCTGGAAATTTCCCTTCTCCCGCCAGGCCAGGCCCCAGCCATCGGGGTTGTCGGCCACCAGGCCGCCGCGCAGGCGGAATTCGGACAGTTCCCGCCGGATGGTGATGGGTTGGCTGGCAGACATGCCAAAAAGTTCGCACATGATCCGTGGAGTCCGTTGTGCGCTAATCCAATGCCTGTTCCAGGTCGGCAATCAGGTCGGTCGCATCCTCCAGGCCAACGGAAAGCCGGATCATGGTGTCGGAGATGCCGCGCCGCGCCCGCTCTGCCGGGGCCAGGCCGTGGTGGGTGGTGGTCACCGGCATGGTGGCGAGGCTCTCCACCCCGCCCAGGCTGGGCGCAATGGCGAACAGTTTGAGCCGGTCGACGACATGCACCGCGTCCGCGTAGCAGCCGTTCACTTCCAACGTCAGCATGCCGCCGTAGCCCTTCATCTGTTTTCGTGCCACCTCGTGGCCGGGGAAGTCGGGCAGGCCGGGATAGAGCACGCGCGCCACCTTGGGATGCTGTGCCATCGCTTCGGCCAGCGCCTGCGCCGTGGCATTCTGGCGCGCCACCCGCACGGTCAGGCTGCGAATGCTGCGCATCAGCAATGACGCGATTTCCGGAGCGATGGTGGTGCCCAGGTTCTTGCGCCATGGCCACACCGTGGCCAGCAGGTGGGTCGAGCCCATCAGGGCGCCGGCGGTGAGGTCGCTATGGCCGCCGAGGTATTTGGTGGCGCTGTGGATCACGAAATCCGCGCCGAGTTCGAGCGGGTTCTGGTTTACCGGCGAGGCAAAGGTATTGTCCACTGCCAGCAGTGCGCCATGTTCGTGGACGGTCTCGGCGATGGCGGCGATATCCAGCACTTCCAGGGTGGGATTGGTGGGCGTTTCGAGGAACACCAGCCCTGCGCCTTGTTGCAGAAAGGTTTTCAGTCCTTCCAGTTCGCTGCCCAGCAGGAACCAGGTGGGGATGCCCAGCTCGGGCAACTGGCTGGCCAGCAGTTCCATGGTGCCGCCGTAGGCGTCGCCGATGCAGACGATGCCCTTGCGGCCATGGGTCAGGAACAGCGCGGATTCCGCCGCCATGCCGGAGCTGAAGGCCCAGGCGGCCTCCGCGCCTTCGAGGCTGGC
>JAQTLK010000081.1:0-1901 GCA_028714955.1 Sulfuricella sp.
CTCCCAAAGGGCGAGGGGGACGAGGAAACGCTTCGCGTTGTTTTACGTTAACAACTGTTGTCGCAACTTTACGCTCACCCGTTTGGTGAGGGCGCTACGGGCCGGAATGCACGGTTTTTGCCCACCTCGCAAAAACCGCACACTCCAGCCCGTCCAACTGAGGTTTCTAGGATGATCCATTTTCAGCACGCGCTGGATGCTTGGGGAACGCCTGATTTCGAGCGGGTACTGAAGGAGGAGATTGCACGTCTGGATCCGGCGCTGCTTCCCCTGCAGCAGGGGCTGACCGTCGGCAGCCATGTGCTGGACGGGCCAGTCGGCGCAACGATCATTCACGTGCATGAGGACGAGGGCGTGATTCACGCAAAAGTGGGGATTTTCTATTCCAGCATCATTGCCGGTTGCAGTTGTGCGGACGACCCCACCCCCATCAATGAAAACACCGAATACTGTGAAGTACGCTTTGATATTGACCGCAAGACGGGTATGGCGAGCGTGACGCTGCTGGCGGAGGGTTAATGCGAAACGGCACACTGGTTGGGCAGCCGGATCGTGATGCCCGCGCCACCCAGCGCGCTGTGGCCAATCGTCACCTCCCCGCCATAAGCCTGCACGATGCTGGCTACCACCGCCAAGCCAATACCCTGGCCCGGCCTGGACTGGTCGGCGCGGGCGCCGCGCTGCAGGATGCGCTCGATGTCGGCGGGCGGGATGCCCGGACCATCGTCCTCCACCACCAGCGTTAACCTCTCCGCCTCCGTTCCGATGGACAACCTCACCCGGCTTGCGCTCCACTTGTAGGCGTTGTCGAGCAGGTTGCCGAGCAATTCCAGCAAATCGCCCTGATCGCCGCGAAAGCCGGGTATCTTGTCGACATGCAATTCCGCGCGGATCGCCTTGTCGCGATAAACCTTGTCCAGCGAAGCGATGACTCTTTCCGCCAGCGGCCTGATGTCGAGCGAGGCCGCCAGCTGCGAAGAAGGCCCCATGGTCGCCGCGCGCTGCAGCTGATAGTCCACGATGCGCTGCATTTTTTCGCCCTCCTCCGCCACCGTGGCGGCCAGCGACGATGGCCCGGACAGCCCGCCGCGCGATTGTTCTGCCAACGCACCGCGCATAATGGCCAGCGGCGTTTTCAGGCTATGGGCGAGATCGCCGAGCGCATCGCGGTAACGTTGCTGTTGCGCGCGTTCACGCTGCAGCAGGCCGTTCAGGTTTTCGGTCAGCGCCTTGATCTCGGCCGGGTAATCGCTGCCCAGGCGCTCCTTCTCGCCGCCCTCGATGGCGCGGATTTCCGCCGCCACCCGGCGCAGCGGGCGTAGCCCCCAATGCAACAGCGCGGCCTGCGCGAGCAGCAGCAGCATGGCCATCGCGCCGAGCCAGCCCCACAGGCTGCGGCGGTAATGGGCAAGCTGGGCGTTAAAGGCGGAGAGGTCCTCCGCCACGCGGAAAGTAAAGGGGAATTTGCGCTTTCCTTCGCTCCAGCTCACCCCCATGCTGTCGACGAAAAAATAGGTGCCGCGCGCACCCGGCAGTTCCGCGAAGCGCCTTTCACCCGCGGCCAGAACAGTGCCCGCCGGCAGAACAACGTTCAGCGCCGAGTGCGAAAGCCAGCGCTGCCTGCCACGGCCATCGTCGATCGCGGCATAAAGTCCCGATCCGGGCTGGCCGAAGCGCGGTTCCTGTAATTGTTCCGGCATGGAAAGCCGCCCCTGGGCATCCACCTCGGCGGCCGCAATGAGCAGGTAAAGCTGGCCCTGCAAGCGCTCCTCCCGGGCGGCCCGCGCGCTATCGCGGAATGCCTGGTCGAGTGCGACCCCAGTGAGCGCCAGGAAAATCGCCAGCACAATGGACGCGGCGAGAACGATGCGGGCGTTGAGGGTCATTATCCTAGAAACCTC
>JAQTLK010000081.1:2001-10577 GCA_028714955.1 Sulfuricella sp.
GTAAAGTTGCGACAACAGTTGTTTAGAACCAAAACGCTATGCCTCATGGTAAGCGGTCAACCGAGGTTGCTAGGATTATTGCAGCGTGAAGCGGTAACCTCGCCCGCGCAGGGTTTCGATCGGCTGTAATGCGCCATCCGGGTCGAGCTTGCGCCGCAGGCGGCTCACCAGCACTTCCAGCACGTTGCTGTCGCAATCCTGGTCATGGGGATAGAGGTAATCGCTGAGCTCGCGCTTGGGGATAGCCTTGGCGCGATGTTGCATGAGGTATTCCAGCAGGCGGTATTCATAGGCAGTGAGCTCGATCTCGTCCGCCGCCACGAAAACTTTTTGTGCCGCGCTATCGAGCGTGACCGGGCCGCCGCGCAGGACGTGGTCGACGCTGCCGGAGGCGCGCCGCAGCAGGGCTTTCAGGCGCGCCAGCAATTCTTCCATTTGAAACGGCTTGGCGAGATAGTCGTCCGCCCCCGCTTCCAGCCCTTCCACCTTGTCCTGCCAGCGGCCGCGTGCGGTAAGGATGAGGACGGGCAGCGTTTTACCCTGCCGGCGCAGGGCGCGGATGATCTCGATGCCCGACAGGCCGGGCAGGCCGAGGTCGATGATGGCGGCGTCGAAGGGATATTCCGTGGCAAGATAGAGTCCGTCCTTGCCGTCGCCCGTGCCATCTGCCCGGTAGCCCTGATTTTCCAGGCTGGAAAGGAGCTGTGCCCGCAAGGCGGCTTCGTCCTCGATGACCAGCACTCTCATTGCATGGCACCGGTTTCAGCATCGACATAAACCACGCGCACTTCGCCGCGCGCCGTCAGCACCTTGATGCGATAAGCCTCGTGCCCGTTCACCGTGGCGGGTTGCGCCTGGATGACGCGTCCGCCGGTTGCCCGCACCACCCGCTCCATCGCCTCCCCCATGCTGACGCGCGGCTGGGCGCGGTCTGGCCCGGCCAGAGGAACGGACGGGGCCGGCCGCCAGTGCCCGCCAGCCAAGGAAAAAAGGGGCATGAGCAGGGCACAGAGCAAAACGAAGCGTTTCATGAAATTTCCCCCTGACCCTGAATGGGCCAATTTTAGCCTTCATTGCCCCGATATGCCGCATCTTATGCGGGGGAGGCTGAACGCAAGCTGAATGGAGACCGGGGGTAAGGGAAGATGGCCGGCTGACGCCACCGTGTTGTCCCTCACTCCTGCCTCTCTGCCCGGCAGGAGTGGGATTCTGGACTTTGCTGCATAGGAGCCTGTCGGACTCATGGCGAAGCGCGGTTTCATGTTTCGGGGCGGCGCTTCGCCTTGACCGTCAGCCCATGCCGTTGTGCCGCAGCAAGGCATCGATGGAGGGTTCGCGCCCGCGGAAGGCGACAAAAGATTCCAGCGCCGAACGGCTGCCGCCAACGCCGAGGATTTCGCTCCAGAAACGGCGGCCGACTTCTTCGCTCAGCACGCCGTTTTCCTCGAACAGGCTGTAGGCGTCGGCCGACAGCACTTCCGCCCACTTGTAGCTGTAATAACCGGCACCGTAGCCCCCGGCGAAAATGTGCGAGAAATTGTTGGGGAAGCGGTTGTAGGCGGGCGGAATGAGCACCGCGATCCGGGTGCGGATGCGCTCCAGCAGTTGCAACGGCGTCACGGTGCCGGCGGGGTCGAAATCATAGTGCAGGTGCATGTCGAACAGGGCGAATTCGAGCTGGCGCACGGTCTGCATGCCGCCCTGGAAGTTCTTCGCCGCCAGCATCTTGTCGAACAACTCGCGCGGCAGGATCTCGCCCGTGTCCACGTGGCGGGCGAGGTGCTTGAGCACGTCCCATTCCCAGCAGAAGTTTTCCATGAACTGGCTGGGCAGTTCCACCGCGTCCCATTCCACGCCGTTGATGCCGGACACGCCGAGGTCTTCCACCCGCGTCAGCATGTGGTGCAGTCCATGGCCGAATTCGTGGAACAGGGTGATCACCTCGTCGTGGGTGAACAGCGCGGGCTTGTCGCCCACCGGGGCGGAAAAGTTGCAGTTGAGATAGGTCACCGGCACCTGGATGCCGGAATCCTTGCGCCGCCGCGTGATGGCATCGTCCATCCAGGCGCCGCCGCGCTTGTTCTGGCGCGCATAGAGGTCGAGGTAGAACTGTCCGACCAGCTGGTTCTGCTTGTCGCGGAGGTCGAAAAATTTTACGTCCTCATGCCACACTGGTGCGGTCGAAGGCGTGATGGAAAGGCCATAAAGGGTCTCCACCACCTTGAACATGCCCGGCAACACCTGGCTTTCCGGGAAGTACTGCTTTACTTCCTGGTCGGAAAAGGCATAGCGCTGGAGGCGCATTTTCTCGCTGGCATAGGCGATGTCCCATGCTTCCAGATGTTCCATGCCCATTTCCTCGCGGGCGAACTGGCGCAGGTCTGCCAGGTCGCGCTCGGCATAAGGCTTGGCGCGGGCGCCCAGTTCGTTGAGAAAATCCAGCACCTGCTGCGGCGTTTCCGCCATCTTGGTGGCCAGCGACTCCTCGGCGTAATTGTCGAACCCCAGCAGGTTTGCGGCTTCGCGGCGCAGCTTGAGGATTTGCGTGATCAGCGCGGTATTGTCGAGTTCGGGCTTGCCGAACTCGGAAGCACGGGTGACGTAGGCGTAGTACATCTGCTCGCGCAGCTTGCGGTTGTCCCCATACTGCATCAGCGGCAGGTAGGACGGCATGTGCAGGGTGAATTTCCAGCCTGCCTTGCCGTCGGCCTGCGCCGCTTCGCGCGCCGCCTGCAAGGCGTCGGCGGGAATGCCCGCCAGTTCGTCCTCATTTTCGACAAACAGGGCGAAGGCGTTGGTGGCATCGAGCAGGTTTTCCTCGAATTTCGCGGAAAGGGTGGAGAGCGCCTCCTGGATCGCCTTGAACCGCGCCTTCTTGTCCTCCGCCAGATCGGCGCCGCCGAGCACGAAATCGCGCAGCTCGTTGGCGACGATTTTCTTTTGCGCGGAGGTCAAGGCATCGAAGGCGGAAGACGCCTTGAGCGCCTTGAACTTGCCGAACAGGCCCTGGTGTTGCGACAGGTCGGCATAAAAGGCGGTAAGGGTGGGCAGGTTGGCATTGTAAACCTCGCGCAGCGCCGGGCTGTTCATCACCGCGTTGAGGTGCGAAACCTGGCCCCAGGCGCGGGAAAGGCGCTCGTTGGCATCTTCCAGCGGGCGCACGAAGCTGTCCCACGCAGGCGGCTCGGCGTCGGCCACCAGCCTCTCCACCAGGGCGCGGTTGTCGGCGATCAGTTGCCCGATCGCCGGCGTGACATGAGCGGGGGTGATTTCGGGAAAACGCGGCAGGCCGGAGAAGTCGAGCAGGGGATTGTTCATGGTGTGCGAAATCCGAGAATAATGGCGAATTGATTATACTATCTGGGTCTATGAGGGGCCCATTTCAACCATGAATTCAAATATCGTCAGCTACAAAGGCATTGCACCCGCCATTGCGGACGGGGTGTTCGTCCACGCCAGCGCCCAGGTCATCGGCGACGTGGCCATCGGCGCGCGCTCGTCCATCTGGTGCGGGGCGGTGATTCGCGGCGACGTGAACCGCATCCGCATCGGTGCCGAGACCAACATCCAGGACTTGAGCGTGCTGCATGTCAGCCACAAAAGCGCCGCCCGGCCGGAAGGCGCGCCGCTGCTGATCGGCGACCGCGTGACCGTGGGCCATCGCGTGATCCTGCACGGCTGCGAAATCGGCGACGAATGCCTGATCGGCATGGGCTCCATCGTCATGGACCATGCCGTGCTGGAGCCGCGCGTCATGCTCGGCGCGGGTAGCCTGGTGCCGGAAGGCAAGCGCTTGAAAGGGGGCTATCTCCATCTCGGCAGCCCGGCGCGCGAAGTACGCCCCTTGACGGCGGACGAACTGGCCTATTTGAGCTATTCCGCCGCCCACTACGTCAGGCTGCAGCAGGGCTATTAGCGCGGCATGGCGCTCAATCCTCCTTCTGCGGGCGCGGCAGCGGCGGAAAAACTCGCGCTGACCCTGGCCGGCTCCATGCTGTTTCACTTTGCGCTGATTTTCGGCCTGCAAATCCGGGCGGCGCCCGCCGCGGCCCCGTCCACACGCGTCATCCAGGCACGGCTGGTGGAGGCACCGCGCCCCAACACGGCACCACAAGCGGCGCCAAAGCAGGTAGCCGGGCCGCAGCAAACGCCGGATACGCCGGCGCTTCAAGTCGCGAAGCCGATTCCGCCGCCGCAACCTGCCCCGGTCGCCGCCGAACCACCGGCACCCGAGCCGCCAGCCAGCTCGACTGCGCCGGAAAAGCGCGCCGACCTGCCCAGCATCGAGGTTCCCCTGCTCGAAGACCCCACCTACTATCCGGCGCAGGATGTGGATGTTCACCCCACGGCCCTGCAAAGCATTCAGCCCGCCTATCCGCCCGAAGCGGCCAGCACCGGCGTGGCGGGCAGCGTAGTGTTGCTGCTGCTGCTCGATGAAAGCGGCCGGGTGCAGGATCTCTCCGTTGAAGAATCCTATCCGCCTGGCATGTTCGACCAGTCCGCCACGGAGGCATTCCGCAATGCCCGCTTCTCGCCCGCCCAGCGTCATGGCCGCGCGGTAAAAAGCCGGGTGCGCATCAAGGTCAATTATGATTTGCTGGGCAAGGAAAACCCGGTTGACAAGGCAAAATAAAAATGAGATAAACGCCGCTTGCGCCGATTTGAATCAGCTTGCGGGCGCGTTAAAAATACGGCTAAAGCGAGGATAAAACCCCGTTCTAGCCGCCGCTAAACGGGGTTTTGCTTTTCTTGAGGGCTTTATGAACGAATATCTGTTTACTTCCGAATCGGTTTCCGAAGGTCACCCGGACAAGGTGGCCGACCAGATTTCCGACGGCGTGCTGGATGCCATCCTGGCCCAGGACGAAAAAGCGCGCGTGGCTTGCGAAACGCTGGTAAGCACCGGGCTGGTGGTCATTTCCGGCGAAATCACCACCCACGCGGCGGTGAACTATATCGACATCGCGCGCGAAGTGGTCAAGCGCATCGGCTACAACAGCTCGGAAATCGGCTTCGACTACCTGACCTGCGCCGTGCTCACCGCGCTCAACAAGCAGTCGCCCGACATCGCCCAGGGCGTCAACCGCTCGCCCGAGGAGGAAATGGACCAGGGCGCCGGCGACCAGGGCCTGATGTTTGGCTACGCCTGCAACGAGACCCCGCAACTCATGCCGATGCCGATCTACTACGCGCACCGCCTCATGCAGCGCCAGGCCGAACTGCGCAAGGACGGCCGCCTGTCCTGGCTGCGCCCGGACGCCAAGTCCCAGGTCACCATCCGCTACGTGGACGGCAAGCCGGCGCACGTTGACACCGTGGTGATTTCCACCCAGCATCACCCGGACGTGTCGCACGCCCAGATCAGCGAGGCCGTGATCGAGGAGCTCATCAAGCCGGTGATTCCCGAGACCCTGCTGCACGGCGAGGTCAAATACCTGGTCAATCCCACCGGACGCTTCGTAGTCGGCGGCCCGATGGGCGACTGCGGCCTGACCGGGCGCAAGATCATCGTCGACACCTACGGCGGCGCGGCGCACCATGGTGGCGGCGCATTCTCCGGCAAGGACCCGTCCAAGGTGGACCGCTCCGCCGCCTACGCCGGCCGCTACGTAGCGAAGAACATCGTCGCCGCCGGGCTGGCATCGAAGTGCGAAGTACAGGTGGCCTACGCCATCGGCGTCGCCAGGCCGGTCAGCCTGATGGTGGACACCTTCGGCACCGGCAGGATCAGCGATGCCAAAATCGCCCGGCTGATCGAAGCCCACTTCGACCTGCGCCCGCGCGCCATCATCAAAGCCCTCAACCTGCTGCGCCCGATTTATTCCAAGACCGCGGCCTATGGCCACTTCGGCCGCGACGAGCCGGAATTCACCTGGGAAAACACAGATAAAGCAGACGCGCTGCGCGCGGATGCGGGGCTGTAGGATTAAAAGCGATTAACCACGGGGAACACGGGGCGCACGGGGGTGAAACAGGTACATTGCTTGCCCCGTGTTCCCCGTGTGCCCCGTGGTTAAATTTAAATATATGTAGGGTGCAATAAGCGTAGCGCATTGCACCAACATTCGGCGCAATGCCCGTTGGTTATTGCGCCCTACCAGTTCTCAATTTAAACCCCCTCCGAGGGGCGCTGCGACCCCGACCGGGGCCAGGCTCGGCGCGGGGTTACCGTAACAACGGCGCCCATTCAGAAACTTGAATGGAGAACACCATGAGCACTTTTACCGACTTCGTTGTCGCCGACATGTCCCTCGCCGCCTGGGGGCGCAAGGAAATATCCATCGCGGAAATCGAAATGCCCGGCCTGATGGCGGTGCGCGAGGAATTCGCCGCGGCGCAACCGCTCAGGGGCGCGCGCATCGCCGGTTCCCTGCATATGACCATCCAGACCGCCGTGCTGATCGAAACGCTGACCGCGCTGGGCGCCGAAGTGCGCTGGGCGTCCTGCAACATCTACTCGACACAGGACCAGGCCGCGGCCGCCATCGCGGCTGACGGCGTTGCGGTATTCGCTTACAAGGGCGAAAGCCTGGACGAATACTGGGACTTCACCCACCGCATTTTCGAGTGGCACGATGGCGGCATGCCAAACATGATCCTCGACGATGGCGGCGACGCCACCCTGCTGCTGCATCTCGGTGCCCGCGCCGAGAAGGATCCTTCGCTGGTCGCCAAACCGGCCAACGAGGAAGAGACCGCCCTGTTCGCGGCAATCAGGAAGCGCCTGGATACCCAGCCTGGCTGGTATTCCAGGCGCCTGGCCAACATTCGCGGCGTGACCGAGGAAACCACCACCGGCGTCCACCGCCTTTACCAGATGCACGCCGAAGGCCGTCTGGCCATCCCCGCCATCAACGTCAACGATTCCGTGACCAAGTCCAAGTTCGACAATCTCTATGGCTGCAGAGAGTCCCTGCTGGATGGCATCAAGCGCGCCACCGACGTGATGGTGGCGGGCAAGATCTGCGTCGTGCTCGGCTACGGCGACGTGGGCAAAGGCTGCGCGCAGGCCTTCCGCGGCATGGGCGCCACCGTGTGGGTCACCGAAATCGACCCGATCTGCGCCCTGCAAGCGGCGATGGAAGGCTACCGCGTGGTGCGCATGGACGACGTGGCCGACCAGGGCGACATCTTCGTGACCGCCACCGGCAACGTCAACGTCATCAACCACGGCCACATGGTGAAGATGAAAAATGAAGCCATCGTCTGCAACATCGGCCATTTCGACTCGGAAATCGACATTGCCTGCCTGCACAAATACCAGTGGGAAGAAATCAAGCCGCAGGTCGACCACGTCATCTTTCCGGACGGCAAGAAGCTGATCGTGCTGGCCAAGGGCCGCCTCGTCAACCTGGGATGCGCCACCGGCCACCCCAGCTTCGTCATGTCCGCCTCCTTCACCAACCAGGTGATGGCGCAGATCGACCTGTTCACCAACCCCGGCAAATACCCCGTCGGCGTGTACGTGCTGCCCAAGCATCTGGACGAAAAAGTGGCGCGCCTGCACCTCAAGAAGATCGGCGTGAACCTCACCGAGTTGTCGGAGGAACAGGCAGCATATATCGGCGTGCCGAAGAACGGTCCTTACAAGCCGAATCACTACCGTTATTAATCTGGCAAATGGGAATGGGTGATGGGTAATGAGTTACTCTTCACCCATTACCCATCACTCATGACCATGAAAAAACCCATCCTGAGCTTCGAATTCTTTCCTCCGAAAACACCCGAGGGCATGGACAAGCTACGCGCCACGCGCCGGCAGTTGGCCCAGCTCAAGCCTGAATTCTTTTCGGTAACCTTCGGCGCTGGCGGCTCCACGCGCGACCGCACGCTGGAAACCGTGATCGAGATTCAGCAGGAAGGCCACGAGGCCGCGCCGCATCTGTCCTGCATCGGCTCGACGCGCGAAAGCATCCGCGCCATCCTCGATGAATACAGGAACCATGGCATCCGCCACATCGTCGCGCTGCGCGGCGATCTGCCCTCCGGCACGCAGGACGTGGGCGAATTTCGCTACGCCAACGAGCTGGTGGCATTCATCCGCGCCGAAACCGGCGATCATTTTCATATCGAAGTGGCCGCCTACCCCGAGTTCCACCCCCAGGCGCCGACCGCCCAGGCCGACCTCGCCAACTTCAAGCGCAAGGTCGATGCCGGCGCCAATGCGGCGATCACCCAGTATTTCTACAACGCCGACGCCTACTTCAACTTCCGCGACGAATGCGAGGCCATGGGCATTACCATCCCGATCGTGCCGGGCATCATGCCGATCAGCAATTTCTCGCAGCTGGCACGCTTCTCCGATGCCTGCGGCGCGGAAATCCCGCGCTGGCTGCGCCTCAAGATGCAGGGCTATGGCGACGACACCGCCGCCATCCGTGCCTGCGGGCTGGACGTGGTCACCGCGCTGTGCGACCGCCTGCTGCAAGGCGGCGCGCCGGGGCTGCATTTCTACACGCTCAACCAGGCGGGACTGATTACTACGATCTGGCAACGGCTGGGGTTGTAGTAATGTAGGGTGGGTTCGCAACCCACCAAGCGTTGCGTAGCAACACGATACGTTTTCGATGAGGCCT
>JAQTLK010000082.1 GCA_028714955.1 Sulfuricella sp.
AAGCGTTGCCTCGTCCCCCTTCGAAAAACCTGCCCCGAGCAAAGCCGGACAGCTCACACCCCCCGCATCACCCACCACCAGCCCGCCAGGGTGAAAAACGAAAGGACGATGCCCACCGCCACCATCAGTGTTGCCAGTTCGGGGTCGAGATCGTGATCGGCGGCCACGATGGCGGCGGTAATCATGGGCGGCATGGCGGCCTCGAACAGCGTCACCTGGATGGTCTGCCCGCTCGCGCCCAGCAGCGGGACGTACAGCAGGAAAATCGCCAGCGGCGCGAGCAGCAGCTTGAATAGCAGTCCGAGCGCCAGGTTGCGGCCGTTTCCGGCGAGGTGGCCAAGCCTGAGCTGGAATCCCACCGACAGCAAGGCAAGCGGCGCCAGCGTGTCGCCCAGGCGTTTCAGCAGCGACGTGAGCCATTCGGGATAAGCCACCGGGATCAGCAGCACGGCAGCGATCAGGGCAACAAAGGGAGGGAACAGGGCAATGCGCCGCAAAATGGCCCGGGCACCCGGCGCGCCGGATGAATACAGCCCGGCCACGGTGATGCCGAGGATAGACAGCACCAGGAACGACCCCAGTTGGTCGGCGATCAGGCCGGTGGCGATGGCGCCCCTGCCATAATATGCCTCGATCATCGGCAGGCCGAGAAAGGAGGTATTGCCCAGTCCCCCGGTCAGCATCAGCGCGCCCACCGTGGGGCGCGGCAGCTTCAGCCATTTCCCAAGCGCCCAGAAAAACCCCGCCGCCAAGCCGAAATGAATCCACGCCATGGATGCGATGAAAACCACGTCGCCGCCCAGCTTGAGGTCATGAATGTAGAGCAGCGTCAGGGCCGGCAGTGAAATATGGATGATGAAACTGTTGAGCGTGGCCGGCGCCTGTTCCGGCATGCGTCCGCTGCGATGCAGCAGCATGCCGGCCATAAAGCAGGCAACGAGAAGAATCAGGTTGTTCATGGGGCGGTCATATCGCGGGCAAGGCCACCAATTCAACCGCGTTCCCGTCAGGGTCGCGGCAGAACAAGGCGGGACGACCGGAACGGCTCATGCTGTAGGGAATGCCAGCCTGCTCCAGCGCGCGCTTCATTTGTTCCATGTCGTCCACCGCCAGGGCGATGTGGCGGTCGCGGCCGCCGTGTCCGGGGCGGCCGCTGATGAGATCGGGATTGGGCAATGCCAGCAGGTGGATCTGCTGCGCGCCGATTTCATACCACACGCCCTCGAACGCCATGTCGGGACGCAGTGAGCTGGGCACCAATCCCAGCACGCCCTCGTAAAAACTCCGCGCGCTGGCAAGGTCGGACACCAGAAATGAAGCATGAAGAAATTTAGTTACCGTCATGTTGCTGCTCCAGTTTGCCGGAAAAAAGACTGGCGGCGACGATCATTGCGCCACCCAGCCATTCCTGCAAGGTCATGCATTCTCCCGCAAGAAAATACGAAGAAATGGCCGCCACCACCAGTTCAAAAAGAAAAATCACGATCGCCTGATTGGCCGCCGTGTGAGAAAGGCCGAATTGAACCGTCAGCGTCACCCCGAAAATTGCCGCGCCGATAAACAGCAGCCAAAGCCACCCTTGCCAGGCCAGGGCCGCAAGGGGGTGCGCCACGGATGGCGCCCATAGTACCGGCAAAAGCGACAGCAATCCCACGCCTATCCAGATGCTGAGCGATTTGATCTGGATATCCAGATCATTTGCCTTGCGCGCCAGCACGTTGGACAGCGCGAACATCAGGCCAGCCGACAGGGCGAGCCACTCGGCCTGATTCTGCGGCAGCGGCAGGCCGAATTCGGGTCGCCACAGCATCACCACGGCACCCGCCAGCGACAGGGAGATGACGCCGTAACCCGCTGCGCCCGTTTTCTCGCGCAGCAGCAGGCGGGCAAGAATCACAGTCCAGAACGGTGAAAGGTAGAACAGCAGCAGCACCCGCATCACCTCGCCCTGAATAATGGCCAATACATAGGCCAGGTTGGTCCAGCCCGCGCTAAAGCCGATCAGGAGGGCCATCCACCCGGCGTGGCGAATTCGCTCAAAGGCGGCGGGAAAAAGCATGAGGCCAAGCGCCACGGCGACAAGATAAGTAAGCAGGCTGGAAAGCGCACCGGAAATTCCGGCTTCACCGAGCAGGCGGTAGGGGTACCAGATCAGCCCCCAAACGATGGCGCCGGAGAGCAATCCGGAGACCGCCAGCATTTTCTGTTTTGCAACCATGCTCAACACTTCTATAATTTCCTGTCAATAAAGAGCGTTTGAACCACGGGACAGTGGGGTACACGGGGAAAAAGAACCTGGGGGCATTGACTCATTTACCCAGCGAGTACTTGGACAAAACTATGTAACATATTGATGTCACCCCGTGATCCCCGTGGTTAACTGATTTTCACATGTTCATTCATAATCAAATTCTTAAATATAAGACATAAAGTGAATCCTAATCTAAATCACCTGCATTCCTACCCGTTCCAGAAGCTGCGCGAGCTTTTCCACGGCACGACACCCAATCCCGCTTATAGCCCGGTCAACCTCTCCATCGGTGAACCAAAGCACGCCACTCCTGCTTTTATCACGCAAACTTTGACGGACCATCTGGCAGGGCTGGCAAATTATCCCACAACCCAGGGCAGCGAAGCGTTGCGCCAGTCGATTGCCGGCTGGGTGGCGCGACGCTATAAGGTACCCGCGCCCGATATCGGCCGGCAGGTGCTGCCGGTCAACGGCAGCCGCGAGGCGCTATTCGCTTTTGCCCAGGCAGTGATCGACACCACGCGCACGCAAGCGGTGGTGATTTCGCCCAACCCGTTTTATCAGATCTACGAAGGCACCGCCCTGCTCGCCGGAGCGGTGCCGCACTATCTCAACACCCTGCCGGAAAATGGCTACAGCATGGAGTTCGACCAGGTGCCAGAAGATGTCTGGCAGCATACCCAACTGGTGTACGTGTGCTCGCCCGGCAACCCCACCGGCAAGGTGATGGACCTGGCGGAATGGGAACGCCTGTTCGAGCTTTCCGACCGTTACCATTTCGTCATCGCATCGGACGAATGTTATTCCGAAATCTACCCGGACGAAGACCAGCCGCCGCTCGGCGGGCTGGAAGCGGCATACCGCCTGGGCCGCCACGACTATCGCCGCATGGTGATGTTCAGCAGCCTGTCCAAGCGTTCCAACGTGCCCGGCATGCGCTCCGGCTTCGTGGCGGGCGATGCCGAAATCATCGAAAAATTCCTGCTCTACCGCACCTACCACGGCTGCGCCATGAACCCCGCCGTACAGGCCGCCAGCGCGGCGGCATGGAACGACGAGGCGCATGTGCGGGAAAACCGGCGCCTCTATCGCGAGAAATTTGCTGCCGTCACGCCGCTGCTGCAGGAGGTACTTGCGGTCGATCAGCCGGACGCCGCATTCTATCTCTGGGCCAGGACGCCGATGTCCGACCGCGATTTCGCTTTGGGCCTGTACCGGGATTATAATGTCACGCTTTTGCCGGGCAGTTTTCTCGCCCGCGAAGCGCGCGGCATCAACCCCGGCGAGCATTTCGTGCGCATCGCACTGGTCGCGCCAATGGCCGAGTGTCTGGATGCAGCGCAAAGAATTCGGGCATTCGTCAACAAAATCAGATAATCCTCCAGGAAAAATCATGCAAGAACTGCAAAGCATCATCGAAGAAGCCTTTGAACGCCGCGCCGACATCACCCCGCGCAACGTCGAAACCAAGGTCAAGGACGCCGTCGACAGCGTGCTGGAAATGCTCGACAAGGGCCAACTGCGCGTGGCTTCCAAGGTGGATGGCGCATGGGTTACCCACCAGTGGCTGAAAAAGGCCGTGCTGCTGTCCTTCCGCCTGGAAGACAATTTCTTCATCAAGGGCGGCTTCACCAACTACTTCGACAAGGTGCCGTCCAAGTTCGCCGACTACAACTCCAAGGACTTCCGCGAAGGCGGCTTCCGCGTCGTGCCGCCCGCCGCCGCGCGCCGTGGCTCCTTCATCGCCAGGAACGTGGTGCTGATGCCCTCCTACGTCAACATCGGCGCCTACGTCGACGAAGGCACCATGGTCGACACCTGGGCCACCGTCGGCTCCTGCGCCCAGATCGGCAAGAACGTGCACCTCTCCGGCGGCGTCGGCATCGGCGGCGTGCTGGAGCCGGTCCAGGCCAACCCCACCATCATCGGCGACAACTGCTTCATCGGCGCGCGCTCCGAAGTGGTGGAAGGCGTGATCGTGGAAGACAACAGCGTGATTTCCATGGGCGTCTACATCGGCCAGTCCACCAAGATCTACGACCGCGAAACCGGCGAAGTCACCTACGGCCGCGTGCCCGCCGGCTCGGTGGTGGTGTCCGGCAACTTGCCTTCCAAGGATGGCAGCTACAGCTTGTACTGCGCGGTGATCGTCAAGAAGGTGGACGAGAAGACGCGCAGCAAGGTGGGGATTAACGAGCTGTTGCGGGGGATTTAATAATATAGGGCGTTCTGCCTAACGTTTTAATCAGGTCGGGATTCTATTCGGCGCTGTCACTTGCGCCTCACCCTGAGCTTGAACATTAAAAGGCACGTAGGAAAAATAGCATGTGCGGAATCTGCGGTGAACTGCGCCTCGACGGCGCGCCTTCCGACCTCGCCGTCATCCGGCGGATGGCGGACAAGCTGGCGCGACGCGGGCCGGACCATGAGGGGGTCATTACCGATGGTCCGCTGGGCTTTGGCCATCGCCGCCTATCCATCATCGACCTGTCCGAACACGCCAACCAGCCGATGGTCGACAAGACGCTGAAGCTCATTCTTGTCTTCAACGGAACAATCTACAATTACAAAGCGTTGAGAGCGGAACTTGTCACGCTGGGTTACGAGTTTTTCTCGACGGGCGATAGCGAAGTCATTCTCAAGGCATACCACGCCTGGGGTGAAAAATGCGTGGAACGCTTCTACGGCATGTTCGCTTTTGCCATCTGGGACATGCGTCACCTCACGCTGTTCATGGCGCGCGACCGCTTCGGCATCAAGCCGCTCTATTATTCGCTGCAAAGCAACACCCTGCGCTTTGCCTCCAGCACGCAGGCGCTGCTCGCGGGGGGCGGCGTGGACACCTCGCTGGACCCGATCGCATTGCACCACCATTTCACGCTCCATGCCGTGGTGCCGGCGCCGCGCACCATTCTCAACGGCATCCGCAAGCTGCCGCCGGCCACCACGCTGAGCATCACCAGCGAAGGCAAGACGACGCTGCGGACTTACTGGACGCTCGACGCCACGCGGCCGCAACGCACCCTGTCCGAGCGGGACTGGCTCGATGCCACGCGCCATGTGCTGGCGCGTGCCGTAGAACGCCACCGCCTGGCCTCGGACGTGCCGGTGGGCGTGCTGCTTTCCGGCGGGCTGGATTCCAGCCTGCTGGTGGGCCTGCTGGCCGATCATGTGGAGCATCTGCTGACGTTTTCCGTGGGTTTCGAGGATGTCGGCGAAGGCGCGGAAAAAGCCGATGAATTCGAGTTTTCCGACATGGTCGCGTCCCACTTCAAGACGCGCCACCACAAATTCCTCATTCCCAACTCGGAAGTGCTGCGCCGTCTGCCCGAGGCCGTGACCAACATGGCCGAACCGATGGTCGGTCAGGACGCGGTGGCGTTCTACCTCCTCGGCGAGCGGGTGTCGCAGGAAGTGAAGGTGGTGCTGTCCGGCCAGGGCGCCGACGAGGTCTTTGGCGGCTACTTCTGGTATCCGCGCATGGAGGCCGCCAGCGGCACGCCGCTGGAACGCTTCGCGCCGCACTACTTCGACCGCACTCATGCCGAATACCTGGAAATGATATCGGAGCGCTATCATGGCCCGGACGTCACCTCCGAACTGGTGGCGCGCGAACTAGGCAAGCCCAGTGCCGACACTTTCCTCGACCAGGTGCTGCGTTTCGATGTCACCACGCTGATCGTGGACGATCCGGTCAAGCGCGTGGACAACATGACCATGGCGTGGGGTCTGGAAGCCCGTGTGCCGTTCCTCGACCACGAGGTGGTCGAACTGGCCGCCCGCATGCCGCCCGAACTCAAACTCCGGCACGAGGGCAAATTCCCGCTCAAGGCCATGGCGCGCGGCCTCTTGCCGGATGCAGTGATCGATCGCCCCAAGGGCTATTTCCCACTGCCGGCGCTGAAGCATGTGCGCGGCCCGTTCCTTGATTTCATGCGCGACATCCTGCTGTCCGATGCGTGCTTCAGGCGCGGGCTTTACAACCGTCCCTACGTGAACAAGTTGCTGGCGCAACCGGAAGCCTATTTCACTCCCCTCCAGGGCAGCAAGCTATGGCACCTGGCGCTGCTGGAACTATGGCTGCAACTGAATATGGATACACCATGACACTTTACGGCATCCCCAACTGCAACAGCGTCAGGAAAGCCCGCGCCTGGCTATCCGATCATGGCATCGACCTGCCCTTCCACGACTTCAAGAAACAAGGCGTCAGCGAGGAACTTCTCAAGCCCTGGCTGAAACAGGTTGGCCGGGACAAACTGGTCAACCGCCAGGGCACCACCTGGCGCCAGCTTACCGACGATGCCAAGGCGGCTGTCGGCGACGATGCCGGCGCGATCCGGCTGATGCTGGAAAAGCCCAGCGTGATCAAGCGGCCGGTGCTGGAAAAAGACGGCAAGATCATTATCGGTTTCGATGAGGCCGTTTACCAATCGCTATTCGGGATCAAGGAATGAACAACGACACGCTGGATCTGGCCAAGGCCCTCATCGCTCGACGCTCTCTCACGCCGGACGATGCCGGTTGCCAGGAAATCCTGATCGAACGCCTGGAAAAAATCGGCTTCAAAATCGAGAAAATGCGCTTCGGCAATGTGGACAATTTCTGGGCCCGGCGCGGCAACGCCACGCCGCTGGTATGTTTTGCCGGCCATACCGACGTGGTGCCGAGCGGCCCGGTGGAAAGCTGGAACAGCGATCCATTCGTTCCCACCATGCGCGACGGCATGCTGTTCGGACGCGGCGCGGCGGACATGAAAACCTCGCTCGCCGCCTTCGTCACAGCGATCGAAGCTTTCGTGGCCGAACACCCCGCGCATGGCGGTTCCATCGCCCTGCTCATCACTTCGGACGAAGAAGGCGTGGCGGTCGACGGCACGGTCAAAGTGGTCGAAAGGCTGCAGGCGCGCGGCGAAAAGATGGACTACTGCATCGTCGGGGAACCCACCTCTGCCACCAGGCTCGGCGATACGCTGAAAAACGGCCGGCGCGGATCCCTTTCCGGCAAACTGACGGTCAAGGGCGTGCAAGGCCACATCGCATACCCGCATCTGGCGAAGAACCCCATTCACCTCGCTGCCCCCGCCATCGCGGAACTGGCGGCAATGCAATGGGATGCCGGCAACGACTATTTCCCACCCACCACCTGGCAGGTTTCCAACATCCATGGCGGCACCGGCGCGACCAACGTGATTCCCGGCACGGTGGAAATACTGTTCAATTTCCGATTCTCCACCGCGAGCACGGTGGACGGACTGAAGGCCAAAGTTCAAGCCATCCTGGACAGGCATGGGCTGGAATATGAACTGCTGTGGGAACTTTCCGGCAAACCTTTCCTGACGCCCAAAGGCTACCTGGTGAACGCGATTGCATCGGCCATCAGCAAAGTCACCGGCCTGGAAACCGAACTCTCCACTTCCGGCGGTACTTCCGACGGGCGTTTCATCGCCGAAATCTGCCCGCAAGTCGTGGAGTTTGGCCCCAATAATGCCACCATCCACAAGCTCAACGAGTGTGTGGCGCTGGCAGATATCGAGCCGCTCAAGGAAATCTACCGCCTCACACTGGCAAAACTGCTGGCACAAGACTGAGCGAGCAATGCTCCCCATGATGTTTCGACAAGGAACCCGCCATGTTTGACGAGGCAAAAACCCGGCTTTCCACGGTACGCGACCTGTTGCGCTTCGCCGTCAGCCGCTTCAACGAAGCCCATCTGTTCTTCGGCCACGGCACGCACAACGCCTACGACGAAGCGGCCTATCTCATTTTGCACGACCTGCACCTGCCGCTGGACACGCTAGAGCCTTTTCTCGATGCCCGGCTAACCAGCGACGAACTGGAAGGCGTCTTGCATACGCTGGAACGGCGCGTCAAGGAACGCATCCCCGCGGCCTACCTGACACACGAGGCCTGGCTGGGTGATTTCAGCTTTTACGTGGATGAGCGCGTGATCGTGCCGCGCTCCTTCATCGCGGAATTGCTAAGGGAACAACTGGCGCCCTGGGTGGAAGATCCGGAAATCGTCACTTCCGCGCTGGACCTGTGCACCGGTTCGGGCTGCCTGGCGATTCTCATGGCGCACGCCTTTCCCAACGCGGAAATCGACGCGGCAGACCTGTCCCTGGATGCGCTCGATGTCGCCAAACGCAACGTCGCGGATTATGGCCTGGAGGAGCAAATTCACCTGGTGCAGTCCGATCTCTTTGCCGCCCTGGAAGGGCGAAGCTACGACGTGATCATCAGCAACCCGCCCTATGTCAACGCTCCATCGGTGCAGGCGCTGCCAGCGGAATACCTGCATGAACCGAAGCTGGCGCTCGGCAGCGGGGAAGATGGTTTGGACGCCACCCGCATCATTCTGCGCGATGCGCCAAAACATCTGCATCCGGGCGGAATACTCGTGGTGGAAATCGGCCACAACCGGGATGCCCTGGAGGCCGCCTATCCGGAACTGCCATTTACCTGGCTAGAAACCAGCGCGGGGGATGAATTTGTCTTTCTGCTCAGGCGCGAACAAATGCTCCCGTAAACCCCGGGGACTGGCTGGCGGAACCGTTGCGCCCGCATCCTCGCCTCTCCTCGCGGCAGAGCAAATCATCGGAATTTCTCTTCAGGTGCGCAAATCATTTGCTCTTTCATGGCGTCATCGAGAAAAACGAGCATATCGCCGATCTGGCGCTCCAGGTCCTCATATCTGTCATGGCTGCCCTTTACCAGAAGCAAACTGCCTGCCGCGCCGCCGCGACTGGCATATAACATTCGCGCTTCTGCCACGGGAACGGTTGTATCCTCCGTGCCGTGAACCAGCAAGACCGGGCAGCGTATGCGCCGGATGGTGTTGATTGGCGCAATGTCGTCGAAACGATGGCCAATTGTGCGCTGAACGTAATGCAGAATATACCAGCCGAAGGGGACATAAGGCACCCGCCAGGCAGCTAGCAGACGGCGCATGACGGTCTCGGGATGCGCAAAGGCGGCAATACTGACCACGGCTGCCAGATCGTCGCGGCGCGTGGCGACAAGCAGGGCCGCAGCCGCCCCCACGGAATGACCGACCACCCCTACCCGCCCCGGATCCACGCCCGGCTGGCATTTCAGCCAGGACAGGGCGTGCTCCATATCCTCGGAGAAACGGGGCATGGATGAAAAAGTGTCCGGATCGCTGCGTCCATGACCACGCGCATCAAAAAACAGCAGCGCATAACCGGACCGGTGCAGTGGCGCGGCAAGGGGGAGCATCGTCTCGGCATTGCCTCCCCATCCATGCAATATCGCCAGCGCCGGCGCCATCCCTGGTCCGGATGCCGGAATGTACCAGGCAAAGAGTTGCTTGCCGTTGGCGGTTAAAATCCGCGTTTCAGAATATTTCAGCCCCATCGCCCCGGGCGTGGATTGCTCCGCCACCCTCGGCGCACGCAGACTCCAGCGAATCAGCGCATGGAAAGCCGCAACGACCAGCCCGCAAGCGACCAGAAGCAGCAACAGGCTGATCTTGGCAAATTGTTCAGGCATTTGGGCAAGCGTGATTGGCGTCACTTGACTCTGCTTCATCCACATTCAAATTCCCGCTGGAATAGCTCAAGCAGTATCCGTCCTGATGAATAAACGCTGCGCAAAATAAATTGCAAATCAGCGCCAACTGGCGCGCGTCGTTACGTACATGTCCCCACCATCGGCGAGCTTGTAGGGCTTCTCTGCTGGATATCTGCATTACTGACTGCTGGGGCTGTGAGTGGCATTTTCGGGGGCATCTTTTCGATACGAAAAAGTTATGCCCCTCATTATGCCCCTACTTTTCCCGGCTTCAAGCGGCCCATTTCGCACCAAAACGGACAACAAAAAGCCCGCAAACCTTGTATTTACTTGGCGTTGCGGGCTATATCGAACTACTGCGGACGTTTATTTGGCGGAGAGGGTGGGATTCGAACCCACGGTAGGTTTGAACCTACGCCTGATTTCGAGTCAGGTACATTCGACCACTCTGCCACCTCTCCGGTGGGCGTCATTCTACAATGCTTATCCCGCTTATCAAAGCCGCAACATGGACAAATATTAGCCCCGAGTAGTAATCTCCGCATTCGGCCAAGGAGCAGGCAGGGTTGTCATGGAACAAAATGTAGCGTTTAATCCAATCCAGATAAACCCGTTCCGTTCGGATGCTGTAGTGCTTCGTGCGCAGCACGGACTGCACCTGATCGAGTAGTTTTGGCGGGTTTGCGGGGGTAGACATGATGGGGCCTCAAGAACCAGTTGATGGCCTGATAAAAATCGGATCGCCTTGATTCTAATT
>JAQTLK010000083.1 GCA_028714955.1 Sulfuricella sp.
TGGTGCCGGATGTCGGAATCGAACTGACGACCTTCGCATTACAAGTGCGCTGCTCTGCCAACTGAGCTAATCCGGCATGGGGGTGCATTATAAGTGCGGATGAGCGGTTATACAAACCCTGTTCTTGTTATTTGATGACTTTCAGGAATGGTTTGCCGCGCTTCGGGCCCGGATCTTCAGGCTGCTGAGGTTGCGAAGCTTGCGAAATGCCAGCACCAGCCTGATCCGCCCCTTCGGGCGCTGTGTCCTCCCGACCAAAGAACAAGCCCTGGCCGTTTTCCTTGGCATAAATGCCGATCACGGCACTCACGGGCACGAATATTTCCCGCGCCACGCCTCCGAAGCGGGCGTTGAAACTCACCCATTCGTTGTCGATGGTGAGATTGGGCGTCGCACCGGCACCGATGTTAAGGACGATTTCGCCGTCCTTGACAAACTCCATGGGCACCTGGCAGTTCTTATCCACCACCACGGCCAAATAGGGCGTCAGTCCGCTATCCGCACACCATTCGTAAATAGCGCGCATGAGGTAGGGTTTGGTCAGGATTTCTGGCATCACGGCACCTTACTTGCGCATCGCCTTCTCCGACGGCGTCATGGCTTCGATATAAGCCGGCCGGGAGAAAATACGCTCAGCATACTTGAGCAGCGGCGCCGCCTGTTTCGGCAACTCGATGCCAAAGTAATCGAGTCGCCACAATAACGGCGCAATCGCTACGTCGAGCATGGAGAACTCGTCGCCCAGCATGTATTTCTGCTTGGTGAAGATGGGTGCCAACTGGGTAAGATTGTCGCGAATTATGGCGCGGGCCTTGTCAGCGGCCTTCTGATTGCCTTTGACGATGTCGCCGATGTGCGCGAACAATTCCTGCTCGAAACGATAGAGGAAAAGACGGGCACGGGCGCGCATCACCGGATCGGCCGGCATCAGTTGCGGATGCGGGAAACGTTCGTCGATGTATTCATTGATGATATTGGACTCATGCAGAATCAGGTCACGCTCAACCAGCACAGGGACTTGGTTGTAGGGGTTCATCACGGCCAGATCTTCTGGCTTGTTCTGCAGGTCGACATCAATAATTTGGAAATCCATGCCCTTTTCAAACAGCACGATGCGGCAACGCTGGCTAAAGGGGCAAGTCGTTCCTGAGTAGAGGGTCATCATCGATTTATGCTTCCTCTGAAAACGGGTTCAACAATTAATAGGCAGAAAATACGGCGCCGGTTACGCTCTGAAAGCGTACCGGCGCATGGAGTTCCCGCATGGGAAAGCTTATTTTTAGTGGACGTCTTTCCAGAACTCTTTCTTGAGGTAGTAGGCAACCACAAAGAAGAATCCCAGGAACAACAGAACAAACACGCCAAGGCGCATGCGAGTCTGCTGTGCGGGCTCACCCATGTAGACCAGATAGTTAACCAGGTCGGCAACCATTGCATCGTATTCCGGCGCAGTCATGGTGCCGGGCTTGGCCAGCACCAGCTTGCTGGTTTCATGCTCTCCATGCTTTTCCACGTGCAGCACCTGTTCACCTTGCTGGCCGAACAGCACATGCGGCATGCCGACCTTGTCGAACACGGTGTTGTTCCACCCGGTCGGGCGGGTGTCGTCACGGTAGAAGCCGCGCAGATAAGTGTAAAGGTAATCCGCGCCACGAGAACGTGCGATCACGGTCAAATCCGGCGGAACGGCGCCGAACCAGACCTTGGCCTCTTTGCTGCGCATTGCCACGGTCATGGTTTCACCCACTTTATCCGCCGCGAACATCAGGTTATCCTTGATCTGGTCATTGGTCAGACCGATATCCTGCAAGCGGTTGTACCGCATGTACGATGCGCTGTGACAACTCAGGCAATAATTGACGAAAGTCTTCGCTCCGCGCTGCAGTGAAGCCTTGTCATTCAGATTGACAGGTGCCTTGTCGAGGTGCAAGCCCTCGTTGGCCATGGCCACTACCGGTGCCGCCAACACCAGCAGCAACAGTTTTTTGATTATATTCATGTTAACGAATCCCATTCTATGCGTTCTCATTAACCCGTCACCCGGGCAGGCTCAGGCTTGGTCTTGTCGATCTTGGTATACCACGGCATCAGGAAGAAAAAGGCGAAGTAGATCACGCTAAAAATCCTGGAGTATATGGTGTACAGCGGGGTAACCGGCAGCACGCCGAGCACGCCCAGTCCGATAAAACTGATGACGAACAGGCCCAGCCAGACCTTGTAGACCGTGCCGCGATAGCGGATCGACTTGACATTGCCCCTGTCCAGCCAGGGCAGGAAGAACAGGATCATCACCGCCACGCCCATGGCGACCACGCCGGGAAACTGAGAGCCAAACATCGGGGGCACCGCGCGCAGAATGGCGTAAAACGGCGTGAAGTACCAGACCGGTGCAATGTGCGGGGGGGTCTTGAACGGATCGGCCGGGATGAAGTTGTTGGCTTCCAGGAAGTATCCGCCCACGTCCGGCGCGAAGAACACGATTGCCGAGAATACCATCAAGAACACCACCACACCGACAATATCCTTCACCGTGTAATACGGGTGGAAGGGGATGCCGTCCAGCGGGATGTGCGTGACCGGATCCTTGTTCTTCTTGATCTCGATACCATCCGGGTTGTTCGAGCCGACCTCGTGCAGTGCGAGTACGTGCGCGACCACCAGGCCAAGCAGCACCAGCGGAACGGCGATCACGTGGAAGGCGAAGAAGCGGTTGAGGGTAGCTTCGCCGATAACATAGTCACCGCGAATCCACAAGGAAATGTCCGGGCCGACAAAAGGAATGGCGGTGAACAGGTTGATAATCACCTGGGCGCCCCAGAAAGACATCTGGCCCCAGGGCAGCAGGTAGCCCATGAAGGCTTCGGCCATCAGCGCCAGGTAGATCAGCATGCCGAAGATCCAGAGCAGTTCGCGCGGCTTGCGGTAGGAACCATACATCAGACCGCGCATCATGTGCAGGTACACCACGATGAAGAACGCCGAAGCACCGGTCGAGTGCATGTAGCGGATCAACCAGCCCCAGGGCACATCGCGCATGATGTATTCAACACTTGCGAAGGCCACGGGTACGCCCGAGTTATTCAGCGAAGCGTCCGGCATGTAATTCATGGTAAGGAAAATACCGGTGATGATCTGCATCACCAGCACCAGCAATGCCAGTGAACCGAAGAAATACCAGAAATTAAAGTTTTTCGGGGCGTAGTACTCAGAAAGATGCGCCTTCCAGTTGGAAGTCAGCGGGAAGCGCGCGTCAATCCAGCCAACCAGTTTAGTCAGACTACTCATTTAATTAGGCTCCCTTGCTATCGTCACCGACCAACAACCGGCCGTTGGCGAGATACTTGTGTTTCGGAATAACCAGATTGGTCGGTGCTGGCACACCCTTGTACACGCGTGCCGCCAGGTCGAAACGGGAACCGTGGCAGGGGCAGAAGAAACCGCCGAGCCAGTCAGGGCCCAGGTCGGGGGGAGAAACTTCGGGGCGGTAGGTCGGCGAGCAGCCCAGATGGGTGCAGATGCCGACCGCCACGAGATATTCCGGCTTGATGGAACGGGTAGGATTCTTGCAGTAATCGGGCTGCTGGGGCACTTCGGAATTGGGGTCAACCAGCATGCTGTCAAGCTTGCTGAGCGAGGCCAACATCTCCTTGGTGCGGTTGACCACCCACACCGGCTTGCCTTGCCACTCGATATTCAAGATCATGCCCGGCTCGATCTTGCTGATATCCACCTCCACCGGTGCGCCGGCGGCCTTGGCGCGCTCGCTTGGCAGCATGCTCATGACAAAAGGTATCGCGGCACCCACCGCCGCCACCCCGCCGACTGCAGTAGTGGCGGCGATCAGAAACCTCCGCTTGCTGCGATCCACTTCACTCATACTCATATCCACATTCCTGTTCAACGAGACCGAAAAAATTTTAAAGTCGGATTGTACCGAATTTTTACCAGACAATTCCATCCTTTTAAGAGGAAAAATTTGCTGCCGCTAAAAATTCAGCCGTTTTTCTGCTGCCGCCAGATCCTCGGGCGTGTTTATATTGCTAAAAATCAATTCATCCTCGAACGGCACCGCCATCAGTCGCAAGCCATCTTGCCACTCGCCTACCCGGCGCCCTCCCCGCGCGATAAATTCGTCCAGGCTGGTGCGCAAATGGCCGTAACCGAGGCAGATCACCCGCTGCAGGCGGCCACCGGCTGCAGCAACGGCCAGCTCGGCATCGCCCGACAACAGCGCGGCACGCAGCCGCTCCACCAGGTCGGGCGGCAAAAACGGGGTATCGCAAGGCACGCTCAGCCAGAGGGGATGCTTTGCGCTTTCCAGCGCGCGCTGCAGCCCTGCCAGCGGACCGGGAAAATCCGGCATGCTATCCGGCAGAACGGCAAAGCCCAGCTCGCGGTAGCGCTCCAGATTGCGGTTGGCGCTGATCAACACTTCTTCCGCCTGGGGCGCGATACTGTCCGCTACCCAGCCAACGAGGGGCTTGCCGCGCAGCAATTGCAGGCCCTTGTCCGCCTCCCCCATGCGCTGCCCTCGCCCCCCGGCCAGGATGATCGCGGTAACCGCAGGCGAGGTCATTCCTTCAATAACGCCTGGATCACCGCCCCCGCCAGCATCAGCCCGAAGATCGGCGGCATGTAGCTGATGGTGCCGTTCACTGCGCGCGCACGGCCCGGTCCTTCGACCGGTTCGGGCGGCAGCGGCGCGCTCGGCTGCTCATCGGAGAACACCGTCAGAACTCCCTTGTAAATACCGTAGTGGCGTCCCAGGCGCTTGCGCATCTGCTTCGCCAGAGGACACATTTCGGTCTTGCCGATATCGGCGATCTTGATCTTTCCCGGATCGATCCGGTTGCCCGCTCCCATGCTGGATGCCACGCGCAGGCCACGCTTCACGCTCTCGCCCACCAGCGCCACCTTGCAGGCCAGGGAATCGATGGCGTCGACCACATAATCACAATCGGGCACCAGTCGATTGACGTTCTCGCCATCGAGAAAAACGCGCAGGACTTCGATCTGGCATGCCGGGTTGATGTCCATGATGCGCGCCCGCATCAGCTCGCCCTTGGGCTGTCCCACGGTGGAAAGCAGGGCCGGTAGCTGGCGGTTGATATTGCTGGCCGCCACCACGTCATGGTCGAGCAAGGTAAGGCGCCCCACCCCGGCACGCGCCAGCGCCTCGGCGCAATAGGAGCCGACACCACCCAGTCCGGCGACGAAGACATGCTTGCGCGCCAGGGTTTCGATGCCCGCGTCGCCAAGCAGGATATGGGTGCGTTCGAATTGCGGTGGAAAACTGCGAGTTTGGTCAGACATGAATATCCAGGGGTTTGGCATAAATGATAATAATGAAGGAGAGCACAATGGAAAGCAGCGCCATGCGTTGCAAGCCGTTCATGCCAGTTCTCCCAGAATGGCCCGGGCATTGGCGCTGGTCACGCGCGCCACGTCCTCCAGGGGGAGGCCGCGCAAATCAGCCAGCATTTGTGCAATACGTGGCAGGTACTCCGGGCTGTTGCGCTCCCTGGCGGCAAAAACGGGCGCCATATCCGGCGCATCGGTCTCCAGCACGATCGCCTCCAGCGGCAACGTCATCGCCAGCTCGCGCAAATGCGTGGCGCGCGGGTAAGTCATGGCGCCACCGAAACCCAGCTTGAAGCCCAGCCTGATAAATGCGTCCGCCTGCTGGCGGCTGCCGTTGAAGGCATGCGCGATGCCGCCCTTCACCCTGATGCGCCGCAATTGCTTGAGAACCTGATCCTGCGCGCGACGGATATGCAGCAGCACCGGCAAGTCAAAATCCCGCGCGATCTTGAGCTGCTCGGAAAAGTAGAACCCCTGCCTTTCCGCGTCGAAATCCGGCACGAAGAAATCCAGGCCGATCTCGCCGATCGCCACCAGGTGATGCTGCGCGACGAGGGCTCGCAGCAACGCCAGGTCTTCCGCGTGAGCGCGGCCCACATACATGGGGTGAATGCCAAGCGCCGCGTGGCAGCCGGGATAATGCGCGCAGCAATCGAGCACGCCCGCAAAATTGCCGCGCTCCACGGCCGGCACGACCATGGCTGTCACGCCCACCGCGCGTGACCGGGCCACGACCTGGTCGCGGTCTGTGGCAAATTCGGCGGCATCCAGGTGGCAGTGCGTGTCGATCAGCATAAGGCATGATTGTAACCCAGCGGCTTGCCGTTCCTCACCCCCTCGGTGTAGCATCCGGAGCATTTCACTCAGGATTAAGTCTCATGCAACACAAGAAAACCATCCCCATCCACGAAGTCATACCAGAAGACGACCAGGCATTGAGCGCTTGCTCCAGCGGCGAACCCTACGCACTGATGGTGCTGGGCGACAGCATGCTGCCTGAATTCGAGGACCAGGACATCATCGTGGTCGAACCCGAAGGCGTGGCGCGCGACGGTTCCTACGTGGTGGCCTACCACAACAACGAATACACTTTTCGTCAACTGGTGAAGCATGAGCAGAAATGGTACCTGCGACCGCTCAACGACCTCTACCCGACCGAGGCAATTACCGGTCTGGAAGCCGTCAAGGGCGTGGTGATCCAGAAGAAGAAGCCGGGCAAGCGCAGTTCTTTCAAGTCTTATGTTTAACACAGACGTTTTTCAGCATGAGTGGTTTTGCTTCGATTACCTGTTTTCATCCTTGCCCACACGGCCCAGCACATTGTCCAGCGCGGCGCCCGGCAACAGGCGTTTCAAGATAGCAAAGAGGTGCGCTGGAAAGGTCACCGGATAGCGTATCCTCGGCCGGGGGCTTTCCAGGGCGTGGATCAATTTCTCCAGTACCGCCTCCGGCGGCAGGGTGAAGGGCGCCGCCGGGCCGGCTTTGGTGAGGCGCTTCTCCATTGCCCGGTAGATGTCGCGGAAAAAGCTCGCATCGGCGTCGATACGCCGCCTGAACATCTCGTGCGCATTGGCGCGAAAGCGGCTGGTGACCGGCCCAGGCTCGATCAGGGAGACATGGATGCCGCTGCCGCGCAGTTCGAGCCGCAGTGTGTCGGCAATGCCTTCCAGGGCGTACTTGCTGGCGTTGTAGGCGCCGCGGAAAGGCAAGGCGATGAACCCGAGAATCGAGCTGTTGATGATGATGCGGCCGCCGCCCTGGGCGCGCATCACCGGGATGATCAGGTTGGTGAGCTCGACCGTGCCGAATACGTTGGTCTCGAACTGCTCGCGCAACACCTCGCGGCGCAAATCCTCCACTGCCCCGGGCTGCCCGTAGCCGGCGTTGTTGAACAGCGCGTAAAGCTGGCCGCCGCTGCGCTGCAACACCTCATCCACCGCGCGCCGGATGGATGCCGAATCGGCGATGTCCAGTTGCAGGCTTTCCAGCCCTCGCGCGGCGAGCGCCTCCACGTCTTTTGCCTGGCGCGCCGTGGCGAACACCCGGAAACCGCGCTTGCTCAATCCTTCCGCTGCGCACAACCCGATGCCGCTGGAACAACCGGTAATCAGCACGCTTTTCTTGTCCATGCTCACCCCTGTTTCCTGTCCCACACATAGCGGTTGAAACGCTGCCAGCGGTTTTGCCCATCGGCCAGCTTGTTGGCGGGTTTGCTTGGCGACCGCCATTGCAGCGCCTGCTGCTTGTGCTGCAGGAGTTGTTTCAGCAAGTTGCTGGATTTGGTGCTCATGGCGTGCCGCTTCGAGGGAGAGAAGCGGCTATGTTAAACTTCGCAGTCATTTTTATCGAGTTCGCATCATGTCCGGCAATACCATCGGCAAACTGTTTAGCGTCACTTCCTTCGGCGAATCCCATGGCCCCGCCATCGGCTGCGTGGTGGACGGCTGTCCGCCGGGGCTGGAAATTTCCGCCACTGACATCCAGCTCGATCTGGACCGGCGCAAGCCCGGCACCTCGCGCCACGTCACCCAGCGGCGCGAATCGGACACGGTGGAAATCCTCTCCGGCGTTTTCGAAGGCAGGACCACCGGCACGCCCATCGCCCTCTTGATCCGCAACGAGGACCAGCGCAGCAAGGACTATGGCAACATCGCCGACACCTTCCGCCCCGGCCACGCCGACTACACCTACACGCAAAAATACGGCTTCCGCGATTACCGCGGCGGCGGCCGTTCCAGCGCGCGGGAAACCGCGGTGCGCGTGGCTGCCGGAGCGGTGGCGAAAAAGTGGCTGCAGCAGCGCTACGGCATCGTGGTGCGCGGCTACCTTTCGCAGCTGGGACCGATCGAAGTACCGTTCAAGAGCTGGAACGACGTGAGCGAGAACCCCTTCTTCGTGGCCGATTCCAGTTACACCCAGCAGCTTGAGGATTACATGGATGCGCTGCGCAAGGAAGGCGATTCGATCGGCGCCAAATTGACCGTGGTCGCCGAGAACGTGCCGGTGGGCTGGGGCGAGCCGGTGTACGACCGCCTCGACGCCGACATCGCCTACGCCCTGATGAGCATCAACGCGGTGAAGGGCGTGGAAATCGGCGCGGGATTCGGCTGCGTGACGCAAAAAGGCTCCGAGCACGGCGACGAACTGACTCCTGAAGGATTCCTTTCCAACCACGCCGGCGGCATCCTGGGCGGCATTTCCAGCGGCCAGGACGTGGTCGCCCACATCGCCATCAAGCCCACCTCCAGCATCCGCATCCCGCGCCGCTCCATCAACCTGGCGGGCGAACCCATCATGGTGGAAACCCACGGCCGCCACGACCCCTGCGTCGGCATCCGCGCCACGCCCATCGCCGAGGCCATGCTGGCCATCGTGCTGATGGACCACGCCCTGCGCCAGCGCGCGCAGAATGCCGATGTGGTATGCGAAACACCGAGAATACCGGGGCGCAGCGGATAGCAGTCGCATGAGGCTATGGACGCTGCACCCGCGTTACCTGGACCGGCAAGGACTGCTCGCGCTGTGGCGCGAAGGCCTGCTGGCGCAGAAAGTCCTGCTCGGCCTGACGCGGGGCTATCGCCACCACCCGCAGCTAACCCGCTTTCGTGCTTGTGACGACCCCTCTGCCGCCATTTCTGCCTACCTCAGGGAAGTGCATGCCGAAGCCTGCCGCCGCGACTACCGCTTCGATTTGGGCAAAATCGCGTCATCGCTCCCTGCCGCCGGAATCGTGGCCACCACCGGGCAGCTTGATTTCGAGCGCCGGCACCTGAGCCGCAAGCTGGCGCTGCGCGATCCGGCACGGCTGGCCGAACTGTATGCGTCGGCAGCGTTGCAGGCCCACCCCTTGTTCCACATCACCGCGGGCGATGTCGCACCCTGGGAAAAAGCGGAAGCGGAATAAGGCGTGCACACCGTTCCCTACTGGCGCCTGTCCGGCTTCTACTTCTTCTACTTCGCCTTCGTCGGCGCCATGTCGCCGTTCTGGGGGCTGTACCTCAAGTCGCTGGAATTCAATGCTTTCCAGATCGGCGTGCTGATGTCGCTGCTGCAAGTGATGCGCATCTTCGCACCCAACATCTGGGGCTGGTTCGCCGACCATACCGGCCGGCGAGTCGCCATCGTGCAGGTTGCGGCGAGCCTGAGTCTGGCGGTTTATGTGGGCGTGTTCCTTGGCACCAGTTTTCTGTGGATGTTCGCGGTAATGTCACTGATGAGCTTCTTCTGGAGCGCTTCGCTGCCGCTGGTGGAAGCCACCACGCTCAGCCACCTCGGCGACCGCACGGAAAAATACGGCCGCATCCGCCTGTGGGGTTCGATCGGCTTCATCCTCGCCGTGGTGGGCTTGGGCTACGTACTGGATTTTGCGCCGATCCGCTTCCTGCTGTGGGCGATCCTGGGCATCATGCTGGGGCAGGCGCTGCTCGCGAGACACATTCCGGAGGCACGGGTGATGCCGCATTCGAGCGACCAATTGCCGGCATGGCAGGTCATCAAGCGGCCCGAAGTGCTGGCTTTCATCGCCGCCAGCTTCTTCAACGCCGCCGCCCATGGCCCCTATTACACTTTCTATTCCATCTACCTGGTGGACCACGGCTACGCCAAAAGCAGCGTAGGCTGGCTGTGGGCGCTTGGAGTCCTGATCGAAATCCTGGTTTTCCTGTGCATACCGCGCCTGATGCGCCATTTCAGCCTGCGCCATATCCTGCTGGCGAGCCTGGCCCTGGGCGTGCTGCGCTTTCTCCTCATTGGCTGGGGAATCAACTGGCTGGGATTGCTGCTTTTCGCCCAGGTACTGCACGCAGCGACCTTCGGTTCCTACCAGGCGGCCGGGATCGAGGTCATCCACCGGCTGTTCCGCGGCAAACACCAGGCCAAGGGGCAGGCACTCTACAACAGCCTGTCTT
>JAQTLK010000084.1:0-7972 GCA_028714955.1 Sulfuricella sp.
CACTGCCGTTTGCGCGATACCTATCGGATAATAGGCCCACGCCACAATGTTTTCGCTGCACCAGTCAAGCACTTCCCCGTCCTCGTCTTTCAGGAGGAACTGGAAGTCTAGGAAATCGGTTTTGTCGCCGGCCATGTATTCGTCAAATGCCGGTTCATCGACGTATTCGTCGCCTGGCGATTGCTGCTGCACGTAGGCAGTCATCACAAGCGTGTAGTATTCGAATGTCTGACAGCAATCATCTGAGCGCGATCCGGCCACCATCAGCAGCAGCTTCATGTCAAACGGCGGTGGGTTGACGCCAGGGTTGAACCATCCAGTTTCAGTAGTGCCAATCAATTGTGATCCCACATCAATCTCCTTAACGCATCCGATGTCTCGTTACAGTCGCGCCCTGAATGTGCGCCACGGTCTTCGTTCCAAATGTTGTCTCGCTCGATTCTCCCATCGCGGGCAGCGCCGTAAAGAAGCCAGATCCCTGGCCGCCAGCGACGCGCATGGCGTCTACTTCGACCTTGGCGCTGTTGATGATGGTTTGCGCAACCTCGGAGACGGCGCGCGCGCGCTCGATGTCCATCGGATTGTCCTTGTCATTCAAGGACCGCAGCGTGGCGAACAGGTGCGCCCGCAGGTTGTTGATGTCGTTTGCGCTCATGTCCTGGCCTCCTTGGCGAGTCTGTTGATTTTTCGGTTCAGGGCGCCGCGCAGTTGAATCGCCAACGCGACTTCCTTCGGGTAGTTGTGGTAGCTGTTACGGCGCATAAGTTCGCGTCGCGACACCAATTCAAGGTTTTCAAGCGCGAAATTCCGCTTGTTTCCGTCCCGGAAGGTAAGCGTGTGTCCGGGCGGAATCTCTCGTCCTGCGTCCTTCCAGATCAGGTGGTGTACCGGAACATAGTCTTTGCGCGTGCAGCCTGTATCGGAAATTTTCCGTTGCAGGTATCCCTCCTTGCTCAGGCGCTCGTGTCCGATCGGGTGCCAGTTGTGGGGGCGGCTTCCGGGCTTGAATTGAGTTTCCGCGCTTCGTCCGCCGGCATTGAAGTTCATCCCCTTGTTCCAGGGCACGTATCCCGGCTTGAATTGCGTGGCCTCGCCGATGCGCGCGCCTTTCCGCAATCGGCAGGCGTCCGGGCTTGCGAGATAGGCCGCGCTTTTTTTCAGGCCGAGCTTTTCCGCCGCCTGGTACACGGCGCTCTCCGTGCGTCCAAGAAGCATCGCGAGATTTGAGTTTTTTGTATTGGCGTACATCGCCCGAATCGTCTCCAGTTCGTTTTCTGTCCAGCGCCTCATCATTCATCCCTTTCCACATTATTCAATGTGCCGTCATGGGACGGCTCGGCGTACAGCACGCCAGCCGCGCGCATCTTCTCGTTCACTCTCAGCACATAAGCACGGGCCTGATCCAGCCGGTGTTGCGGGCTAGTGGTGAAATAGTTGGCGATGGCCGGCATGGTTGCGCGCAGCGTCATCAGTTCTGGTCCGCTGGCGCCGTATTTACCGGTTCTGCCGTGGCGGCGACGGATCCCGATATAGGCTTCGAGCGCGGCGTTGACGTTGGTGATCATGACGCTGTTGTTGGTGTCCACGGCGATCTTGTGGAACACGTTGAGCAGGTAGGCGACGGTGTTGCTGTCGATCTCGTCGAACGTGCCCATGGCGAGCTTGTCGGTAAAGAAATAGCCCATGATCTCGATGTCCACGCGGATTTTGCTGGACAGCCATGTCTGCAGCGCCTTGCGTGCGGCCTTGTCCTGGTCGTGCCACATGCGCGCCAGCGTGATGATGCCGCGCCAGTAACGCGCGCCGCACAGCTGCGAGCATGTTTGACGTCCTACCCATTCAGATGGAGGTTCTTTTGGCCGGCGCACCAGGACTTTTCCGCAGCACTTGCAGGTTTTTTCAGTCGACTCTGACATGTTCCTGTACCTCAGCGTCGACCAAGTGCATGCGAGCGATGCTGATGGCGTGCTCGGTGGCTTGGTAATCGGCCCTTTCGATGGCATAGATGGCGTTTTCGAGCCATTCGATCGCCATCAGTGCGTGATGGCGCTCTTTGGCGCGTCGTTCGGTGTGTTGGTCCATAGTTCAGCCAATATGAATGGTGAAATAGTCGACTACCGCCATCGCGCCGCACAGGATCAGCGTGAGCGCGATGCCTTCAATCAAGTCGTTCAGCCAGTTTCGTTGCTGGGTTATCATGCTGCGTTCTCGGCGGATCGGCGGGCTTGATTCGTTTCTTCGATGTCGATCAGCCCTTTGAACGATTCGACTGGAACCAACCGGGCGCCGCGTCGTCCGATGACGACCTGCATGCCGGTTGCCTGCTGCAGCGCGGCGGTCTGCGCCGGGGTGTGCAGGCCGATGACGGGGATGGTGTTCATGCGGCCTCCTGCTGGGGTTGGTATTGATCGGCGATGGGATACCAATACCCGATCAGTTCGATATGGGGTGTCATGCAAAGTATGCGCAGGACGGTCTTTTGCTCTTTTGTCCCGGCTCCAGAGATTTCCACCGTGTACGCGAGCTCGGCGGCGTGCAGCGCGTCGATGATGGCTTCATGGTCGTCGTATGTGTGGATGTACATCGAGACCGATTTAGGATTATCTATTTTATGATGCGTATGGATGACCGGGGTGACATAGAAATCTGTCGCGCCGTGCTTGCGCAGCGTGTCGGCCAGCGTTTCTAGTTCGCATATCGTTGAGGCATGGGCGATGGCGATTGCGGTTTTTTTAATCGCCTCGTCTTCGATTTCGGTGAGGATTTTTTGTAGCAGACTCATGATTTTGCTCCTGTAGTAGTTGCCGGTGGCCTTGGCTGAAAGGAGTGGACCCAATCCACCGGCTGCCGGGTTTTTCCCCACTGATCCGGCATTGGGGGACGGTGCACGTTGCTCGATGCCTGTTACCCTGGCCAGGACGGGATTTTTCGGACACCCGGGTCGGCTGTTACGGTCAACTGTCAAGGAATCCTTGATGGTTCAGCTACCGGCCCGGCCTACCGGGCGTTTTTTGATGCGTTTGCTGCCCGCCGTGGCCAATGTCGCCATGCCTGCTTTCTGCCATCCTTGGAGCGCCGGTCGCTGGTCTGATACGGTCGCCGATGGGGCGGTGTTGCTTGATGCGTTGATTAAATCTACCGTAAGCGGTTGTTAGTGTCAACCGTCAACGGTAGATTTGTGATAAAAAAATACCGTGTTCAGATTTCCAGGCAACAAAAAACCCGCCGAGGCGGGTTTTTTTCATTAGGTTTGATGAGTGGCTATTTCATCGGCATTCCGCCCTGTATTTGGCGTCCTCGGCATTCGCCCGGTTGGTCCACCATGAATCATTGCCGTGGGTGGCGGCATCCTGTTTCATCCGGTTGACGTCGATTTCCATGCTGTTGCATGCCGCCTGGCGACGGGCGGCGCGTTCCTGTGCCATCTGGAACTCAAATTCTTCCCGCTTGCGTTGCTTGTCTTCGGCTTCGCGTACCAGCTTGAAGTCCTCCGGCGAGACGGCAATGGCACGCGCGCCTGAAATATCGCCTGCGTCCAGCCTGGCGCGCACCGCGCCGCTGAGCTTCTTTTTATCCTGTTGGAGCTTTTCGTCCCTGGATTTTATTTCGTCTTCCGACCCAATTGCGGGCTGGGCAGAGATCTTCATTTTTTGAGCGTTTCCATCAGGGCAGGGTTGTTCCTGGTAGCTGATTTTTCCGTTCGGTTGGGCGCATTTATATACCCCGGCGATTGCCGGTGTTGTAAGCGCGAACAAGGCGGCGGCGTATAGTGTTTTCTTCATGGCGGATTGGATTAAGGAATATTCCCTAGTCGAATTTGAAAGAAAGCTGGATTTGCAGGTATAGCACGTTATTTTTCGTTGCCGTACTTGGCTTTTGGCTGCGCAAGGCTGTAGCTGATCGTAGCAATTGTGTCTTTCTGATCGTCACACATTGATTTCATATGCTGCATCACTCTGAGTTCCTGCTGCCCGATGCCCGGCACCAGAAGTTGCCACACTTCAACCTTGAACAGATTAGCCAGTTTTTCAAGCGTGTCAACACCAGTTGAGGTCTCTTGCTGCTTGATTCGCGTCATGGTTCCGGGGCCGATTCCAGCTTCATGAGCTGTTCTCCATGGATTTTCTTCGCCGTATTTCATGATCATCAGCGTGCGCAGGTTTTCCCACAGTATTTTCTTTGAATTAACCATATTAGAAATCTTAGACGATCCAAAATTCCGGATGTGGTTGACGTAAACATCCGCATACGGTAGATTATTAGACATGGACATTCTCAATTTCATCCAAGAAAAGGTTTCTGCCTGCACCTACAAGCAGCTTGAGACGCTGGCCGCTGAAACCGGGGTGCCTTACGGAACCCTCATGAAGATCAAGGCGGGCCAAACAGCCAACCCGAGAATCAAGACTATCCAGCCGCTCTATGACCATTTCAGAAAATCCGACGGCCTGCATGTCGATCACCAGGAGGCAGCGTAAATGAAAAACGCTTCCTCTTTTTTTTACCCCTCTTGTGGGTATCTTGCCCACGAATTTGGAAGATAAAAATGTCCGATATGGGACACGTGATTAACCGATCAGACGTTCTCCTCGGCTGGGTGCGCATGATGCTGAGAGCATCAGGCGCGAGCGAGAGCGATTTCGCCGGCAGGGTGGCGGATATTTATGTCTGCCGCGTGCCGGAATCCGCGCGCACGGTATCTCTCAAGGTGCCAAGCGCGAGAGCGTCGGTTGACGATTTCTACAAGGTGAAGGCGACGAACGCGAAGCTGGTTTCTCGCTGGATCAGGGGCGATGTGCATCTTCCGGCAGATGCCGAGGAGGCGATGGTTTCGGCCATGGATTTGCCGTGGCGGGATGGTTGCGTGTTCGACTTGTGTTCCCGGCATCACGTGTTGCCGGTTTTGCTGCACGAGGAAACCGATATCGAGCGCCTGGCCGAGCTGATGAGCGAGGTGGCCGAGGCGATCCAGGGCATGGCGCCGATCCTTGCGGATGGGGTCATCGATCAGGCCGATGCGCCATTCGCGGAGGAGGCGATCCATCGCCTGAAGCGTCTGGCTTCGGCATGCGCGGGCTTGATCAGCCGTATTTCGTACGTCACCGGCGTCAAGTCGGCGGCGATTGTCGATATCGGGAGGGATTCCGCCCATGGATGAGATCGACCGCGCCCAGGAGCGGGAAGAAAAGGACCGCGCCTGGTGTTTGGCGCAGCGCAAGCCAGTCCTGGCGCCCTGCGGGATATGTCACAACTGCGCCGAGCCGGTCGAAGGTTGCGCCGAGTTCTGCGACGCCGATTGCCGCGAGGATTATGAGTTGCGCGAATCATCAAGGGAAAGGTCGGGAAGATGGTAGCCGCGTCCCACACGTTCATTTTCAGCAAGGCCCGCGCCCTGGCTCGACGCATGCCCGTCGAGCAGGACAAGAAGCAGGCCGCGCATACCGTGTGCCAGCGTCTGGTTGCGCTGTTGAGGCTGGCCAGATGAGTCATCTCACGCTAGACCAGGCCGCCGATGCGCTGGCCTGCATTCCGCCAGACGATCGCAGCGTGTGGGTTTCCATGGCGATGGCGCTCAAGCAGGAATATGGACAGGCGGCCTATGCCGTGTGGGATGCGTGGAGCGCCGGGGCGAAGTCCTATAACCGCAAGCATGCTCTGGCGGTCTGGAAGTCGATCAAGCGCGCCGGGCGCGTCACGCTGGGCAGCCTGATTTTTGAGGCAAAGCAGCATGGCTTTGTGATGCCGCGCGAGGATTTGAGCGAGGAACAACGCCAGCAGCGCCAGCAGCAGGGCGAGGCACGCCGCGCGGTGCTGCAGCGCCAGCTTGAGCAGGAGGAGGCGGATCGATCGCGCCGTGCGGCGCATGCGTCGATGCGCGCATCCAGGCTGTGGCGGCTGGGTTCGGATACGGGCGTCTCGCCCTATTTGGCGCGTAAATGCGTTGCGCCCGAGTCGGTCAAGTTTCTGCCGGATGGCACGCTGGTGGTGCCGATGATTCGCTATGACTTGCCGCGCGCCGCAGCTTTGGTCGGGGCGCAGTCTATTTTGCCGGATGGCTCCAAGCGCTTCACGCCGGGCACAGCCAAGCGCGGTTCCGCCTGCCGTCTCGGGCTGGTGGAAGTGGGCGCGCCGCTGCTGGTGTGCGAGGGGTATGCCACGGGCTGCTCGATCCGCATGGCACTGGATGGACGATATCCGGTGTTCGTGGCGTTCGATGCGGGCAACCTGGTGCATGTGGTGGAGATCCTTCGCGGCCTGTATCCATCCTGCCCGATTCTGATCTGCGCAGATGATGATTGGCGCACGCCAGGCAACCCTGGGCGCACGAAGGCGCGCGAGATTTCGCGCAAGGTGCCGTTTGTGCATATCATCGCGCCGGCATTCGGCGTGGATCGCGCCGAAAAGGATACCGATTTCAACGATCTGCACTTGCGCAGCGGCCTGGCCGTTGTGGCGAGGCAGTTTTCCGCGCCGCTGGCTTATCTGCGGAATTTGAAGGTTAGAGTGGCCAAGGATGTTTCGCATGGCACTCGATAATGTGATCCCCATTATGGAATCTGAAACTCCCGCTCCCTCTGGTGAGGCGTCCGCACCCAACAAGGGGCGGGGGGAACGAAAGCGGAAAGACGAAAAGCCGATCGATTGGGGCAGATTCAACGAGCTGGTGACCAATTTCGTGCTGATATACGGCACGGATACCTGCTATGACCTGCGATCGCGCATGCTGCTCAAGGTGAATCACCTGCGACTGGCGTTCGGTAGCGATTATGTGAAGATGTGGCTGGGGTCGGATCAGCGACGCATGATCCTTCCGGATCAATTGGTGTTCGATCCTTCAGACAAGGTGGAGGAGCCATGCATCAATCTGTTCGATGGCTTCGCCATGCAGCCGAAGGCGGGTGATTTCGAGCCGATCATGGAACTGCTGTACCACCTTTGCGCGGAGAGCGCGGACACGCCGGATGGCGTTTCGAGAGTGGTGGGATGGTGCCTGAAATGGCTGGCGCTTCCGCTTCAGAAGCAGGGCACCAAGATGCGTTCGGCGCTGGTGTTTCATGGTCCACAGGGCGCCGGCAAGAATCTGTTTTTCGAGATGGTGGCGTCGATTTATGGGCGTTATGCGTCAGTTATCGGCCAGGATCAGCTTGAAGACAAGTTCAACGATTGGGCCAGCCAGAAGATGTTCCTGATCGGCGATGAGGTGGTGGCGCGGCAGGAGCTTTTTCATCACAAGAACAAGCTCAAGGCGTTCATCACCGGAGAGACAATTCAGATCAATACCAAGATGATGCCGCTGCGCCAGGAGCGCAATTTCGTCAACGTGGTGTTTTTGTCCAATGAGGACAAGCCGTTGGCGCTGGAAGAGGGCGACCGGCGATATTTCGTGATTTATACGCCGCCCAGGCGAGACGATGACCTGTATTCTCGCGTGGCGGAATGTATCGCTTCCGGCGGTGTTGAGGCTTTCTATCATTACCTGCTCTCACTCGATCTTTCCGGGTTCTCGAATTTCGAGATTCCACCAATGACGCAGGCCAAGCACAACCTGATCATGCTGTGCCTTAAACCTGAGGACAGGTTCATCCGCGAATGGCTGACAGGCGTTCTCCCTCTCCCTCTGCAGGTCTGTAGCGCGAGCCAGCTTTACAGGGCTTTCAAGCGATGGTGCCAGGCGACAGGCGAGCGGTTTTTCCCTGCGCAGGAACAGTTCACCAGGAGCGCGAAGCGCATGGCTGAATCCATGTCGCGCAAGCAGGGAATCCCCGTTGCGATCAACTACAAGGTGGTGAAGCTGGTTGACCACGTAAACGGTCAGCGCGCGCAGCGCATGTGGATTCCTGATGGTTGCGGCGCGCCGGAAGGTTATACGGAGGGAGAGTGGGCGTGCTCAAGCGTTGCGCTGTTCGAAGAGGCGTTGAGCACGTTCATGGAACAGTCTGGAGTGGCTGCATGATCGCGAAGTTACGCGGGT
>JAQTLK010000084.1:8072-10181 GCA_028714955.1 Sulfuricella sp.
ACCCGCGTAACTACGGGCCTCCCCACGATGTCAAGAAATATGAGGTTGGATATGCCACAAACAGCAGCATGGGTTGATGAGTTGAGGCGTGTGTTTGGATTGAGTGAGATCAAACGCCACCGTGGGCAGCGCATGGATGGCAAGCCGACATTGCACGCCGTCGAGAACGGACATGAAATTGGCACAGCGTTTACTGTGGGCATCGTGGTAAGCGGGTCAGAACTGGTTACCAAGGTGGCGCAGACCGAAGAGAAGAGGAGGGGAAGATGATCGGCATCAAGGTGGACGGACTGACATCCGTTCAGCAGCGCCTGCTCGGAACGACTCGTAAGGTGGAAGTGTCCAGCCAGCGCGCCTTGATTAAAATCGCCGGCCATATCCGCGATGCAGAGAAAGCAGAGATGGGACGTGTATTCGACCGCCCAACGCGCTGGACGCTGGGCGCCATGAAAGTGAAGATTACCTCGAAGATGGAGGTATCCGTCGGAATAATCGACACCGAAGGCGCTTACAAACGGGCGCAGAACTATCTCGGCACGCAAGTATCAGGCGGGTCGAGAAAGCTCAAGGCCATGGAAAGGGCACTGCAAAGCCGTGGGCTCATGCCAGCAGGAACCTACATCGTGCCAGGCGTGGGTGCCAGGATCGATGCGTTCGGCAATATCGCCACCGGCGAGATCAGGCAAATCCTCTCGTGGTTCGATGCGGCAGAGAGGTGGGCAGGTTCAACTCAGAACATGCTGCAGAAGGGCAGGGACAAGCGGCGCAAGGGAACAAAGAAGGCCAGAGGGTTCGAGTACGTGGCTATCAGCGGAACGGGAAGGTCAAGGCATCTGCAGCCTGGGATATACCGCCGCACGTTCTTTGGGTTCGGGTCGGCTATCAAACCAATATTGATTTTCGTGCGCAGTGTCAACTACAAGCCTCGATTCGATTTCGGAGGCGTGGCAAGAAAAGCATTCAATCAGCACGCGCGAACAGAATTCGACGCGGCATTTATCAGGGAGTTTTCAGGACTATGAGACCGAACGGAACGCTTGAAGACATCGCTGCTGTGATCGGATTCTCGGCAACTGTACGCTTGTCGTCATGGTACGGAGGAAAGACGTTGAACGTGCCTGTAGAGCCGCGCGACAGCCATCCACTCTTCATGGTGCTGGGCGCCAGTCCATTCAAGGCGCTGGTGGAAGTATGGGGTGGCGAGTCAATCAGCATCCCCATCAATGCCGAGTACCACGATTCAGTACGCCGCCGATCCGTCGCCGTGATGATCGCCAGCGGAATGTCGAGCCGCGACATCAGTTCTGTGCTCTACATTTCGCCGCAGCACGTCAATCGTCTAAAGATAGAGGCCGAAGAGCTCGGAATGCTACCAAAAGCAGTTACAAAAACCGCGCCGGGGGCCCCTGTAAAGTCCACCGTTCGCGGGTAATTCGAACCCCGATTTTTCGCTAGTTGCTGAATTTTTTGATTGGTTAATTTACATGGCGGCAGGTTAATGCCGATGGTTAAATATTAAAAATGTCCACGCTTGTATCATTCTCCGAGTACGCGGCGCATATTGGATCGAGCGCGCCCTATGTCAGCAAGCTTCGGAAGCAGGGGAGGTTGGTGATCGTCATCGACGCAAACGGGAAGGAGCGCGTCGACCAGGAATTGACCGACCGACTGCTCAAGAACACAGCCGACCCAAGCCGTGCTGGAAACGGCGCGAATGCCAAGCCGAGCGCTGGAACAACAATCTCCAGCAACATTATCGAAAGCGGAAAGGTAAACGAAGTTTTCATGCGGGCGAAATCCGCCGAGGCGGTTCACCGCGCCAAGCTGCTTGAGATGAAATACAAGACACTGTCTGGAAAGCTGCTGGATACAGACGAAGTCCATCAAACACAATTCGAACTGGCACGCCAGGTGCGTGACGCCATGATGTCCATCCCGCCACGCCTGCAGGACGTGCTGGCGGCAGAATCCGACCCATCCGTAGTTGGAGCGCTACTCACCGCAGAAATCAGGCTTGCACTGGAAACGGCGGCAAAACAAACCGGTGGAGACATCGAAGAAATCGATATTGACATCGAATCCGCAAGCGATATGGAAACTGACAATTGA
>JAQTLK010000085.1 GCA_028714955.1 Sulfuricella sp.
TACCCTGGTTACGCCGGAAATGCTCGGGCAACACGTTCATCAGGTGCGCTAGCCGCCACTAGGAGACTGTCGGACTTATGATGAATCGGCTGCGAATCCGCCTGGGCGGTCCATATTTCACCGCTTTTTTGGTCAATAGAATGACTATTGACCTGCAAAACCGGCAAAATCTGTCCTCGCCCAGCCGAATTCTCGCTCCGATTCCCATAAGCCCGACAGGCTCCTAGAAATCAATGTTCCCGGATCCACCTGGTCCGCGAGCGTCAATCCCAGAATCTTCATGAATACCCAGAAAAAGCTCAAACTGATTCTTTGCTGGCACATGCACCAGCCGGATTACCGGCATCATGTCACGGGCGAGTTTGCCTTGCCGTGGACTTATCTCCATGCCATCAAGGACTATACCGATATGGCATATCACCTGGAGCAGTCGCCGCGGGCACGGGCGGTGGTGAACTTTGTGCCCATCCTGCTCGACCAGCTGGATGACTACACGGAACAGTTCCGCAGCGGCAACATGCGCGATCCACTGTTGCGCCTGCTGGCGTCAAAGGATCTGGATCATTTGACGCTGGAACAGCGCAAGCTGGTGCTCGACAGTTGTTTCCGCAACCATCACAGCAAGATGATCGAGCCCTATCCGGCCTACAAGCGTCTGTATGACCTGTTCAAGCTGCATGAGGGGCAGGGGGCCGAGTTTCTGCACTATCTCTCCGGCCAGTATCTTGCGGATTTGCTGGTTTGGTACCATCTGGCCTGGACTGGCGAAAGCGTGCGGCGCGAGCACGAACTGGTGGTTGCCATGATGACCAAGGGCAGCCTGTTTACCTACAAGGAGCGACAGAAGCTCTTCACGCTCATCGGCGATCTGATCGCGGGCATTATCCCGCGCTACCGAAAGCTGGCGGAAGAGGGGCAGGTCGAGCTTTCCACCACGCCTTATTACCACCCCATTGCGCCGCTGTTGCTGGATTTCAAGAGCGCGCGCGAAAGCGTGCCGGATATCGAGCTGCCGGTGTCGCCACTTTATCCCGGAGGGAAGCAGCGCTTGTCGTTTCACATCGTCGAAGGGCTAAAGCTGCACGAACGCCATTTCGGCGTAAGGCCGCAAGGGATGTGGCCGGCTGAAGGCGGCGTATCGCAGGCTGCGGCGATGGAGATGGCGCAAAACGGTTGCCGCTGGATCGCTACCGGGCAGAAAGTGCTGAGCAATAGCCTGCAGCCTGTTTCTCAGGGAGAACTGCTGGCAAGTCCGTTAAATTATCTGTACCGCCCCTATCGGATCAGCGATGGCAAGAATGAAATCGCCTGCTTCTTCCGCGATGATGTACTTGCCGACAAGATCGGCTTCGAGTATGCAAAATGGTTCGGGCGTGATGCGGTGCTGAATTTTGTCCATTCCCTGGAAGAGATCTGGCAACAGAGCAGCGGTCCTGAAAATCCGGTGGTAAGCGTCATTCTCGATGGCGAGAACGCCTGGGAATACTACCCCTACAATGGTTATTATTTTCTCTCCGAAATGTACGCGATGCTGCAAGACCATCCCTATATCGAGTTTACGACCTTTGGTGATTATCTCGATAGCTGTCACGACGAAGCGCGGCAACTGCAGCCAGTTCCCAGCCCTTGCGCGGCGATGCGTGATTTGCCTCATCTCGTGGCAGGCAGCTGGGTGTATGGAAATTTCACCACCTGGATCGGCTGCCCGGAGAAAAATCGTGCCTGGGACCTGTTGTGCCAAGCCAAACAGAGTTATGATTCTGTCATTGGCAGCGGACGGCTCGGCCCGGCGCAAAGAGACAAGGCGGAGCGTCAGCTCGCACTGTGCGAGGGCTCGGACTGGTTCTGGTGGTTTGGAGATTACAACCCCGGGGATAGCGTCAGAAGCTTTGACAAGCTGTACCGGGAAAATCTGGCGGACCTATACCGGTTGCTGATGCTGGTTCCTCCGCAGGAGTTGGATATTCCGCTCAGTCAGGGTGGCGGGTACGCCGAAGCCGGCGGCGCAATGAGAAGATCCACCTAATTTCAAAGTTTCCGGAATATGACCAGACAAATTGCATTATTACTCGGCGTTCACGCCCATCAACCCGTCGGCAACTTCGCGGAAGTGCTGCACGATGCGCACATGCGTTGTTACCAGCCCTTTATCCATACCCTTTACCGCTATCCTGGATTCCCTTTCGCGCTGCATTTTTCCGGCTGGTTGCTGGACTACCTGTTGCAGCACTATCCGGAGGACATGGCGATGCTCAGGGAAATGGTCCGGCGCGGTCAGGTGGAACTGGTCGGCGCAGGCGATACCGAGCCGGTTCTGGCTGTCATTCCGAGCCGTGATCGCATCGGTCAGGTGCTTGCCTTGTCAGACAAGCTGGAAAAGAGCTTCAGTCAGCGCCCCCAGGGGGCATGGCTCACCGAACGGGTGTGGGAGGCTACCGTGGTGCCGGCGCTGGCCGATGCGGGCATCCGTTACGTTACCGTGGACGATTACCATTTTCTCTGCACTGGTAAAAATGTCGCCGAGCTGAATGGCTTTTACACGACCGAGGAAGACGGCAGGCGGCTCGACCTGTTCCCGATTTCCGAGGCGTTGCGCTACCGTTTCCCGTTTTCGCCTGCAGCCGAGGCTGTGCAGTATCTGGAAAGCATGGCAGGGGAGGGGGAAGAAGCTGCAGTCTATTTCGACGATATCGAGAAATTTGGCATCTGGCCGGAAACATACGAATGGGTGTACAAGAAAGGCTGGCTGGAGGATTTCATTCGCGGCGTGCTGGCTTCGCCCCTGATTAAGCCCATGAAATACTGCGACTACCATGCCCAGGCGCATACGCGCGGCATCGTTTACCTGCCCACCACGTCATATATCGAAATGAACGAGTGGACGTTGCCTGCCCAGCCTGCCAATGCTTATGCCGATCTGGTCCAGGCATCGAAGGCGCAAGGACGCTTCGAGCGCGACAAGGCGTTTCTGCGTGGTGGTATCTGGAAAAATTTTCTCACCCGCTATCCCGAATCAAACTGGATGCACAAGCGCATGCTGCAACTGTCGCAGCGTTATGAGGCCGTCCCGGAAAAGAAAAGAACCGGGGTAATGCGCGAAATGCTGTATGAGGCGCAGGCAAATGACGCCTACTGGCATGGTCTGTTCGGCGGCCTGTATCTGCCCCACCTGCGGCGTGCCGTTTATCGCGCCATCGTGGCGCTGGAAGGCATGCTGGACAAGGTGGCGGAGCGTCCGGCCAGGATCGTTGAGGACCTTGACTTTGACGGCAGGGCTGAAATCTTTCTCCACAACGATGAAATCCAGGCCGTGGTGCGCCAGGATGGCAGCGCCGCAATCTGCGAGTTCGACAGCTATGGCCTGCGCCATAATTTCGGCGATACGCTGGCACGCCAGGCTGAGCATTATCACCGTAAAATTCACCTCAACCAGCACTCGCAGCATGACGGCAAGGGGATTGCCAACCCTCATGAACGCATAAGTTTCAAGCATGAAATTACGCCGGCGGATATGACCCTGGATGATGGACAGCGCATGCTGTTCCTTGACGCCCTGGTGAATGGCGAGAGTGAAACCCCGGTGCGCGGCTATGTGCTGCGCGAGGGGGACGACAAGGCGGCTTATGCGAGCTTCAGTTGTGAACAGGGAAAATTGCTGATCGACAAGCGTGTTGCCATATCCGGTTCGCGCTTGCGGGTAAGCTATCATTTCAATGGCGCGCTGGATGGCCAGTTCCGCACCGAGGTCAATCTTGCGATGCCCAGTTGCGACGGACCTGCCGGGCGCTTCATTTATAACAACCAGATTCCCGGCGGCTTTGGCCAGGCGCTGGGGTTCGAGGCGGCAAAGAAGCTGGAGTTGCAGGATGAAGTGCTGGGTGGCGCCTTGTTCTTGCACCTGAGCGCTTCCGCCCGGATCCAGAGTCGACCCCATTTCACCGTGTCGCAATCCGAAGCGGGCTTCGAGAAAATCATGCAGGCGGTAACCCTGGTCATGACCTGGCCCTTGTCCTCCCAGATGAGGGATCTGACGGTGGATATTGAGGTGGGCAATGTTGGTGCCTGAGGCTTCCCGGGCTACAATCACGCCTTTTGCAGAATGAAGCGCACGCCATGAATGAACAGAAAGTAGCCAGGAACAAGGCAGTATACGTCACCTACTCGATCATCGACCAGTCCGGCCTGGTGTATGAACAATACGATATGCCGATAGGCTATATTCATGGGGGCAACAGCCCGCTGTTCGAGAAAATCGAAGCGGCGCTGGAAGGCCACACAATCGGGGATCGGGTCGAAGTGTCACTCAATCCGCAGGAAGGGTTCGGCGAACACGATCCCGGGTTGAGCTTTACCGACGAGATTGAAAATGTTCCGCCAGAGTATCGCCGCGTCGGCGCAGAAGTCGAGTTCCAGAACGAGCGTGGCGAGAGCATGCAGTTCCGGGTAAGCCGGATTGCCGATGGCAAGCTCACCGTCGATGCCAATCATCCACTGGCTGGACAGACCGTTACTTTCGTGGTGGTTGTGGAGCACATTCGCAATGCCACCATGGACGAGATTGTCAGCGGCCTGCCGGCGGATCAGCGCCAACAGCTTCATTGACGACGGATATAGGGGTTTCCCCTATATCCGTATAGTCCTGAATTGTCTATTCTTACCCGAAATCGTTTACCAGGGTACTGAGCATGGCTTTCATCGCATTCTATATTGTTGCTATAGCAATTCTGGTCGCGCATTTTACCGGCTGGCTGGCACGGCATAACATAGAATGGCTGGTGCTGGTACTGGCTGCGGCGGTGTTTCCGGCGGTGATTTTTCTCTAGGAGCCTGTCGGACTTATGATGAATCGGCTGCGAATCCGCCTGGGCGGTCCATATTTCACCGCTTTCTTGGTCAATAGAATGACTATTGACCTGCAAAACCGGCAAATGGGATAAGCAGGGATGGGCGGCTTTATCGCCCAACTCGCAAAATCTGTCCTCGCCCAGCGAATTCTGCGAGCAGCCGCTTTGCGGCTTGCCTGCTAAAATCGTTGCGCTTCGATCCCTATTAAGTCCGATAGGCTCATAGCCATATTTCTTCCATGTTTGACTACAAGCCCATTTCCTGTGCACAGCATGAACGTCTGGAATTCAGCGTGCTGCGCAAAATTCCTCTGCTGCTTGAATACCGCGAGGGCGAGGAAAGATTTCGCCATGTCGTTTTGCCTCTGGACGTGGCAACCCGTAACGGGGCGGAATGGCTGAAATTCAAGAAAATGGATGACGAAGCGGTGGCTGAAGTCCGTCTTGACGCGATTATCGCTTTTGCCGAGGCGCGGTGATCCTGACTGTGGAACGGCGGCGGTATAGCAGGAATACCGTTGGCCGCTTGTTGTAGTCCGGGGGGGCATTTTTCCATTCGCCGATGCATTTCGTCATTACCTGTTCGGATGTCAGCGTTAGGTCCGAGGCGACACAGAGTTCTGTTTCCGTATCACAGGTTTCCAACAGATCCTGAAGCAACTGGTTGTTCCGGTAGGGCGTCTCGATAAAAATCTGTGTCTGGTTGAGGCGTTGCGATACCAACTCGATTTCGGCAATCTTTTTTACCCGCGCCATTTTTTCCGCTGGCAGATAACCGAGGAAGGCAAAGCTCTGGCCATTGAGCCCCGATGCCATCAGGGCGAGGAGAATGGAGGAGGGGCCCACCAGGGGTATAACGCGAATATTGCGGCTGTGGGCAAGGCGCACCAGGTTGGCGCCCGGGTCGGCTACTGCCGGGCAGCCGGCTTCCGACAACAGCCCGACATCTTCTCCCGCCAGCAAGGGTTGCAGCAGGGCTTCGAGTTCCTCATGGTGCGTGTGCTCGTCCAACCTGAGCGTGCGGATTTCCTGCAAGGGAATGGCCGTGCCAGTCTGTTTGAGGAACTGGCGCGCTGTCTTCGGGTGCTCGACAATGAAGGTGCGCAGCGTGGCAGCCAGGCGTCTTGCCTGCTCTGGAATGACTGTGTTGATGTCGCTGTTTGCGCCAAGGGGAACGGGGATGAGATAGAGCGAGCCTTTTCCCATGAGCTATATGATTGCAACGCCTTCATTCTGCAGCATGTCGATCAGGCCGATCAAGGGCAGGCCGATCAGGGCGTTGGGGTCTTCGCCATCCATTCTGGCGATGAGCGCGATGCCAAGCCCTTCCGATTTGGCGCTGCCGGCACAGTTGTAAGGCTGTTCCTTGCTCAGGTAATGCTCGATTTGGGCGTCCGTGAGGTTGCGGAATGTCACGGCGAACGGAACCAGACGGTTTTGCACGCTGCCATTCTGGCTGTTGTACAGGCACAAAGCGGTATAGAACACGACACGCTTGCCGCGCATCATGCGCAGTTGCCTGGTGGCATTCTCGTGAGTATGGGGTTTGCCGAGTTGGAGTCCATCCAGCGTCGCCACTTGATCGGAGCCAATAATCAGCGCCTGCGGGAAACGCGCGGCACCGGCGCGTGCTTTGGCTTCGGCCAGGCGTGTTGCGGTTAGTTCGGGCGACTCGCCGGGCAACGGCGTTTCATCCACTTCCGGTGCAAACACGGTGAAGGGAATTTTTAGCCGCTCGAGCAGTTCGCGACGGTAGGGCGAGGTGGAAGCGAGGACGAGTTCCATCATCCGGGTTGAATCTCGATCAATGCCTCATTCGGCGTGACGGCATCGCCTTTGGCCACAAACACGCCAATAACCGTGCCCGTAATGGAGGCCTGGACTTCATTTTCCATCTTCATTGCTTCAATGACCAATACGGCATCGCCGGCCTTGACCTTCTGCCCTGTTTTTACCAGCACGTCGACGATGGTGCCGGGCATGGCGGTGGTAACGTGGCCTTGGTGGGAAGGGCGAGGACGTTTTTTGTCCGCGGATTTTTTATCGCTGCTGTTTCTGGCTTTGCCGCTGCCAGTGGCGATGCCGCCTGGGCCGCCGTAGACTTCGACTTCGGCCAGCGTCTCCACCAGCACTTCTTCCGCCACGCCATCCACGGAAACGTAGAACGGGCGCGCCTCTTCACCGGGGCGCCCGGAGCCGGTGACGTGAATGTGGTAGGTTTCGCCATGCAGCGTGACATTGAACTCGTTGGCGGCGTAGAACGGCCCACAGGCCATATTGGTGCCTATCGGCAACAGTTGTTCCGGTTTGAGCGCATCGGCGGCGCGTTCCTGAAGGAAGTTGCGGCCCAGTTCCGGAAACATGGCATAGGTCAGGACGTCTTCCTCACTTTTTGCCAGGCTTTCTATTTCGCCGCGCAGCCTGTCCATTTCATCTTCCAGCATATCCGCCGGGCGGCAGGTGATGATTTCCTGATTGCCGATGGCGAGGCTGCGCACTTCCGAATTAACCGGGCCGGGGGCCTTGCCGTAGCGGCCCAGAAAGTAGTTTTTCACCTCGGTGGTGACCGACTGGTAGCGCTCGCCGGTGAGCACGTTGAGCACTGCCTGGGTGCCGACGATTTGCGAGGTCGGCGTGACCAGGGGAGGAAAGCCGAGGTCTTCGCGCACGCGGGGGATTTCCAGGAGCACTTCGTCCATGCGGTTGAGTGCGCCCTGTTCCTTCAACTGGTTGGAGAGGTTGGAAATCATCCCGCCCGGGACCTGGTTGACCAGTACGCGGGTATCGACGCCAGTGAACGCACTTTCAAACTGCCAGTATTTCTTGCGCACTTCGCGGAAGTAGGCGGTGATTTCCTGCAGCGCCGCCAGGTCGAGGCCGGTATCGTATTCGGTGCCGGCAAGGGCGGCGACGATGCTTTCCGTGGAGGAGTGGCTGGCGCCCTCGCCGAAGGAGGAGTTGCAGGTGTCAAGTATGGTCGCACCGTTTTCCACGCCCTTGAGGAAGCACATCGCAGACAGGCCGGAGGTGGCATGGCTGTGTAGATGGACCGGTATGCTGATGGCGGACTTCAGTGCCCTGACCAGCTCGGCGGTGCGCCCGGGGGTCAGCAAGCCGGCCATGTCCTTGATGGCCACGGTATCGCATCCCATGGTTTCGAATTCTCTGGCCATGGCGACAAAATAGGGGATGTCATGCACCGGGCTGGTGGTGTAGCTGATTGCGCCTTCGGCAATCTTGCCGGCATTTTTCACCGCTTCGATGGATACCTTCATGTTGCGCATGTCGTTCAGGGCATCGAACACACGGAACACGTCGACACCGTTGTCGGCCGATTTCTGGACGAAGGCGCGCACCACATCGTCGGAATAGTGGCGATAGCCGAGCAGGTTCTGGCCGCGCAACAGCATCTGAATGCGTGTGTTGGGCAGGGCCTTGCGCAGCTTTTTGAGGCGGTCCCAGGGATCTTCGCGCAGGAAGCGCACGCAGGCGTCAAAAGTGGCGCCGCCCCAGGCTTCCAGTGACCAGAAACCGATGTTGTCGAGCTTCGCGCAAATGGGCAACATGTCCTCGGTGCGCATGCGGGTTGCGATCAAGGATTGGTGTCCGTCGCGTAAGACCAGTTCGCTGATGAAAACTTTAGCCATGCTGTTGTTCCTGACGATTTGTTTATTACAGACCGACGTGGGCCGCAATTGCTGCTGAAATCGCGGCCGCCAACAGGTCCTTGGGGGGGCGCACGACATAATTGGTCAATTCCGGATGCGTCTCTACGAAGCTGGTGTCGAATTGTCCGCGACGGAAATCCGCATGCCGCAGGATTTCCTGATAGTAAGGGATCGTCGTTTTGACGCCATAGACCACCATGTCGTCCAGCGCGCGGCGACCACGCTCAACCACGCCTTCCCAAGTCAGGTTCCATACCGTGAGCTTGGCGCACATGGAGTCGTAATAGGGGGGAATCACATAGCCGGTATACATGGCGGCATCGGTGCGCACACCCGGGCCGCCAGGGGCGTAGTAGCGGGTGATCCTGCCGAAGCTGGGCAGAAAACCATTTTTCGGGTCTTCCGCGTTGATGCGGAATTCCATGGCGAAGCCGCGATAATTGATGTCTTCCTGCTTGTATTGCAGCGGCAGACCGCTGGCTACGCGGATCTGTTCCTGCACGATGTCGATGCCGGTGATATTTTCCGTGATGGTGTGCTCGACTTGCAGGCGGGTATTCATTTCCATGAAATAGAATTGATTGTCGGCATCAAGCAGAAACTCCACTGTGCCGGCGTTCTCATAGCCCACCGCTTTTGCAGCGCTGACCGCGAGGTCGCCAATATAGCGGCGCTGCGCTTCGGTGAGTTGGGGCGATGGGGCGATCTCGATCAGTTTCTGGTTGCGGCGCTGAATCGAGCAGTCGCGCTCGAACAGGTGTACGGCATGGCCGAAGCTGTCGCCGATGATTTGCACTTCTATATGCCGGGGATTGACAACGCATTTTTCCAGGAACACTTCCGGCTTGCCGAAGGCTTTGCTGGCTTCCGAAACCACCCGGTCGTAGCTGGGGATCAGTTCCGCCTCGCTGTTGCAGCGCCGGATGCCGCGTCCACCACCGCCATTGGTGGCTTTCAGCATGACCGGATAGCCGATCTTGCGGGCCAGTTCACGCGCTTCCTCAACGCTTTCCAGATTGTGTTCGCTGCCTGGTATTACAGGGATGCCCGCTTCGATCATGGCCCTGCGTGCTTGGATTTTGTCGCCCATCTGCTGAATGACCTTGGCGGAAGGACCAATGAAGGTGATGCCGCGCTTCGCGCAGATTTCCGCAAGTACCGGATTTTCAGACAGGAAGCCATAACCTGGATGCAGCGCATCGCATCCGGCGGCGACCGCCAGGTTGACGATGTTGTGTGCATTGAGATAGCCGATAACCGGGTCGGCGCCGATGTTATAGGACTCGTCGGCCTTCTTGACATGCAGCGCGTGGCGGTCCGCATCGGAATAGATGGCCACCGACTTGATGCGCATTTCAGAACAGGCGCGCACGATACGGACGGCAATCTCGCCGCGATTGGCGATAAGAATTTTTTTGATCACGTGAAAACCCGAATCTCAATTATCTCTGGCGGGCTCCAAATCCAGGCCCTCCAGCGTAAAAAAACCCGATCCGGCAAGCGTGGCCGTTCGCGGATGAAACGCTTAGCCTGGATGTTTCATAAATTGACGCGCGCCCTCGCTGGTCTTTATGTTCCGTAGGGAAATTTCGTTTGGTCGGGCGTATGAATAAAACGCCACTCCCTCACAAAATTCCCCTACAGGAACAAAATCCTGCG
>JAQTLK010000086.1 GCA_028714955.1 Sulfuricella sp.
CTAGCCCTTGCTGGCGCGCAGGCGCTCCAGGTTTTTTTCCATTTCGCGCTTGTAGAAAATGTAATCCATCTCCGGCGCGGGGGCGCCCAGGCGCACAGCAACGCTTGTCGCCTGGCCGCGCAGGTGGGCGGCGTGGGTCATGATATGGGCAAGCGCATCGCGTACCCATATCTGGCGTGGCTGACTGCCGCTGTCGAGGTAGCCGACCTGTTCGTCGAAAAAGGCTTCCGGCTGGGCTTCCAGCCAGCGCTGGACTTCGCGGAACTCGATGCGCAGCGCATTCTTGAGTTCTTTCCAGTCCGCCAGGAACTGTTCTTCGTGCCCTGCTGTCCGGTTTTCCTGCTTGAGGCGCGTCATCCAGTTACGTGTTGCCAGCAGGATGTGATGCATGGTCTTGTGGATGCTTTCATAAACCATGCCCTGGCTGCTTTGGCGCGCATCCCCGTCGAGCACATCCAGCGCGGCAAACAGCGCATCGTTGGCCCAGTGCTGGTAGTCCGCCTGGTAGATGAAATGTTTTTTCAGTGCGCTCATGACGAGGTCGCCCCTCCCAGTTGCTGTTCCAGCAGTGCCTTCAGTTGAGCGGAATCGAGTTCGCCGATCGTCTGCTGGATGATGTGTCCCTTGCGATCGATGATAAATGATGTCGGTGTCAGTTTCACCCGGTTGAACGCTTCTGCCGCTTTTCCCGTCGTGTCCAGCGCCACGGTGAAAGGCAGGTTATGTTGCCGGGCATAATTGCGCACATATTCGGGCGGGTCATAATTCATCGCCACCGCCACGATTTCCAGGCCGCGGGCCTGATAGTTGCGGTAAGTGTCCACCAGCAGCGGCATTTCCTGAATGCATCCTGGACAACTGGTCGCCCAGAAATTCACCAGCACGACCTTGTCGCGCAGACTGTCGAGAGCGATTTTCTTGCCATCCAGCGTGGTGACTTCAATATTCGGCGCCATCGGTTTCTGCGTCAGAGTGAGCGCTAACCACGCAATCAGCGCCAAGAGGCCGATGGCAATCAAGACATGTTTTTTCGCGGGCATCAGCTTTCCTTATGATTCCTGTAATTCCTGGTTCAACTCGATCAGGCGCTGCGGCGTTCCGACGTCCACCCAGCGCCCCGTGTAATGCATGCCGCCCACTGTGCCGTGATCCATCGCCGCGCGCAACAGTGGCGCGAGGCGGGCCCTGGATCCCCTGGCAATGGCGGCGAAAAATTCCGGCCGGTAGACGCCGATGCCGCTGAAGGTCAGCATGACCGATCCTTGTGACCGGACCGTTTCACCTTCCAGCGCAAAGTCTCCCTCCTGGTGCTGGGGCGGATTGTCCACCAGCACCAGGTAGGCGGCGTAGTTTTTCGCCACACCGTTCAGCCGCGAGAAATCGAAGTCGCAAAATACATCGCCGTTTACCACCACGAAAGGCGCATTGCCGAGCATGGGGAGCGCGTTGGCAATGCCGCCTGCCGTTTCCAGCGCTTCTGGCTCGGGGGAGTAGTGGATGCGTGCTCCGAGTTGGCTTCCGTCTCCCAGGAAAGCCTCGATCCGTGCGCCGAGATGGGCGTGGTTGATTATGATATCCCGTATCCCGGCACGTGCCAGATTTTCGACGTGCCACACGATCAGCGGCTTGCCGCCCACCTGCAGCAGCGGCTTGGGTATGGTGTCGGTGAGCGGGCGCATGCGTTCGCCCCGACCGGCGGCGAGGATCATGGCCTTCAAAAACTGTATCCCGTTGCCGCCTGTTTGTTTTCCAGTTCGTCCAGCAAGCGCAGCAGGGGGGTCAGGGCGATGTAGCGCTCGCAGGCCTTGCGCAGGTAGCTCATCACCAGCGGCATGTCCTTGAGGTAGCCGTCCTTGCCGTCGCGGTGATAGAGGCGGGCGAAAATGCCCAGCACCTTGATGTGGCGCTGCACGCCCATCCATTCAAAATCGCGGTAGAACTCGTAGAAGTCGGCATTGACCGGCAGTCCGGCCTTCCTGGCGCGTTCCCAGTAACGGATGCACCAGTCCAGCACGCGCTCTTCGTCCCACGTGATGTAGGCGTCCCTGAACAGGGAAGCAAGGTCGTAGGTGATCGGGCCGTACACGGCGTCCTGGAAATCCAGCACGCCGGGGTTGGGAGACGATGCCATCAGATTGCGCGAATGGTAATCGCGATGGACAAATACCCTGGGCTGTGACAGGTTGTTGAGGGCGATCAGGGCAAAGGTGCGTTGCATCGTCTCGCGTTGGGAATCGTTCAAGGTCGCCCGCATATGCTTGCCCACATACCATTCCGGCAGCAAATTCATTTCGCGCTGCAGCAATGCTTCATCATAGGGCGGCAGGCTGTCCGGGCGGCTCGCCAGCTGAATCTTGACCAGGGCGTCGATCGCATCGCGGTAGAGCGCGTCGGCATTGTCTTCATCGAGAAGCTCGAGGTAAGTGGTGCGCCCAAGATCGGACAGCAGCAGAAAGCCCTGCTGCAAGTCCTGCGCCAGGATTCCGGGCACATGGACGCCCGCCGCTTCGAACAGCCTGGCAACGTGGATGAATGGCCGACAGTCCTCCTGTTGGGGCGGCGCGTCCATGACGATATGCGAGTTGCCGTTGGCGGCGACGCGAAAATAGCGGCGGAAGCTGGCGTCCGCCGAAGCCGGTTCCACTGTCCACCCGCCATCGGGAAACTGCTGGTGCAGCCAGCCATGCATCCGTTCAATCCGGTTCACCGCGTTTGTGCCTCATTGCTTAATTCGTGAAATTGTGCGATTTTAGCATTTATATAAGCACCTTAATAACAATGCGCCCGCTTCCTCTCGCCCTTGCTGCCTTTGCCCTGTTAGCCCTGCCGTTCGATCTCCACGCCGAAGACGACGCGCTGGAATTGCGTCCGCAGACTTCGCTGATAAATGTTTTCCCCGCCGATGAAGAAACGCCGGTTTTCCTCGGCGCGGACCGCATGGCGGGCCACCGCGATGCCGAAATCCAGGCCGAAGGCGAATGCGAGCTGCGCAAGCGGGGCCAGGTCATCACCGCCGACCAGCTGATTTACAACCAGCAGGAGGATGAAGTGCATGCGCAGGGCAATGTGCGCATCGAACAGAAAGGCGACGTGGTGACTGGCCCGGAGCTCAGGATGAAGCTCGGGGCGCGCCAGGGCTTCATGCGCGAACCGGTCTATACCTTGCTGCAGCCTGCAGCGCATGGCGCCGGGGAGAAACTGGAATTTCTCGGCGAAAGCCTGCAGCGCCTTACCGGCGGCACCTACACCACGTGCAGCGAAGGCAATAACGACTGGTTTCTGCGGACAGGCAGGCTGGAGCTCGACCGCAGCGCCCAAATCGGCACGGCCTACCATGCCAGCGTCTATTTCAAGGGCGTGCCGTTTCTATACACCCCCTGGCTGGATTTTCCGCTGAATAACCAGCGCAAGTCGGGCTTCCTGACGCCTTCTTTCGGCAGCAGCGGCAAGAGCGGCGTCGAGTTTTCCCTGCCCTATTACTGGAACATCGCGCCCGAACGGGATGCCACGCTTACCCCGCGCATTCTGGCGCGGCGCGGCTTCCAGTTGAGCGGGGAGTATCGCTACCTGAACCCCCTCTATTCCGGCCAGACGCACGCCGAAGTCCTGCCCAACGACAGCCTCGCCGGTCAAAGCCGCTACGCCCTGACGCTGCTTCACACGCAGAATTTTGGCTCCGGCTGGGCGGGCAGCCTGAATCTGCAGAAGGTTTCAGACGACAACTATTTCCGCGACCTGACCACCACGCTGGCCAGCACCTCGCAAGTCAACCTGCCGCGCGATGGAATACTGAGCTATAACGGCCATGACATGAGTTTTACGGGCCGGGTGCTGAGTTATCAAACCCTGCAGGATCCGCTGGCGCCCGTGGTCAAGCCCTACAGCCTGGCGCCGCAACTGCGGGTTAACGGCCTGTGGCGCAACTTTCCCGCGGTGGACCTGGGGCTGACTGGCGAATGGGTGGATTTCCGCCACCCGTCGCTGGTCAACGGCCAGCGCCTGAGCTTCTACCCCAGCGTGAGCGTGCCCTTGCAGCAGAGCTTCGCTTATGTCACGCCCAAGCTGGGCATGCATATGACCCGCTACACGCTGGGTGACAACAATCTTGACGACCTGCCGGATGCGACGCGCACGCTGCCGATCTTCAGCGTCGATAGCGGACTGTTCTTCGAGCGTGACACGCGGCTGCGCGACCACGATTACATACAGACGCTGGAACCCCGGCTGTATTACCTTTACGTGCCCTATCGCGACCAAAGCCACCTGCCGCTTTTCGATACCGCCCTGGCCGATTTCAATTATGCCCAGATATTCAGCGAGAACCAGTTCGTCGGGGGCGACCGCATCAACGATGCGAACCAGCTTACCGCCGCGCTGACCTCGCGCTTGCTCGACCCGGAAAATGGCCAGGAATGGATACGGGCGACCATTGGCCAGCGCTATTATTTCAAGGAGCAGCAAGTCACGCTGGATGGCAGTGCTGGCCGAACCGACAAATCTTCCGATATCCTGGCCGCTTTCAGCGGTCGGGTGGCGCCATTCTGGAATGTCGACACCAGCGTGCAGTACAACACCGGCCAGCAGCAATTCGAGAAAACCGGCGTCGGCGTGCGCTATCAGCCAGCATTGGGCAAGGTGCTCAACCTGGGCTACCGCTTTACCCGCGACACGCTCAACCCCATCAAGCAGCTGGATTTCTCCGCTCAATGGCCACTGCGAGGGCGCTGGCAAGGCGTGGGGCGGTGGAATTATTCATTACTGGACCGCATGATTCTGGAAGGCGTGGCCGGGCTTGAATATAATGGCGGTTGCTGGGCGGCGCGGGTGGTGATGCATCGCCTGGCCACGGCCACCGCCCAGACAAGCAACTCGATTTTCTTCCAGCTGGAGCTGTTCGGCATGGGGAAAATCGGCTCCGATCCACTGGACCTTCTGAAGCGGAATATTTCCGGCTATGCCCCGACTCTTAAAACTTCCACCCCGGCCACAACACATGAACCGTTCTAAATCAAAACTGTTTTCATTTTTTCTGGCGGCTTCCCTGCTGGGTGCGGTTCAGCTGTCCGGCGCCGAAACGAAACCGCCCCGCGCGGTCGCGCTGGACCGCATCGTTGCGGTGGTGAACAGCGATGTCATTACCCAGCTCGAACTTGACGAGCGGCTGCATATGGTGATCCAGCAGCTGCAGAAACAGGGCACGCCGATACCTTCCCGCGACTTGCTGGAGAAGCAGTTGCTGGAACGCATGATCATGGACCGCCTGCAATTGCAGCTGGCCCAGGAAACCGGGCTCAAGGTCGATGATGCCCAGCTCGACAAGGCGTTGCAGCGCATCGCCCAGGAGAACAAGCTCAGCCCGGAACAGTTTCGCGCGGCCCTGGAGAAGGATGGCGTGGATTTCAGCAAGTTCCGCGAGGACATCCGCAACGAGATCATCATGGCGCGGCTGCGCGAGCGGGAAGTCGACAACCGCGTGACCGTGAGCGAGGCCGAGGTGGACAACTACCTCAATACCCGTGGCGCGGTGGCGGGGGCCGGTGACGAGTACAGCCTGGCGCATATTCTGGTGCGCGTGCCGGAACAGGCCAGCCCGGAACAACTGCAGAAGCTCAAATCGCGCGCCAGCAAAGCGCTGGAAGAAATTCAGGCCGGCAAGGATTTCCGCCAGATCGCCGCAAGCTATTCCGACGCGCCTGACGCGCTCGAAGGCGGCGTGCTGGGCTGGCGCTCGGCGGGGCAATTGCCCGCCCTGTTCGTCGATGCGCTCGGCAAGCTCAAGCCGGGAGAAACCAGCCAGGTGCTGCGCAGCCCGAACGGTTTCCATATCCTCAAGCTGCTCGACAAGCGCGGCAAGGAGGCGCCATTCGTGGTGCAGCAAACCCATGCGCGCCATATCCTCATCAAGGTGAACGAATTGGTATCGGAACAGGACGCAAAAAACCGTGCCCTGCAGCTCAAGGAAAGGCTCGACAATGGCGCAAAATTCGAGGAGCTGGCGCGCTTGCATTCGGAAGATGGCTCCGCCAGCAAGGGAGGGGACTTGGGCTGGATATCGCCGGGCGATACCGTGCCTGAATTCGAGAAAGCCATGAATGCCCTGAAACCGGGCCAAATATCCGATCCGGTGCGATCCCCTTTCGGCTGGCACCTGATCGAGGTGCTTGAACGCCGCAGCCAGGACGTCAGCAAGGAACGCACACGCATGCAGGCGCGCCAGGAAATCCGCATGCGCAAGGCCGAGGAGGCCTACCAGGAATGGCTGCGCCAGTTGCGCGACCGGGCTTACGTCGAGTACCGTCTGGACGAGAAATGAAGGCGGGAAAGAACGGGACAGGGTTGGGCGGCCCGCATCGTGTCCTCTGATCTGCCCATTATTGCGCTTACCGCCGGCGAGCCCGCAGGCATCGGCCCCGACCTGTGCGTGCTGCTCGCCCGGCAGGCGTTCCCGGCGCGCGTCGTCGTGCTGGCGGACAAAACCTTGCTGGCCGCGCGCGCCAGGTCGCTCAGGCTGCCGCTGGCAATCGTGGACTATGCGCCGCTGGCCGACCAGCCCGCGCCGCCGGGCGCGCTGGAAGTCATGCATGTTCCCCTGGCGGCGGCAGTTCAGCCCGGCGCGCTCGATGTGGCCAATAGCCGCTATGTTCTCGACACCTTGCGCCGCGCGGCGCAAGGCTGCCTGAGCGGCTCCTTTGATGCGCTGGTGACCGCGCCAGTGCACAAGGGCATCATCAACGATGCAGGCATCCCGTTCACCGGCCATACCGAATTTCTCGCCGAACTGACCGCTACCCCGCGGGTGGTGATGATGCTGGTGGGAGGCGGCATGCGCGTCGCCCTGGCAACCACCCATTTGCCGTTGAAAGAGGTGCCTGCCGCCATTACGCGGGACAGCCTGAGCGAGGTCATTCGCATTCTGCAGCGCGACCTCGTTTCCCGATTCTCCCTTCCTCGTCCGCGCATCCTGGTGGCGGGCCTCAATCCGCATGCCGGAGAAGGCGGCCACCTCGGGCGCGAGGAAATCGAGGTAATCACCCCGGCGCTGGATGTCTTGCGCGCCGAGGGGCTGGACTTGCGCGGCCCCCTGCCGGCGGACACCCTGTTCACGCCGCGCATGCTGGCCGAATGCGACTGCGTGCTGACCATGTACCACGATCAGGGCTTGCCGGTGCTCAAACACGCGAGTTTCGGCGGCGGCGTCAATGTGACCCTGGGCCTGCCCATCATCCGCACCTCCGTGGACCATGGCACGGCGCTCGACCTGGCGGGCAGCGGCAAGGCCGACCCGGGTAGCCTGCTGGCGGCGCTGGAACTGGCTTGCGCCATGGCGCGGCGATGAAGCACCTCCCCCGCAAGAGGTTTGGCCAGCACTTCCTCACCGACCGCCAGGTGATCGCCGATATCGTCGCGGCCATTCGCCCGCGCCCAGACGACCTGATGGTGGAGATCGGCCCCGGCCTGGGGGCGCTCACCAGGCCCTTGCTGCAGACCTTGCGCCACTTGCACGTGGTAGAACTCGACCGCGACATCGTCACGCGCCTGCACCGGGAATACGATCCTGCGCGCCTTGCCGTGCACTCCTGCGACGCGCTCAAATTCGATTTCGGCAGCCTGGGCTGCCCGTTGCGCGTGGTTGGAAACCTGCCCTACAACATTTCGACGCCGCTGCTGTTTCATCTCGCCAGTTTTTCCCCGCGCATCGAGGACATGCACTTCATGCTGCAACAGGAAGTGGTCGAGCGCATGGTGGCTGAACCTTCGACAGCGGCCTACGGCAGGCTGTCGGTCATGCTGCAATATTCCTTCCTCATGGAAAATATTCTGCACGTGCCGCCGCAGGCTTTCTCTCCCCCGCCCCGGGTGGAGTCCGCAGTGGTGCGCATGCTGCCGTGGCGCGGGCGCCCCTTCCTGGCGCAAGACGAGGCCTTGCTGGCAAAAATCGTGCTGGCGGCGTTTGCCATGCGCCGCAAGACGCTGCGCAATACCCTCCAGGGCTATCTCGAGGACGCGGATTTTGCATGCCTCGGGATCGATCCCGGCTTGCGGGCGGAAAATATCGGCGTGGCGGATTTCGTGCGTATCGCCAATTATTGTCATGCCGCCAGGCTGGGCGGGGAGCGCACATAACATGGCCCCGCCGCTGCCGGACAGTCTGGAATACCTGGCCACGCCGAGCGAGGCTTCCCTTTATTCGCGCTATCTGGATGCGCTGGGGCGCGCCACCAACCTGTTGCTGGAAGCTTCAGGAGAGGAAAACCGGGCAGAAGTGCTGCATCGTCTGGCGGATGCCGCACGCGCCGATCATTGCGCCTTGTATCTCAACGAGCAGGCCGATCCCGGCCAGCCGCGGGCCAGGCTGTGCGCGTACTGGTTTGCCGGAGCGCAACCGGGACACTTGCCCGGCTATCTGAACTACGACGATTACCCCCTGCTCAACGACACCTTGCATATCGGCATGGTTTTTACCCGGAATCTGGTTGAGCTGCCGCGCGCCGAATTCGATTTTTTCAAGGGGATGAATATTTCCAGCGCGGTGTGCGTCCCCCTCCTGGTTGGCGGCGAACTGGAAGGGTTCCTGGGGTTTTTCGCCCGGCGCGAGAAGCATGACTGGCTGCCGATGGAAATCGACATCCTGTGCGTGGCCGCCAATAATTTCGCCGCCGCGCTGGTACGGCAACGCATCGAACACAGCCTGCGCGCCAGCGAATCGCGTTTGCGGGTGCTGGTGGGGGCAACCGAGGATATCGTCATCGAGTTCGATGCCATGGGCACGATTCATAACGTCTGGTCCAGCCACAGCCTGTTGCCGCCCGCCAGATTTGGCGCCCATACCCTGTCAGCGGCATTGCCGGCGGACATGGCGCATGCGCTCATGCAGGCGGCGCCCCGCGTGCTCCATAGCGGCAGGAGCGAAACAGTTGATTTCGCGCTGGTGGACGACCTCGGCGACCAGTATTTCACCGGCAGGCTGCAAACGGTCCCCGCTGAAGGCGGCCACGGCCTGAACCTGGTGGTGCTGATCCACGACGTGACGCTGCAGATGCAGGCTGAAGCGCGACGCCAGGCCATGCTCGACACGCTGGACCTGCTGGAAGAGGCAATCATCGACATGACGCCCCAGGGCAGGCTGACCAGCGTCAGCGCCGGCTGGGGAAAGCTGCGGGGCGATCAGAAAGGGGGGCGTGCCGCGCCTGACCAGTCCTTGTTCCAGTTCGTGAATCCGGAAGATCATGCCAGCGTCAGCGCCAGCCTGAAGCAGATGGAAAAGGGGCAGGCGCGCAACATCACTTTGCGTTTCCGCCTGCGCGATGAAAGCGGCAACCACCTGTGGGTGGAAGCGCGCCTGCTGGCATACCGCTCCCCGCAGGGGACCGTGACCAGCGTGCGCGGGATTCTGCGCGACGTTACCGCCGCCTACCTGGAGCAGAAGCGCATCACCCAAATGGCGCTGCACGATCCGCTCACCCAGTTGCCGAACCGGATTCTGCTCCAGGACCACCTGCGGAAGGCTATCGTTCGCGCCCAGCGCAATGGGACCAAAGTAGCCCTGGGCTTTATCGACCTCGATCATTTCAAGCAAATCAACGATACCCTCGGGCATCAGGCCGGGGACATCGTGCTGCTCACTCTGGGCCAAAGACTGCTGTCCGCGCTGCGCGAATCGGATACGCTCAGTCGCTGGGGCGGGGACGAATTCGTTGCCCTATTGCCGGATGCCGCACGTGAGCAGGATGTCCGCATGGTGGCCACGCGCCTGATGGAGGCCGGGCGTCAGCCCATCGGGGTAAACGGGCAGCATGTCCAGCCCACCCTGAGTATCGGGTTTGCCCTTTACCCTGACGATGCGGACAGCGCCGAGTCACTGATGGCCGCCGCCGACCATGCCATGTTCCATGCCAAGCACAACGGCCGCGACAATGCGCGATTCTGCCGTGACCTGACAGGCTCCTAGGAGCCTGTCGGACTTGAAGGAAATCGGCTGCAAATCCGCCTGGGCGGTCCATATTTCACCGTTTTTTTGGTCAATAGAATGACTATTGACCTGCAAAACCGGCAAAATCTGTCCTCGCCCAGCCGAATTTT
>JAQTLK010000087.1 GCA_028714955.1 Sulfuricella sp.
TCATACGCCTGCACCTGGAATAGTCGTTGGCGCTTCCAAAGCGCACCCTGGTTGAGGCGCGTTCAACAACCCCGTAAACCCGGAATCGCATTTATCCCAATCCGTTCCCCGCATCCTCCAGCACCTGCAAAAACGCATCCCCATAACGCTCCAGCTTGGCCTGCCCTACCCCGCTGATCTGGCCCATTTCGGTCAGGCTGCACGGTTTGCGGTTGAGGATTTCCAGCAGGGTGCTGTCGTGGAAGATGACGTAGGGCGGCACGCCCTGTTCGCGGGCGAGTGCGGTGCGCTTGGCCTTGAGGGCGAGCCAGAGCGGGTCTTCGTTGGCGCCGGCGAAGGCTTCGCGGGCGCGGGCGCCGCGTTCGGCCTTGCTGACCTTGCGCTTGGCGGGTTCGGCGTCGCGCCGCAGCCAGACTTCGCGCTCGCCGCGCAGCACCGGGCGGGCGTCTTCGGTGAGGCGCAGGCCGCCGTAGGCTTCCATGTCGGCTTCGAGCAGGCCGCCCGCGACCAGTTGGCGGAACACGCTGCTCCACTGGGCCTGGCCCAGCGACTGGCCGATGCCGAAAGTGCTGAGTTGCTGATGGTTGAATTGTTCGACCTTGGCGGTGGCCTTGCCGAGCAGCACGTCGATCAGGTGGACCACGCCAAAGCGCTGGCCGGTGCGGTAAACGCAGGAAAGGGCCATCCTGGCGGCTTCGGTGGCTTCCCAGGTGTCCACCGGTTCGAGGCAGTTGTCGCACTGGGCGCAGCCGCCGGGATGCTCCTCGCCGAAGTAGCGCAGCAGGGTCTGATGGCGGCAGGCGGTGGATTCGCAGAAGCCGAGCAGGGCGTCGAGTTTCTGCCGCTCCACGCGCTTGCGTTCCTCCGGGGCATCGCCGGAATCGAGCATCTGGCGCATCGATACCACGTCGCCCAGGCCGTAGGTCATCCAGGCGTCCGCAGGCAGGCCGTCGCGCCCGGCACGGCCGGTTTCCTGGTAGTAGCCTTCCATGCTCTTGGGCAGGTCGAGGTGGGCGACGAAGCGCACGTTGGGTTTGTCGATACCCATGCCGAAAGCCACCGTGGCCACCATGATCACGCCCTCCTCGCGCAGGAATCTTCTCTGGTTCGCGTTGCGCGTCGCGGCGTCGAGCCCGGCGTGGTAGGGCAGCGCGTCCCAACCCTTGTCCTTGAGCCAGGCGGCGGTTTCCTCGACTTTCTTGCGCGACAGGCAGTAGACGATGCCGGCATCGTTGGGGTGTTCGGCTTCGAGGAAGGCCTGCAGTTGCTGGCGCGCGTTGGCTTTGTGCGTCACGCGGTAGCGGATGTTGGGACGGTCGAAGCTGGAGACGAACTGGCGCGCGTTTTCGAGGTTCAGGCGCTCCACGATCTCGCGCCGCGTGGGCGCGTCCGCCGTGGCGGTGAGGGCGATGCGCGGCACCTCGGGAAAGCGCTCGTGCAGCACGGTCAGCGCGCGGTACTCGGGGCGAAAATCGTGGCCCCACTGCGACACGCAATGGGCCTCGTCGATGGCGAACAGCGCCAGGCCCGGCCCGGCCTGCACCTGTTCCAGGGTGTTGAGGAAATTCGCCAGCAGCAGCCGCTCCGGCGCCACGTAAAGCATGTCCAGCTCGCCGCGCACCAGCGCGAGGAACACCTCGCGCGCCGCTTCGGCGGAAAGGCTGGAATTGTAGAAGGCGGCCTTGACGCCGAGCTGGCGCAGCGCGTCCACCTGATCCTGCATCAGCGCGATCAGCGGCGACACCACGATGCCGACGCCGCGCCGCAACAGGGAAGGAATCTGGTAGCACAGCGACTTGCCGCCGCCGGTCGGCATCAGCACCAGGGCATCGCCGCCCGCCGCGACATGCTCGACGACGGCCTGCTGCTCGCCGCGGAAGGAGGAGTAGCCGAAAATGTCGTGCAGGATTTGTTGTGCGGAGGAATTTGACATGGGCGCCATTGTACACTCCCTCCAAAACCTCTCCCACAGGGGTGGCTTAACGCGGCCGCTGGTCCGCCATGGCATAGCTCGGCGGGCGGTGCCGGTCGTTGCAGACACCCTGTTCCCCGCCCTGGCGCAGGCACGTCAGCCAGCGTCGGTCAGCCAGACGCCACGCCGTTACCGTCTCGTAGAAAACCTCGCTTTCGCAGGGGAGGCCTTCTTCATCGAGAAAATTCTCCGTCAGCGAGTAGGCATGCCGGTAAAAACACACCTCACCCTTGTCGTCGTAGCCGAGCACCTTTTCCGCGCGCGCCTCGGGTTCCTTGAATCGCTCGAAGTGAAGCGGCGGACACGCCAACGCGGCTTGGCCGGGCGGCAGGTCCCATGTCCATTCGTTCGTCATCGCATTCTCCTTTTCGTTACCCAAACTACCCGATCAGCGCCACCGACTTGACCTGCGCCCAAACCGGGCGCCCCGGGGAAAAGCCGAGCGCCGCGACGGAGCGCCGCGTGAGCCGCGCCACCAGGGCCGATTCCCCTACCCTCACGCGCACCAGGGCGAGAGCCGGATGGCTGTCTTCACCGATGGCTTCTACCGTGCCGGGCAACAGGTTCTGGATGCTGGTGTGGTCGACGTGCGCCAGCGCCAGGCTCACGTCGCGCGCCAGGATGCGCACCCGCACGTGGTGGCCGAGCGGCACGCCGTGTTCGCGCACCCACAGGCTGCCGCCGGGGAAATCGACGCGCGCCAGGTGCCAGATTTCGTCGCGTTGCGCCAGCACGCCGTCCAGCACCACCCCGGCGTCCTCTCCCAGGTTGAACGGCAGGTCGAGCCGCGCCAGGGTTTCGACCAGCGGGCCGTTCGCCAGCGCGCGCCCCGCTTCCATGACCACGATATGGTCGGCCAGGCGCGCCACTTCATCCGGCGAGTGGGTGACGTAGATCACCGGGATTTCGAGCTCGTCGTGCAGGCGGTCCAGATAGGGCAAAATCTCCTGCTTGCGCGCCAGGTCCAGCGCCGCCAAGGGCTCGTCCATGAGCAGGATGCTGGGGCTCAATGCCAGTGCCCGCGCGATGGCCACGCGCTGGCGCTCGCCACCGGACAGGCGCTCCGGCATGCGCTCCAGCAGGTGGCCGATACCCAGCAGCGCTATCGCCTGATCGAGGGAGACCTTACGGACGACGGCGGAAACCCGTTTGAGGCCGTATTCCAGGTTGCGCCGCACGCTGAGATGGGGAAACAGGCTGGCTTCCTGGAACACATAGCCAAGCGGGCGTTTGTGGGTCGGCACGAACAGCGGCCCGTCCTGCCAGACCTCGCCGCCAACCGCAAGATAACCGTCCGGCGCGCGCTCCAGTCCTGCCAGGCAGCGCAGCAGAGTGGTCTTGCCCGAGCCGGAATGGCCGAACAGGGCGGTAAGCCCCCGATCAGGCATCGTTAGATCGACATCCAGTTTGAAACAACCTGAAAAATCCAGCTTGAAGCGTGCCTCGATGCTCATAGGTGCACCGTCATGTAACGCCGATTGAGTGCATAGACCGTCACCAGCATCAGAAAGGAAGTGGCCAGCAGGCCGCCAGCCAGGATGTGCGCGGAAGCATATTCCATGGCCTCGGCATGGTCGTAGATGGCGATGGACAATACCCGCGTCTGGTCCGGGATGTTGCCGCCCACCATGAGCACCACGCCGAATTCGCCGACAGTGTGGGCGAAGGTAAGGGTGATGGCGGTGAGAAAGCCGCGCCGGGCCATGGGCAGCCCCACGGTGAAGAAGCGATCCCAGGGTCCGGCGCGCAGGGTGGCCGCGGCCTCGATCATGCGGTTGCCCACCGCGTTGAAGGCGTCCTTGAGCGGTTGCGCCATGAAGGGCAAGGAATAGAACGTCGAGGCCACCACCAGACCGGGAAAGGTGAAAGCCAGGTGATGCAGGCCCATGGCTTCGAGAGTGCCGCCAACCGGTCCCTTGGGACCGAGCAGCACCAGCATGTAAAAACCCAGCACCGTGGGCGGCAGCACCAGGGGCAGGGCCACGATCGACTCCGCCACCACGGCAAGGCGCGAGCGGCTGCGGGCCAGCCACCAGGCCAACGGCGTGCCCAGGACAAGCAGCACCAGAGTGGTGACGCTGGACAATTCCAGCGTCACCTTGAGCGCCAGCCAATCGGATTCGGTCATGCTGTTTACCTTTCACTCACCCGGCAGGACGAAGCCGTAGCGGCGCATCACCGCCCGTGCCGCCGGAGTTTCCATATAATTGGCGAAGGCCGCTGCCAGTGGGTTGTCCTTGGCGCGGGTGGTAATGACGTAAGCCTGTTCCAGCGGCGCGTGCCACTCGGCCGGGATCAGGGTCCAGGCGCCCTTGCCGGCAAGAGCCGGTCCCTTCACCAGAGACAGGGCGATGATACCGGCTTCCGCCGCGCCACTGTCCACGTATTGGGACGTGTGCGCGATGTTCTCGCCCAGCACCAGCTTGGGTTTCATGGCGTCCCACACGCCTTCGTGCTGCAAGGCTTCCTGGGCGCGACGACCATAAGGGGCGTGGTCCGGGCTGGCGATGGCGAATTTGCGGATGGCCGGGCTGGCGGGCAAGGATTTCAGCGGCAGCTTCGCCAGTTCCGGCTTGAGGCTCCACAGCACGATGCGGCCGATGGCATACAGCTTGGGCGGGGTGGCTGCCAGCCCCTTGTCCCGCAGTTCGCGCGGATAGGCGATGTCGGCGGAGAAGAACAGGTCGAAGGGCGCACCGTTCTGGATCTGGGTGTGGAACTTGCCGGAGGAGCCGAAGATGACGTCCACCTTGTCGTTGGGATGCTCGGCACGGAAAGTGCCGGCTATTTCCGTTAGCGCAAACTTGAGGTCGGCGGCAGCGGCGATGGTAAGTTCACCCGCCTCGGCGCGGCAGGTCATGCCAGCGAACAAGGTCAGCAAAACGAGAACACGGAACAATTGTTTCATGGGATGTTTCCTTTCTTTGAGTCAGGTTCAGGGAAGAGCGACGAAGCCCAACTCGGCGGTGCCGGACGATACGAACATGTGGGCTTGCGTGATGTTCTCCGCGAACACGAATTTAGGCTCCAGTGCAGGCAACACGCCAAGGCGCTTCATTACATCCATGCCGGCCGCGCCGTAAACCGCCAGCTTGGGGTTGGCCAGCGCGAGGTGCTGAAAGTCGCCTTTTTTGAGCACCTCGCCCTTGTCATCCACGAAACCGGGTTTCGCGGACCACAGCACCAGCTTGCCGATGGCATAGACATAACGGGTGTCGTCCAAACCCAAGCCGTCCCTTGCCAGTTTTGCCGGCGTTTCCTCGTCGGCTGCGACCATTACCTCGAAAGGCGCGCCGTTATGGATTTGCGCATAAAACTTGCCGACCGTGCCGCAAGCCAGCACCGTCTTGTGGCCGGTGTCCTTCTCGAAATCGGCGGCGATGGCCTTCATCGGCGCCATGAAATTGGCTGCCACGGCCACCTGCACCTCGTCAGCCAGGACAGGTTCAGCCAGGGCCAGCAGCAAGCCGAACAGCAATTTTGCGGATGTGCTTTTCATGGAATACCTCCAGAAGATAGATGGTTCAGGCTTTCACGCCGATGATCACGCTGCTGGCCTTGAACAGCGCGCACGCTTCCACGCCCTCCTTGAGCCCGAGCTTGGCGACGCTCTCGTTGGTGATAATGGCGGAGAGCTCATTACCGCCGGCGATTTTGAGCATGATCTCGCTATTGACCATCCCCTTCACTACCTTGCTCACGCTGCCGCACAGGCGGTTGCGCGTGGAGAACTTCATGTCGCTACCGCCAGCAGTGAGAATGATCCAGCTGGCTTTCACCAGGGCTACGGCGGAAACGCCGGGCTTGAGACCGAGGTTATCCACGCTGTCGTGGGTAATGACGGCAACGATGGTTTCCCCGCCGGGCAGAAGCAAATCAACTTCAGCATTGACCGGACCGGTTCTGACGGCCGAAACTTGTCCGGCGAACTGGTTGCGCGCGCTTGTATTCATGGTGAGGTCCTTTTTGATGTATATGGCCGAATATAACGTTTGGCGGCATAAGGCCGTTAAAAACAACCAAGCAAGCTCCGTTCCATTATCCTGCAAGCAACAAATACTAATTTATTTTCAATAGATTGAAAAATAACACCCTGAGCAATGGAAGCAAATGGATGTATTCAATTGCATATAACGATGCACCACTTTAGTGCCTGGGCACCAAAGATGTCAATCCGGCGTTGAGGAAGGGGGAATCGCGGCAAGCAGGCTGCTGAACTGCTCCATATCGGCCGCCACGGCCTGAGCGGCCTTGATTTCCATCTCACGATAGCGGCGCAATACTTCAAGCCCGAAATCGGAGATGCGGGCGCCACCGCCGCCCTTGCCGCCGGTGGCCGTTTCCACCACGGGAGACTTGAAGCACTGGTTCATGGTATCCACCAGCAGCCAGGCACGGCGATAGCTCATGTCCATGCGCCGGGCGGCGGCGGAAATGGAGCCGGTTTCGGCGATGTGTTCCAGCAATTCGGCCTTGCCGGGACCGATGGGAATGGCGTGACCAAACAGGACTCGCAGGCGAGGTTGAAGCGAATCGTTCATGACGGGAATGTCGTTGTGCGAAAAGACGATACGATACCTGCTTGGCGCCGGGGCGCAAGAGGCAACAATCCGGGCATCAACGATCATGGCGATTCGCCGCCCCGAATCATGAAACAGCGATTCGCCATGATCGTTTCCCTCACCCCCGCCATCCCTCACCCCTGGCCCCGGAGGGAGAGGGGAACGCTGCCCCCTTCTCCCTCCGGGAGAAGGTCGGGATGAGGGAGGGCGCGCCCGCAGCCGGGATTGGCGGCAAGGCCGCTCAATCCGGCGAGAAGGGGGACGAGGAAACGCTTCGCGTTGTTTTACGTTAAAGCACGACCTGCGTCCCCAGTTCGACCACCCGGTTGGGCGGGATATTGAAGAAGCTGGCCGCGCTGCCGGCGTTGCGAAACATGCCGATGAACAGCTTTTCGCGCCACAGGCACATCTCGGAACCGAGCTTGGGAATCAGCGTCTCGCGGCCAAGGAAGTACGATGTGCTCATGGCGTCGAAGACGATGCCGAGCGAAGCGCAACGATCCAGTGCATTGGGAATGTCCATTTCATCCTTGAAGCCGTAGCTCACGACGATGCGGAAAAACCCGTTCTCCAGCGTATCCGCCGCGATCTGCTCGGCTTCCGGCACGTGCGGCACATCCTCCACGCGCACCGTCACCACCGCCACGCGCTCGTGCAGCACCTTGTTGTGCTTGAGGTTATGCAGCAAGGCATGGGGCACGGCGTCCGGATTGCCGGACAGGAACACCGCCGTGCCGGGCACGCGCAGGATCAAGCCCGGACCCATGCCCTGGATGAAGGGCGCGAGCGCGATGGCTTCGCTTGCCATGCGCTCGCGCAACAACTGGCGCCCGCGTTTCCAGGTGCTCATCAGGATGAATACGCCAAGGCCGAATACCAGCGGAAACCAGCCTCCATCCTCGATCTTGATGGCGTTGGCGGCAAAAAAGGCAAGGTCGATCACCAGAAAGCAGGCAATCAGCAAGCCGCTCCTGACCAGCCCCCACCCCCACAAATGGCGTACCACGATGAAAGCCAGCAGGGTAGTGATCACCATCGTGCCGGTCACGGCAATCCCGTAAGCCGCGCCGAGGTTGGTGGAGCTGCGGAACCCCAGCACCAGGGCGAGCACGGCGAGCAAGAGCGACCAGTTGATGCCCGGCAGGTAAATCTGTCCGATCACCCGCTCCGAGGTGTGCTGCACTTCCATGCGCGGCGAGTAGCCCAGCTGGATGGCCTGGCGGGTAACCGAAAAGGCGCCGGAAATCACCGCCTGGGAGGCGATCACCGTGGCCGCCGTGGCCAGCGCGACAAGGGGGTAGAGCGCCCAGTCCGGCGCGAGACGGTAAAACGGGTTCTGGATCGCGCCCGGATCTTCAAGCAGCAAGGCGCCCTGGCCGAAATAATTGAGCACCAGGGCGGGCAGGACGAAACCGAACCAGGCAAACTGGATGGGTCTGCGCCCGAAATGGCCCATGTCGGCGTAGAGCGCCTCGGCGCCGGTGAGCGCCAGCACCACCCCACCCAGCGAGAGAAAGCCAAGCAGCGGTTTGGCGGAGAAGAAAGCGAACCCGTACAGGGGATTGAGCGCCCTGATCACGCCCGGCTCATCCAGGATATTGACGATTCCCAGCAGCGCCAGGGCGCCGAACCAGACCAGCATGACCGGGCCGAACAGGCTGCCGATGCCGGCCGTGCCTTTGCGCTGGAAGGCGAACAGGGCAATCAGCACGCCGATGGTGAGCGGGATCACGTAGGCCTTGAGCGCGGGCGTGGCCACTTCCAGCCCTTCGACGGCGGAAAGCACGGAAATGGCGGGGGTGATCACGCCATCCCCATAAAACAGCGCCGCCCCTATTATGCCCGCCAACATGATTGCCGAGCGATGGCGCCGGTCGTGCACCTTGCGCAGGGCCAGGGCCATCAGCGCCATGATGCCGCCCTCGCCGCGGTTGTCGGCGCGCATGATGAAGGCCACGTACTTGACCGATACCACGATCACCAGCGACCAGAACACCAGCGACAGAATGCCGATCACGTTGAGCGGCGTAACCGGCACCGCGTGCACGCCGGCAAACACTTCCTTCATGGCGTACAGAGGGCTGGTGCCGATGTCACCATATACGATCCCAAGCGCGGCCAGGGCAAGAGGGGCCAGGCGTTTGTCGTTGTCTTGTTCGGTCATCCTGCAAACCTCGGCTGATCGCCTGCTTTCCATTCAGCCCGGAAACGGAAACAATGATTGCGCAGGTTTCTGGGCACAAAGCGGCATTGTAGCGCCTTCCTTGCGCCAGTGGACACACCCCGGATTTTTCCGGCAAGCCGCGCCCGTTTTCTCCTAGGAGCCTGTCGGACTTGAAGGAAATTTCCATATGGAACAAAAGACCAGCGAGGGCGCGCGTCAATTTATGAAACATCCGGGCTAGAATGCGCACTTCAACAAACGGCCGGAAAAACATGCGCCTGATTCTCGCCCCCATGGAAGGCCTTGCCGATCACGTGCTGCGCGACGTGCTGACGCGCGTCGGCGGGTACGATGGCGCGGTGTCGGAGTTCATTCGGGTTTCCGGCACGCTGCTGCCATTCCGTACCTATCAGCGCATTTGTCCCGAGATTTGCAACGCAAGCCGTACGCCGTCAGGCACCCCGGTCGTCGTGCAATTGCTGGGGAGCGATCCCGGCTGGCTGGCGGCCAACGCCGCGCGGCTGAGCGCACTTTCCCCCCACGGCGTGGACCTGAATTTCGGCTGCCCCGCCAAAACGGTGAACCGGCACGGCGGCGGCGCGATGCTCCTGGGCGATCCGGAGTTGCTCAACAGGATTGTGCATTCGGTCCGCCACGCCGTTCCTGCCGACATTCCTGTGACAGCGAAAATGCGCCTGGGAATCTCCGACACCGCGCGGGCACTCGACTGCGCCCAGGCGCTGGCAGAAGGCGGCGCAGCGTCGCTGGTGGTCCATGCCCGCACCAGGGATCAGGGCTACCGGGCGCCGGCGCACTGGGAATGGGTGGCGCGCATCCGGGAGGCCATTCCCGTCCCGGTCGTGGCCAACGGCGAGGTGTGGACCGTCGACGACTGGAAGCGCTGTTGCGAGATCTGCGGCTCGCAAGACGTGATGCTGGGACGCGGGGCGGTGTCCGACCCGTGGCTGGCGCGGCGCATACGCGGCCTTGCGGAACCCGAACCGACACACGCGGACTGGCTGGCGCTGCTGCCGTTCATCGCCGATTACTGGCGCGGGGTGCAGGGCAAGGTTGTACCGGCTCACGCACCGGGGCGAATCAAGCTGTGGCTCGGCATGCTGCGCCGGACGTGGCCGGAGGAAGCCGGGGAACTGCACTCCATTCTTCGTCCGCTGCGCACGCCGGGCGAAGTTTCGGATGTGCTGCGCGGGCTTTCCATCCCTGGTTTGAACGTTTCATCATAAACCTAGG
>JAQTLK010000088.1 GCA_028714955.1 Sulfuricella sp.
GGGGGACGAGGAAACGCTTCGCGTTGTTTCGTTAATGCGTTGCTAACGGGCAAAAAAAGCGCGGTCCACATGAACCGCGCTTGAAATCCACCAAAAAAGGAGGATGGAGGAGACAACACAAAAATCTCAAAGGGGATATGAGCGTTTCCGTGTTGATAAGAATTATCTAATATTATAATTTTCAATGCAAGCAATTTATAATTATTTTCTAATATACGACTTGCACGTTCTCTTCGCGTAGCCTTTCTTTAAGGTTTTTCAACAGATTGTCGTGCAGTTGCACGCGCCAGCCTTCGCCCAGTTCCAGTTCGCAGGCCGCCCCCGCGTTGCGGTAGGCAATGCGCACCGGGCAGCCGCCGTTGCGGTAGGGCGCCAGCAGCTCCTTCAATTGCGCGGCATTGCTGGTGCCGTTGCAGTTGAGGCGCATGGTCTTGGCGAAGCGGGTGCGCGCCGCGGTGAGGTCCATCAGCTTGTCCACCGCAACGCGCAGGCCGCCGGAATAGTCGTCCTTGCTGACCTTGCCTTCGACGATCAGCAGCTGGTCCTCCCTGAGCAGGTCGCGGTGGGCGTCGATCATTTCGCTGTAGACCGCGATGTCCTGGCGGCCGCTGCCGTCGTCCAGGGTGACGAAGGCCATCTTGCCGCGCCGCGTCATCTGGGTGCGGATGGCGTAGATCACGCCGGCCATCAGGGTGGGCTGCTGCTGCGGCGCGAGCTCGGCCAGCTTGGTGCGGATGAAGGCGGACAGTTCCTTGCGGTATGCATCGTAGGGATGGCCGCTGAAATAGAATCCCAGGCTTTTCTTTTCGTTGAGCAGGCGCTCGCCGTCGCCCCAGCGCGGCACGTCCACCAGGTTTCCGGCCGGGTCGCCCGCGGCTTCTTCCCCGAACAGGCTGGCCTGGTTGAGCGAACGGTTGTGCTGCTCGGCGGATTCCATCGCCAGACCCACCGAGGCCAGCAGGCTGGCGCGGTGGTCGGTGAGGGCGTCGAAAGCGCCGGCGCACACCAGGGCCTCGATGGTGCGGCGGTTGACGATGCGCTTGTCGACCCGGCGGCAGAAATCGAACAGGTCGCGGAACGGGCCGCCGGCCTTGCGTTCGGCGACGATGGACTCGACCGCCTGCTCGCCGGTGCCCTTGATCGCGCCCAGGCCGTAGCGGATTTCAGTTCTGGAAACCGGCTCGAAGCGGTAGTTGGAAATGTTGATGTCCGGCCCCAGCACCTTGACCTTGTTGGCCAGGGTATCCTCGTAGAACACCTTGAGCTGGTCGGTGTTGTCCAGTTCCGAGGACAGGGTGGCGGCCATGAAGGCGGAGGGATAATGCGCCTTGAGCCAGGCCGTCTGGTACGACACCACGGCGTAGGCGGCGGTGTGGGACTTGTTGAAGCCGTACTCGGCGAACTTCTCCATCAGGTCGAACAGGCGCATGGCGAGCGCCGCGCCGTAGCCCCGCTCTTCCGCGCCCTTGCTGAAAATCGCGCGGTGCTCCGCCATCTCCTCGGCCTTCTTCTTGCCCATGGCGCGGCGCAGCATGTCGGCGCCGCCCAGGGTGTAGCCGCCGATGATCTGGGAGATCTGCATCACCTGTTCCTGGTACACGATCACGCCGTAGGTGGGCGTCAGGCAGGCTTTCAGGTCGTCGTGGAAATAGTCGATCTTCTGCTGCCCCTTCTTGCGCAGGATGAAGTCGTCGACCATCCCCGATCCCAGCGGGCCGGGGCGGTAGAGGGCCAGCACGGCGATGATGTCCTCGAAGCGGTCCGGCTGCAGCTTGGCCAGCAGCTTTTTCATGCCATCCGATTCGAGCTGGAACACCGCGGTGGTATTGGCCTTTTTCAGGATGTCGTAGGCCGCCGGATCGTCGAAATGCTGCGTATCGAGCGGGCCGGTGAAGGCCGGGTCGAGCTGCTTGACGTATTTCACCGCCAACTCGATGATGGTCAGGTTGCGCAGGCCCAGGAAGTCGAACTTGACCAGCCCGACGGCCTCCACGTCGTCCTTGTCGAACTGGGATACCGTCACCGCCTCGGCGCCGGAGGCGACATACAGCGGGCAAAAGTCGGTCAGCTTGCCCGGCGCGATCAGCACGCCGCCGGCGTGCATGCCGACGTTGCGCGTCACGCCTTCGAGCTTGCGCGCCAGCTCGAACAGCTCGCGCACCTCCTCCTCGTTGTCGTAGCGCTCCTTGAGGTCGGGTACTTCTTCCAGCGCCTGGTCCAGCGTGACGAACTTGCCCGGCTGGGCGGGGATCAGCTTGGAAAGGCCATCGCAGAAGGTATAGGACATGTCCAGCACGCGCCCCACGTCGCGCAGCACCGCCTTCGCGGCCATGGTGCCGAAGGTGGCGATCTGCGATACCGCGTCCTCGCCGTACTGGCGGCGCACGTAGTCGATCACCTTGTAGCGGGTTTCCTGGCAGAAATCCACGTCGAAGTCGGGCATGGACACCCGTTCCGGATTGAGGAAGCGCTCGAACAGCAGGGCGTAGCGCAGCGGGTCGAGGTCGGTGATGCCGAGCGAATAGGCCACCAGCGAACCGGCGCCGGAGCCCCGTCCCGGTCCGACCGGCACGCCGTTGTGCTTGGCCCAGTTGATGAAGTCGGCCACGATCAGGAAGTAGCCGGGGAAGCCCATCTGGATGATGGTCGCGGTTTCGAACTTGAGGCGCTCGGCATAAACCGGATATTGCTCGGCGCGCCTGGCTTCGTCCGGGTACAGCTCCTTCATGCGCACGGCCAGCCCTTCCTCCGCCCGCTTCACCAGGTACTCGTTCTCGCCCATGCCATCGGGGATGGGGAATAGCGGCAGCTTGCTCTTGCCCAGCTCGATGGTGAGGTTGCAGCGCTTGGCGATCTCCACGCTGTTGGCCAGCGCCTCGGGCACGTCGGCGAACAGTTCGGCCATTTCGGCCTGGCTCTTGAAGTACTGCTGCTCGGTGAAATGCCTGGGGCGGCGCTGGTCGCCCAGCACATAGCCCTCGGCGATGCATACCCGCGCCTCGTGAGCGCGGAAATCGTCCTCGTCGAGAAACTGGATGGGGTGGGTGGCGACCACCGGCAAATCCAGTTCCCTGGCCAGGAGCAGGGTTTGCTGCAGGACTTCTTCCACCTGCGGTGCGCCGGTACGCTGCAGTTCGAGGTAAAAGCGCTGCGGGAAGCATGCCGCCCAGTCGCTTGCCAGTCGCCGCGCCTGCGCCTCGTTGCCGTTCAGCAGGGCTTGTCCGATATCGCCGAGATGCGCGCCTGAGAGGGCGATCAGCCCTTCGCCACGACCGTCCGTCAACCAGGCTTTGCTGATTTCCGCGCGGCCGCGATGCTGGTTGCTGCGGAAGGCGCGGCTCAGCAGCTCGCACAGGTTGCCGTAGCCGGTCCGGTTCTGGCACAGCAGCAGCAAGCGGCTCGGCTGGTCGCGGTTGCTTTCGTTCTCCACCCACACGTCGCAGCCGATGATGGGCTTGACCCCTTTGCCGCGTGCGGCCTTGTAGAACTTGACCATGCCGAACAGGTTGTTGAGATCGGTCAGCGCCAGGGCGGGCATGCCATCTGCCCTGGCGCGCTCCACCGGCGGGCAGGAATGGTCCTTGCCCTGGTCCAGCCGCACGATGCCGTCGGTGATGGAGAACTCGCTGTGGAGACGGAGATGGATGAAGGATGGGCTAGGCATGAGACTCGCATTTTACCCCTTGCCGGGTATTATTTCACGGCCTGCCACACTGACGATAGCATGCTACACTGATAAAAAATACCAATAACATTCTCTTCGAGGATGCACCACCTGATCTTGGCGAGTAATGGCAATGCGATATAGACGTGGACTTACGCTGGTTCTGGCCTGGGCGCTGGCGGCGGTCTTGCCCTGCCGGGGCGGGGAGGATGTCGCCGCTGGCAGTCCCAGCCTTTCCCTGAAGGGCTTCGGCACGCTGGGCATTGCCCGTTCCACCAATGACTCGGTCCAGTATGTGCGCGACCTCTCCCAGCCGGATGGGGTGAACAAGCACTGGTCAAGCCAGGTGGATTCGATCCTTGGCTTGCAAGCCAATCTCCATCTGAGCGAACTGACGGAAGGGGTTGTGCAAGTTGTCAGTCGTTATAGCTATGACGGCACTTACACCCCGACAGTCGCCTGGGCCTTTCTGAGTCATGACTTTTCCCCACAAATCAGTGTCAGGGCCGGCCGGCTGGGCACTGAGTTCTATATGCTGGCGGACTCGCGCCTGGTCGGTTATGCCAATCTTACAGTGCGTCCGCCGCCGGATTACTATGGCTCCCTGGTCTTTTCCTACATCAACGGTATGGATGTCAGCGCGACCACGCCAGTGGGAGAGGGACTGCTGCGCGGCAAGTTCTATGCCGGCCTCTCTGAGGAGAAGGTTCCCTTCAATATCAATAAACTTCTGTGGGACCTTGAGGACTCCCTGATCGTGGGCGGGCATGTGGATTACCTGCACGGTCCTTGGCAGTTCCGTCTCGGCCACGCTCAGATTCGCTTTAAAAATGAAATTCCTCTGGATGCCCTGGCAGCATCCTTGGGTGGGCCACCCGGTTTTCTGTCCTACGCCCCGGAATTGTCCGCGGCGGGCAAATGGAGCCAATTCAACTCCCTGGGCGTGGTCTATGACAACGGCCCGCTACAACTGCAACTGATGCTCAGCCAGACCCGGCATGAGAGTGCCATCTATGAGAATAGCAAGGCCGGCTATGTCATTGCAGCCTATCGCCTGGGCCAGGTGACGCCTTACCTGGGCTATTCCAAGGTGAAGTCCTCAGCCAAGACGCTGGCCTCGCCTCCGCCGGCGCCATTGGCACCTTTGGCGGCCGGTTTGATGGCCCAGACCCACAGCGACCAGCACACCCTGTTCCTGGGCGGACGCTGGGATATCCAACCAGACCTGGCACTGAAAGCCCAGGTGGACTGGATACGCGGCACACCCAGTTCGTTGTTTCCGTTCCACGGTGACTATGCCCCCGCCTGGAACGGCAACCTGACCGTTTTCAGCCTGGCGCTGGATTTCGTGTTCTAGCGATGGGCTTCACGCGTTATCTGCTCGCAGCCCTGCTGGCACTGTTGAGCGCCCTGCCCGCTGCGTCGGCCATGGCCGACCTGGTGGTGGTGGTCAACGCGGAAAGCGGCGTCGAGCGCCTTGACCGCGACGAGGTCATCAACATTTTCCTGGGCCGTTATCGCGTGTTCCCTTCCGGGCTCGCGGCCCTGCCCATCGACCAGCCGGCGAACCTGCCCCTCAAGGCGCGGTTCTATCGCAAGCTGGTCAACAAGGACCTGGATGAAATCAACGCTTATTGGGCGCGCCTGGTTTTCTCGGGCAAGACCTCTCCGCCCCGCCAGGCCGCCAGCCCGGCGGAGGTGATGGCCTGGCTTGCCGCCAATCGCGGGGCGATCGGCTACATCGAGCGCAGCATGGTCGATGCCCGCCTCAGGATCGTCCTGGAATTCGCGCCATGACCATGCGAGCACTCTGGAAACACAGCCTGCTGTTCCGTTCCGTTGCCATGATCGTGGCCGTTTCCATCCTGTCGATCCTACTCACTGTGGCCATTACCGTCGTGGTCACCCAGAAGCGGGCGCAGGAGGCGGCGGCCACGCGCCTGAACCAGCTTGTCGACACGGTGGAAAGCACCGTGCAGGTCGCCTGTTTCGTGGGGGACAAGACCTTGGCCGGCGAGGTGGCCAAGGGACTGCTGAGCAACAGCGAGGTGCTGGAGGTCACCATCCTTGCGGACAAGCAGGAGTTGGCCCGCAAGCGGCGCGCCGGGATGTCCCAGGCAGAGGCTGACCACGCCCCCAGCCTGACGCGGGACATCCATTCCCCCTTCAACCCCGCGCAGGTGGTCGGCAGCATCCGGATCGCCCCCGATCAGCAAAACGTCGAACGGAGCATCGTGGAGGAAGTCCGTTTTGTCGCGCTGCAATCGGGCTGGCAGCTCACCCTGCTCGCGCTGGTGATGGTGGAAGCCATGCTGCTGTTCATCCTGCATCCCATCAAGGCCATGTCCGACCGCCTGCACCACATGGATGCCAGGGCTGGCGACCGCCTGCCAGGCCTCAAGGGGTATGTCGCCCACACGGAAATTGGCCGTCTCGTGGACGACATCAACACGCTGGCCGGGGATCTGGTGGCGTCGCTGGAGGAGGAGCGGACGCTGCGCCTGCAACGGGAAACGGACGAGAAAAAATACCATGCCATTTTCGATAACGCCGAGTCCGGCATCTTCGTTCTCGACGGCGAGGGGCAGGTGTCTTCCTGCAACCCCGCTTTCACCCGCCTGCTGGGCGTTCCCGGCAACGTGGCCAGCGAGTGCGCGTTGCGTCTGGGAAAGCTGTCCTGGGAAAATCCCTTGCGTCTCGCCGCGATGATTCAGGAAGCGCTCCACGACAACAAACCTGTTGCCGAAGACCTGTGCCTGCGCCTGGAAGACGGCGCTTCCCGCTGGCTGAGCCTCATTCTCAGCCCCATCGGCGACAATCTGCTGCAGGGGGTGGCCCACGATGTCACCGGGCTGAAGGAGGCCGAATCCTCGGCCAAGCGACTGGCGCTCACCGACCCCCTCACCGGCGTGGCCAACCGCCTCGGCCTGGAGGCGCGGATGCACGCGCTGGTGAAGAATTTCACCTTCACCCAGCGCGGCGGCTTCGTCCTGATGCTGGTGGACCTGGACGGGTTCAAGGGCATCAACGAAGGGATGGGGCGGCCTGCTGGCGACGAGATGCTCAAGGTCACCACCTCCCGCCTGGCCCACTGCGTCGGGAGCGGCGACAGCGTGGCACGCCTGGCCGCCGACACCTTCGGCATCGTGCTGCACGGCGTCACCCGTGGCGAGGACGCCGACAGGGTCGCCGGCTGCATCCAGCAGGCCCTGAGCCAGAACCATTTCATCGAGGGCTCGCCCGTCAGGCTGCATGCCAGCATCGGCATCGCACTTTTCCCTGATGACGGCAGCGATGTTCCCACCCTGCAGCGCCATGCCGAACTGGCGCTGGACAAGGCCAAGGCCGCCGGCGGCAACACGGCGGTCTTCTTCGATCCCGCCATGGCCGAAGCGGCGGAACAGCGCCGCCACATGGAGAATGACATGCGGCAGGCCCTGCGCGACGGGGATTTCCGGCTTTATCTGCAGCCCATCGTCGACCTGCGCGGCAATCACATCGCCGGTGCCGAGGCGCTGATCCGCTGGCAGCACCCGATTCGCGGCTTGATCCCGCCCGACGCTTTCATTCCAATCTCCGAACAGACCGGACTTATCAATGATATCGGCTTGTGGATGCTGGATGCCGCCTGCGCGCAACTGGCCGTCTGGGAGCAGGCCGGTCAGACCCTCCATCTCTCCATCAACGTCTCGGCCCGACAAATACCTGAAGGGCTGCCTCCCTCCAAGTTGCTTGAGGCACTCCAGCAGCATGGAATTTCCCCCGCCCGGCTGGCGCTGGAGATCACCGAGGGCGTGCTCCTCCACGATATCGAAAAGGCACTGGCCTGGCTCAGGGCAGTACGTGAAATGGGTTGTCGCGTCTATCTGGACGACTTCGGCACAGGGTATTCATCCCTGTCCTACCTGAAGCACTTTCCCGTCGACACGCTCAAGGTGGATAAGTCCTTCGTGCAGGACATGCACGTCCACGCGAACGAAAGGGCGCTGGTGGAGGCGGTGGTGGCCATGGGTAAAAGCCTGGGTCTGGATGTGGTGGCGGAAGGAGTCGAGTCTGCCCAGCAGGTCCAGCTCTTGCGTGAAATGGATTGCCGCTACGTCCAGGGGTATTATTTCTCCCGCCCGGTTCCCGCCGACGATTTCGACATCGCAGCAGCACGGGTGGCGGCCCTGCTGGCCGTTCCGGCATAGCGATCCTGCTCCCGCTCGCCTGACCCCGGCCGATCGCGGCGAAACGGTTTCGCCGCAGAACCGCTATAATCTCAAACTTGTCATTTTGAATTATGAGAATCCTGTTGCACGCCCCCGAACTCCTCCTTCCCGCCGGCTCGCTGGACAAGATGCGCACCGCCTTCGCTTTCGGCGCCGATGCCGTGTACGCCGGCCAGCCGCGCTATTCGCTGCGCGCGCGCAACAACGAATTCAAGCTGGAAGAGCTGCGCTCCGGGATCGACGAGGCGCGCAGCCTGGGCAAGAAATTCTTCGTTGCCAGCAACCTCATGCCGCACAACGCCAAGGTCAGGACCTACCTCGCCGACATGGAACCGATCATCGCCATGCGCCCGGACGCGCTCATCATGGCCGACCCCGGCCTCATCATGATGGTGCGGGAGAAATGGCCGGAGGTTCCTGTCCATCTTTCCGTGCAGGCCAATACCGTCAACTACGCGGCGGTGAAGTTCTGGCAAGGCATGGGGCTCACAAGGGTGATCCTGTCGCGCGAGCTGTCGCTTGACGAGATCGAGGAGATCCGCCAGATGTGCCCCGACATGGAACTCGAAGTGTTCGTCCACGGCGCGCTGTGCATCGCCTATTCCGGCCGTTGCCTGCTGTCCGGCTATTTCAACCACCGTGACCCCAACCAGGGCACCTGCACCAATTCCTGCCGCTGGGATTACAGGGTGCGCGAGGGCGAGGAGGATGCCGCCGGGGTGATCCGCGCGAGCTTTTCCGCCCAGATGCAGGAAAGCGCGCTGTCCGAATGCGGCAGCCTGCTGCGTCACCCGCTGGCGGACAAGGTGTACCTGCTGGAAGAACAGAACCGCCCCGGCGAGCTGATGCCGGTGATGGAGGACGAGCATGGCACCTACATCATGAATTCCAAGGACTTGCGCGCGGTGGAGCACGTCGGACGGCTGACCAGGATGGGCATCGACTCGCTCAAGATCGAGGGGCGCACCAAGTCGGCCTACTACGTGGCGCGCACCGCCCAGGTGTACCGCCGCGCCATCGACGATGCGCTGGCTGGGCGGGACTTCGACCCTGCTTTGCTGTCCTCGCTGGAAACGCTCGCCAACCGCGGCTACACCGATGGCTTCTACCAGCGTCACCACACCGCGGAACACCAGAATTACCTGCGCGGCTATTCGGAAAGCGCCAGAAGCCAGTACGTGGGCGATATCGTGGCCTTCGATGCCGCCAGCAACATGGCGGAAATCAACGTCAGGAACCGCTTCGAGGTGGGCGACCGGCTGGAAATCCTGTTGCCCGGCGGCAACCGGGTGGTCGATCTGGAACGCATGGAAAACCTCGCAGGCGAGGCCATCAGCGCGGCGCCGGGCAGCGGCTGGACGGTGCGCATCCCCTTGCCGGCGGGCAATTTTTCGCATGGCATGGTGGCGCGTTTCGTGGTTTGAGATTTACCTAG
>JAQTLK010000089.1 GCA_028714955.1 Sulfuricella sp.
AATTTTTGTGGCCCTTTTGCCTGAACAACGCGCTCAGCTCGGGTTTGGACACGCCGAACCCGGCGAGTTCCAGAACCTTGTGCATATCCTCTTCTTTCAGCTCGAAAGCCACGCGCAGCTTTTTCAGGATGGCGTTATTGGTCAGGCGCCGTTCCGGTTTCCTGTCCGTCTCCGGGCGCGGTTCCATCTTGCCCCTGCGGTGGACGATCAAGCCGTCCAGAAACGCGGACAGGACATCGTCGGCGCACTCGACGAAACCTTCCTCGTCTTCCTTCTTCAGGAAACTCGCGACATTGGCTGGCTCTATGTCGCGCTCGGCCAGCTGGATCAGCGTCGCCACCTTCGCGTCGCTCAGGTCCAGCGCATAGCGGATGCTGCGCAGCACGTCGTTGTTGATCACTGCTTTTCTCCGGTTACGTCGGAAGCCTGCAAATCCGCATGGTAGCTGGATCGCACCATCGGGCCACAGGCGGCATTCCTGAAACCCATTTCCCTTGCCGCGACCGCGAATGCCTCGAACTGTTCCGGCGTCACGAAGCGCGTGACCGGCAGGTGGTGGCGCGAGGGCTGCAGATACTGGCCGATGGTCAGCATGTCCACCTCGTGGGCGCGCAGATCGCGCATCACGGCGAGGATTTCCTCGTCGCTCTCGCCCAGCCCGACCATCAGGCCGGACTTGGTGGGGATGCCCGGGTGTTTTTGCTTGAACGCCTGCAGCAGCTGCAGCGAATGGGCGTAATCGGCGCCAGGACGGGCCTGCCTGTAGAGGCGCGGCACGGTTTCCAGGTTGTGGTTGAGCACGTCCGGCGGCTGCTTGCCGAGAATCTCCAGGGCGATGTCGAGGCGACCACGGAAATCTGGCACCAGGGTTTCGATGCGGGTGTGCGGCGAGGCTGCGCGCACCGCGCCGATGCAGGCGGCGAAATGGCCGGCCCCGCCGTCGCGCAGGTCGTCGCGGTCGACGCTGGTGACGACCGCGTATTTCAGCTTCATGGCGGCGATGGTGCGCGCCAGCCGTGCCGGCTCCTCGGCGTCCGGCGGCAGGGGCTTGCCGTGCCCCACGTCGCAGAACGGGCAGCGTCGCGTGCACAGATCGCCGAGGATCATGAACGTGGCGGTGCCGTGGCTGAAGCACTCGCCGATATTGGGGCAGGCAGCTTCCTCGCACACCGTGTGCAGGCCGTGCTCGCGCAGGATGTGCTTGATCTCGCCGAACTTGCCGCCCGACGCCACCTTGCCGCGTATCCACGCAGGCTTGCGCAGCGGCGCCTGGGGCACGATCTTGATGGGGATGCGCGCCGTCTTGGCGGCGCCTTTGTGAAGTTTTGGGTCTGCCATGAAAACCTAGAATTGAACCACGGGGAGCACGGGGCACACGGGGTGGCTTGGGTTTTCCCCGTGCTCCCCGTGTGCCCCGTGGTTAATTTGTTCTCCAGTATATCCCAACTGCAACAGCAGATGCCGCGCCAGCTCGTCGGCCAGCGCATCCGCACCAGCGTTCACGCCCTGCTCGCAGGTCTGCGTCACTTCCAGCCCGGCATAGCCGCAGGGATTGATGTTGGCGTAGGGCGAGAGGTCCATGTCCACGTTGAGGCACAGGCCGTGGTAGCTGCAATTGTTCCGGATGCGCAAGCCCAGGGCGGCGATTTTGGCGCCGTTCACGTACACGCCCGGCGCCTTGTCGCGCCGCGCGGCCTCCACGCCGTGGGCAGCGAGCAGCTCGATCACCGCCTGTTCCATGCGGCGCACCAGTTCCTTGACGCCGATGCCGCGCCGCTTGAGGTCGAGCAGGAGATATGCCACCACCTGACCCGGACCGTGGTAAGTGATCTGGCCGCCGCGGTCGACTTTCACCACCGGGATCGCGCTGTTCCGCAACAGGTGCTCCGCCTTGCCGGCCAAACCCAGGGTATAGACCGGCGGATGCTGCAGCAGCCAGATTTCGTCCGGCGTGCCCGGCCCGCGCTGCGCCGTGAAATCCTGCATGGCCTGGAAGGCGGGCTGGTATTCCACGAGGCCAAGGCGGCGGGTGAGCGGTGAGCGGTGAGCGGTGAGCAGCGGGTCATCCGCCAAGGGTGGGGGCTGCTCACTGCTCACTGCTTGCCACTCACTCTCAAAGCGCCATCACCACCAGCGGATGCGCGCTGATTTCGCGGTAAAGCTCATCCAGTTGCCGTTTCGAGGTGGCGTTGATGGTGCAGGTGAGCGAGAGGTACTTGTTGCTGCTGCTGGTTTTCATGGTTACGCTGGCGGCATCGAAATCCGGTGCGTGGCGCAGCACGACTTCCACCAGGGCGGCGGCGAAACCGTCCTCCATGCGCCCCACGATCTTGACGGGAAAGGCGCAGGGGAATTCCAGCAGGGTTTCCGGGTTGCTCATGGCAAGGGTTGGCGCATCACGGTGGCCTTGTAATCCTGATAATACCCGTCCATCCTGCGGAACAGGGGGCCCGGCTCGCCCGTGCCGACCGGGCTGCCGTCGAGGCGGGTGATGGCCTGCACCTCGCGGGTGGAGGAAGTCAGCCAGACCTCGTCCGCGCCGCGCAGCGTGCCTTCGGCCACCGGTGCCACGCGCGTGGGAATGCCGTGGGCGGCGGCCAGTTCCAGCACCACATCGTAGGTGATCCCCGGCAGCATCAGGTGATCCTTGGGTGGCGCGAGCAGGACGCCATCCTTCACGACAAAAATATTGCTGGCCGCGCCTTCACTGAGAAACCCGTTGCGCAGCATGACGGTTTCGGCCGCGCCGGCATCCACCGCCAACTGGCGCAGCAGCACGTTGGGCAGCAATGAAATAGCCTTGATGTCGCAGCGCAGCCAGCGATTGTCCGGCGCGGTGATTGCCGTCACGCCATGTTCCCGCAGCGCCTGGGCGGCGGGCAGCAGCGGGCTGCTCATCATGAACACGGTGGGCGGCGTGCCGGCAGGAGGGAAAGCATGGTCACGCCGGGCCACGCCGCGCGTGATGTGCAGATAGAGGTATTGGTCCTCGCCCGCGTTGCGCGCGATCAATTCCCGTACCCGTTCACGCCATTCGGCATCCGAATGGGGGTTGGCCAGGCGGATGCCGTCCAGGCTGTGCTGCAGCCGCTGCAGATGCTCGGCAAGGCGGAAAGGATGGCGCGAGTAGGCCGGGATCACCTCGTACACGCCATCGCCGAAGATGAAGCCGCGGTCCAGCACCGGCACGCGGGCCTCTTCCAGCGGCAGGAAGACGCCGTTCAAATAAACTATTTGAACCACAGCTTCACGCTATCCAGCGCGCGTCCGAAAATATTGCCCACCGCCACATTTTCCAGCGCCACCAGCGGATAACTGGCAAAGGGCTTGTCGTCCAGGGTGAGCTGGAGGGTGCCCACCATCTGGCCGGCGGAGACGGGCGCAAGCAAGGGCTGCTTGCTGGTCACCGTGGCTTTGATGCGGCTGTAATAACCTTTTGGCAGGGTAATCAGGAGGTCCTGGCTGACGCCCGCCTTGAGCGTTTTTTGGCTGCCTTTCCATATGGGCAGGGTGGAAATGGTCTGGTTCCTGGCGTAAAGGCGTTTGCCCTCGAAGAACTGGAAACCATAATTGAGCAGTTTCTGGCTTTCGGTTGCGCGCAAATGATCGGAGGTCGCCCCCAGCACGATGGAGATCAACCGCATCGGGTCACGCCTGGCGGTGGCAATCAGGCAGTAGCCGGCCGACTCGGTGTGGCCTGTTTTCATGCCGTCCACCGTGGGGTCGAGCCACAACAGGCGGTTGCGGTTGGGCTGGGTGATATTGTTGTAGCGGTATTCCTTCATCGAATAGAACTTGAAGTCCTCGGGGAAGTCGCGAATGATCGCCGCCACCAGCAGGGAAAGGTCATAAGCCGTGGTGTAATGCTGCGCGTGCGGCAGGCCGGTGGCGTTCATATAATGGGTATTTTTCATCCCCAGGCGCGCCGCCTCCTGGTTCATCATCTGGGCGAATACCTCCTCGCTGCCCGCGATGCCTTCCGCCAGCGCAATGCAGGCATCGTTGCCGGACTGGACGATCATGCCCTGGATCAGCTCCCGCACCGTGACAGGCCGGTTCGGCTCAATGAACATGCGCGACCCCTCGGCCTTCCAGGCGCGTTCCGAAACCGGCAGCACCTGGTCCATCTTGAGGCGTCCCTGCCGGATGGCGCTAAAGGTGAGGTAGGCCGTCATCAGCTTGGTCAGGGAGGCCGGCTCGATGCGGTCGTTGGCGCCTTGCTGGACCAGCAGGCGCCCGCTGGGGAAATCGGCCAGCAGGTAGGCGCGCGCGGCAATGGGCGGGGCGGGGGGAACGGGCAAAACCTGCTCGGCAATGGCGCCGGACGAAACGAGAAAAGAAAATAGCAGCAGCAGATGTTTCATGGAGTTTCCTAAACCGGGATGCAGGATTATAGCAGACCGCCCGATGCCGTCCCGGTTCCCCGTGCCAGCGTATTTAACCCGGATTGTCCATCAGGCGGTGCTTTGCGCCATCATCACGCGAATTTATGAAACATCCGGGTTTAACGATCATGGCGATTCGCCGCCCTGAATCATGAAACAGCGATTCGCCATGATCGTTTCCCTCACCCCCGCCCTCTCCCAAAGGGCGAGGGGGACGAGGTCTCGCTGCGCGAGTTTCGTTAACGCGCGATGACGGGAGAGATGTTTGCGGCCTGAGCGATTTGGGCCGCCAGCTGTCCTGCTTCCGCACGGCTGGCATAAGGCCCGAGGCGGACGCGGAACAGGCCGCCGCCCTCCACGATCTGCATTTTTTCGACCAACTGCCCCAGTCCCATTTTCATCTTGCCGCTGAAATTTTCCGCGTTCTCGCGCGAGCTGAAGGCGCCGAGCTGCAGGAATACGCTGCCGTCACTGCCACTGAAGGGGAGGGCCGTTTCCGGGGCGGCGACCGGGGCCAGCGGCTGCACAGTGGCGACCGGCGTCACTGCCAGAGGTCTTCCCTCGACCGGTTTGGCCGGGGATGCGGTGGCCGCCGCCTGATAATTATCCGGATCGATGCTCTCCACCTCGACCTGGTTGGTGCCGCCGTTCAGCACGCCCAGCTTGTAAGCCGCCGTGTAGGAAAGGTCGATCAGGCGGTTGCTGCGGAACGGTCCGCGGTCGTTGATGCGCAGCACCACCGACTTGCCATTTTCGAGATTGGTTACCCGCGCGTAGCTGGGAATGGGCAGGGTGGGATGGGCGGCGCTCATGGCATACATGTCGTAGGGCTCGCCGACGGCGGTTTTCTGGCCGTGATAGCGGCGGCCGTACCAGGAGGCGATGCCGCGCGCCTTGTAGGGGCCGAGCCGGGTAGCCGGCGTGTAGGTCTGCCCCAGCACGGTATAGGGCCGGTTGGCGAACTTGTGCAAGGGCTCGGCCCTGGGCTCGGCATCGGGTATGGCATCGAGATTGGCGGGAGGGTTGTCGCCCGGGCCGTCGTCGAGATAGTAGCCGCCGCCCTTGACGGGCTTGGGGGCAACGGCGCCGGGGCGTTCGGCGCGCGGCGCGACGGAAGAACAGCCGGCCAGATGAAAAGCAGCCACGGCGGCGAGAAGAAAACCGCTTTTACGGAAAAAAGTCATTTTGCTTTTGCCAGGTAAATCCTGAATAATCATAACGAATTTTATCGAACCTGGTGCAATGAGCAACATAAAAGTATATCAACAACGCCGCCTGCGCCTCGCGGACAAAATGGGCGCCGGGCTTGCAGTCATTCCCACGGCGCCGGAGCGCGCGCGCAACCGGGATAGCCATTACCCGTACCGCTTCGACAGCTATTTTCATTATCTTACCGGTTTTTCGGAACCGGAAGCGGTCCTGGTGTTGCTGGCCGGAAATCCGGCCAGGAGCATTTTGTTTTGCCGCGAAAAAAACCTCGAACGCGAGATCTGGGAAGGCTTCCGTCATGGCCCCGAAAGCGCAAAAGAGATTTTTGGCTTCGACGAGGCCCACCCCATCGCCCAGCTCGACGAAATGCTGCCCAAGCTGCTGGCCGACCAGCCCAGCCTGTTCTTTCACCTCGGCGCCGACAGCACCTGGGACGCCCGTGCCGTGGGCTGGCTGAACAGCGTGCGCGAGCAGGTGAGGAGCGGCATCGCCGCGCCGGGCGCAATCCAGGATGTGCGTGCGCTGCTGGACGAAATGCGCCTTGTCAAGGACGCCGGGGAAATCGCCACCATGCGCCGCGCCGGCGAGATTTCCGCCGCCGCCCATATCCGCGCGATGCAGCAGGCGCGGCCGGGCCGGCACGAATTCGAGGTCGAGGCCGAGCTGCTGCACGAATTCCGCCGCCACGGCGCCCAGGCGCCCGCCTATACCTCCATCGTGGCGGGCGGGGCCAACGCCTGCGTGCTGCATTACGTGTTCAACGACGCCCCGCTCAAGAACGGCGAACTGCTGCTGATCGACGCCGGCTGCGAACTTGACGGCTACGCTGCCGACATTACCCGCACCTTCCCGGTCAACGGCAAATTCAGCGCGGTGCAAAAGGACATCTATGAGCTGGTGCTGGCGGCCCAGGCGGACGCGGTGTTCCACGTGAAACCCGGCAACCACTGGAATCAGCCCCACGAGGCGGCGCTCAAGGTGCTGGCCCAGGGATTCATCGACTTCGGCCTGTGCCACGGCAGCATCGACGAAGTGCTGGAGAAGGAAAGCTACAGGCAGTTTTACATGCACCGCACCGGCCACTGGCTGGGCATGGACGTGCACGACGTGGGCGAATACAAGCGGGGCGGAGAGTGGCGAACGCTGCAGCCGGGCATGGCGCTGACCGTGGAGCCGGGCTGCTATATCCGTCCGGCGGAGAACGTGCCGGCGCATTTCTGGAATACCGGCATCCGCATCGAGGACGATGTGGTGGTGACAGAAGGCGGTTGCGAGGTGCTTAGCCGGGCCGCACCCAAAACGGTGGCGGATATCGAAGCGCTGATGGAACAAGGCCATGCTTAGCCATGCCGACGTGCTCATCATCGGCGGCGGCCCGGCAGGCGCGGCGCTGGCACTGGCGTTGCGCGGCGGTGGGCTGGAAGTGATGGTGCTGGAGGCGCGTAGCGACTTTTCCGCTCCCGCCGACCCGCGTGCCCTGGCATTGTCCTATGGCGCGAAAATCCTGCTGCAGCGGCTCGGCGTGTGGGGCGGCATCGTGGGCGCGACACCGATCGAGCGCATCCACATCTCGCAGCGCGGCGGGTTCGGGCGGGCACTGCTGACCGCGTCCGAAAGCGGCGTGGAGGCGCTGGGTTACGTGGTCAACTACGCCGCGCTCGGCACCGCCCTGCACCAGGCGCTGCGCCTGGACAACCCGCTGTATCTGACCGGCGCCACGGTAAGCGGCGTGAAATCCACGCCCGGTTTCGGCGTAGCCGAGTTCGAACACGGCGGACGACAACATGAAGTGACCGCCAGCCTGCTGGTGCTCGCAGATGGCGGACGCAGCCTGGCCCAGGTGTCCGGCGTGGAACGGCACGTGGTGGATTACGCTCAGAGCGCGGTGCTCTGCCATGTCAGCGTGGAACGCCCTCGACCCCATGTTGCCTTCGAGCGCTTCACGCCTTTCGGACCGCTGGCGCTGCTGCCATCCGGCACGGGCTACGACCTGGTCTGGACCGCCCGGACGGACGAAGCGGAGACGCTGCTGCGCCTCGATGACGGCGCTTTTCTCGCCAGCTTGCACGAACGCTTCGGCGATCGTCTCGGCGCGTTTACCGCTGCCGGCCAGCGCGCCAGCTTTCCCCTCAGCCTCAAATATGCCCGCCCCGTCACGGCGCAACGCATGGCGCTGATCGGCAACGCGGCCCAGACCATGCATCCCGTGGCGGGGCAGGGGTTCAATCTCGGTTTGCGCGACGCCTGGGAACTCGGCGAGGAAATCCGCAACGCGCCCCGCGCCGAGATCGGCGGCCCGGCCATGCTCAAGCATTACCGCGAAGGGCGCCGCCGCGATACCGGTGGCAGCATCCTGTTCACTGACCTGCTGGTGCGCCTGTTCTCCAATGACTATGCGGGCGTCAGTCTCGGGCGCGGGCTCGGGCTGGCGGCGCTGGACCTGCTGCCGACGGCAAAACGCCTGGTGGCGCGCAAAATGATTTTCGGAGCGAAAGGCTAATGACTCTCGATTTCGACATCATAATAGTGGGCGCCGGCCTGGTGGGCGCCTCGCTCGCCGTGGCGCTCAGGGACAGCGGGCTCAAGCTGGCGCTGATCGAGGGCCGCGCCCCGGCGCCTTTGCCTCGCGACGAGAGCTGGGACGCCCGCATCTACGCCGTCAACCCGGCCAACGCCCGCTTTCTCGACCAGTCCGGCATTTGGCGCGGCCTCGATCAAACCCGTATTACCCCGGTGCATGAAATGCACGTATGGGGCGACGACGCGGCGGCGCGCCTCGATTTCACGGCATACCAGGCCGGCGTGGCAGAACTGGCCTTCATCGCCGAGAACCGCCTGATGCAGGCCGGCTTGTGGCAGGCATTGCAGGAACAGCCCAACGTGGAAGTCTTCTGCCCCGCCGCCTGCGCCACGCTGGAAGTCGACGAAGAGGCCGCCATGGTGGCCCTGCAGGATGGCCGCGTAGTGCGCGGCAGACTGGTGGTCGGCGCGGATGGGCGCGACTCCTGGGTGCGCGCCCATGCCGGCTTCGCGGCCCAGCCGCGCGAATACGGCCAGTCCGGCGTGGTGGCGAACTTCGCGGTCGAAAAACCGCATCGCAATCACGCCTACCAGTGGTTCCGCGAAGACGGCGTCCTGGCCTACCTGCCCTTGCCGGGCAACAAAATTTCCATCGTCTGGTCAGCCCATGAATCGCTGGCGCAGGAACTGCTGACGCTGCCGGGCGACGAGTTCTGCCGCCGCGTGCAGGAGGCGGGCAGAAACACGCTCGGCGCGCTGCAGCTCATTACGGCGCCCACCGCTTTCTCGCTGCGCCTGCTCAACCTGGAACAACTGGTCAAGCCCCGCGTGGCGCTGATCGGCGATGCCGCCCACAACGTCCACCCGCTCTCCGGACAAGGCGCCAATCTCGGCTTCCAGGACGCCCGCCAGCTCGCCCAGGTGCTGCTGCAGCGCGAGGCGCAGCGCGATTGCGGCGATTATTTCCTGCTACGCCGCTACGAACGCGCGCGCAAGGAGGACATCCTGGCCATGCAACTGGTCACCGACGGGCTGCACAAGCTCTTCAACAACGCCAACCCCCTGCTGCGCGCCCTGCGCAATACCGGGCTGAGCCTGACCAACCGCCTCGACGGCCTGAAAAATCACCTGATGCGCCATGCCATCGGGGAACTCGGTTAAAC
>JAQTLK010000090.1 GCA_028714955.1 Sulfuricella sp.
TGCGCTGAATCATGGCACAAAAGCAACGGGACTGCCAGACTTGATGACAAATCCGCTGGGGGCGGAAACCTTTCATCGGCAAGCTGTTTGCCGACTCATGAAAGCATGTTGTATCGTTCGCTCTTTAATTTCCCGGCAAAATTGCCAAAGGCTGTGCCAGCGTGGGCGAATTTCCTGTAATTGACTGGGTCGAGGCGGACGAAAGCCGGTCCGCCCGGTGGCGTTCCGAGAGCGCGGCATCGCCGCCCGGGCGCGTGACGCTCGCTGATGACCGCATGACAGCCGACACTGCCTATCGCCTTGCCTGCGAGGGCACGGCACTGTTGTGGCGCGGGGATTTCCAGAATGCGCGCCAATTGCAGCAGGCCATGGCGCGACGCATCGACCGCAAGCCGCGCAAGGCAGCTTCGTCACCAACCGAGGCGTTCCATTTCCATCGCCAGTTCCAATCCCTGCGTGCACGCATCCTGGGGATGCTGTTGCTGCCGCTGGAGGAGGATTACAGCATTCCGCTGCGGCGCTCGCCGGATGTGCGGGAAGCCTGCATGGAGGCATATGGTCCGGCTGACGAGCCTTCGGTGGTCTCGCTACGCGAGCTGCTCGGCTTGATCGGGGCTCATGAATGGCGCAAGAAAGGCGTCGAGATAGCGGCGCTCGGCGCGCGGATTCACCCGTGCTACGGCGTGTTCTCACCGTTGCGCGGCGAATACGTGGGGCTGCTCGCCGAGGCGCCGCTGCCTTCGCTCCGACTGGCCTTCGACGTTGGCACGGGGACGGGCGTACTGGCCGCGCTGCTTGCCCGCCGGGGAGTAAAACACGTCGTCGCCACCGACCAGGACCCGCGCGCACTGGCGTGTGCGCGCGAGAACATCGGGCGTCTCGGCCTGAGCGAACGGGTGGAGATTGTTCCCGCCAACCTTTTTCCCGAAGGACGGGCGCCGCTCGTCGTGTGCAATCCGCCGTGGCTGCCGGCGCGCGCGAATTCACCCATCGAACATGCAATTTACGATCCGGGGAGCCGCATGCTCCTGGGTTTCCTGGCGGGGCTGGCCGACCACCTGGAGGACGGCGGCGAAGGCTGGCTGATCCTTTCTGACCTGGCCGAACACCTGGGACTGCGTTCGCGCGAGACCTTGCTCGCCGCTTTCGACACTGCGGGGCTGAAGGTGCTGGGACGCCTGGACGTGAAGCCAACCCATCCCCGCGCCGCGGACGCCAGCGACCCCCTCCACGCCGCGCGCGCGGCCGAGGTGACGTCGCTGTGGCGTCTCGCACTGCGTTGAACGGCCAAATTTTCAGGAAATTTGTGGAATAATCGCCGTGCAACACACAACGCCAAACAGGAAATGAATCAATGCACACCCGACGTCATCTGTTTACCTCCGAATCCGTCGCGGAAGGCCATCCGGACAAGATTGCCGACCAGATCTCGGATGCCATCCTGGACGCTTTCCTGGCCGAGGAACCCGAAGCCAGGGTGGCCTGCGAAACTTTCGTGGCCGACAACCTGGTGGTGATCGCCGGCGAGTTCAAAACCGTGCGCAAGGAACTGTTCAGCGAGATCGAGAGCCGCGCCGGGGAGATCGCCCGCCAGGTGCTGCGCGACATCGGCTACCGCGATGCCGAAACCGGCATCGACCCGAATGCGTGCGAAGTGCAGGTGCGCTTCAATCACCAGTCCATCCAGATTCACAAGGGCATCACGCTGGCGGGCGGAGATATCGGCGCCGGCGACCAGGGGCTGATGTTCGGCTACGCCTGCGACGAGACGCCGGACCTCATGCCTTACCCGCTGTGGCTGGCGCATCGCCTGGTGAAGCGACTGGCCGATCTGCGCAAATCCGGTGAATTGCCGTGGCTGCGCCCCGACGCGAAAAGCCAGGTGACCGTCGCCTACGAAGGCCAGCGCGTGGCGGGCGTCGAGAACGTGGTCATCTCCACGCAGGTCGAGCGCGATCTCGATCCGGCCTGGGTGACGCGGGAAATCACGCGCGCAGTCATCGACCCGCTGGTGCCGCTTGAGCTGCGCACGCCAGGCTTCAAGCTGTGGGTCAACCCCGCCGGCCCGTTCGAAATCGGCGGCCCCAACGGCGATACCGGCCTCACCGGGCGCAAGATTATCGTCGATACTTACGGCGGATCGTGCCCGCACGGCGGCGGCGCATTCTCTGGCAAGGACCCGACAAAAGTGGACCGCTCGGCGGCCTACATGGCCAGGTATATCGCCAAGAACCTGGTTGCGGCGGGCTATGCCAAACGCTGCCTGGTGCAGCTGGCCTATGCCATCGGGGTAGCGGAACCGGTCTCGCTGCTGATCGAGACCCATGGCACGGGAACCGTGCCGGATGAAAAGCTGGAGGCGATGGTACGCGGCACCTTCAGGCTGACGCCGCGCGGCATCATCGACAGCCTCGAACTGCGCCGCCCCATTTACCGCCAGACCGCCGCCTACGGGCATTTCGGACGGTCGGAGCCGGAATTTTCCTGGGAACGCGTGGATCAGGCCGAGAAGCTGGCTGCGTTCAAGATATAGGCACGCTGGCGGGTTATCCCCGGCCAAATCACCCGAGGACAAGCGGCACAAATGCGTGCCTAACCCACCCTGCGTAAGGGGCGAGCCCCCGGCACGCGATTACGTCCCGGATCGTCCCCTGCCCATCGGGTCGGCGCCAATGGTGCCGCGCAGGCTTTGCAGGTAGGCGTTGCTGCTCACCCGTTCGAGCTTGGCTTTAGCCGCTTCGATCCGATTCTGTATATCGAGCTTTTCCGCCACATCGTAATGGCTGGCGCGGGCGGCAAAGGCTTCCAGGTAGGCAACGTGGCGTTTCCACAACGCGACATCCCGAGCCTGCTTGGTTTCCAGCCGCTCGCGGTACCAGTCTGAAGCGAGCAGCGCTTCGCGCGTGAACATGGCGCGGATATCGGGGTGATGCACATCCTTGCCCTGGTAGCTGCCGCTGGCCATGATATGGAGCAGGGCCTTGAGCGGGGGACAGGCCTCTTCCACGCTGCCGTCCTCGAGGTAGCACAGCGCGACGTTCTGCTGGGCTGCGACGATGTTTTCCACGCCATCGACGAACACCTCCAGCCCCTGGCTTTCCGGGCGCAGGATTTCCTCGCCGAACACCGCGCGGGGAGCGTCGAACATCTTGCCCATGAAGCCATGCACGAAGCGTTCGGTAATGCGGTAGCCGAGACGGCTGGCCTGGATCAGGCGGCCCTGGTATTCGAAGTCCTCGATTTTTTCCAGGTAGCCGTTTTCGATCATGAAGCGCGGGTCGCGCACCCTGGCAGACAGGCGCGACCAGATCTCCGGCACCAGCAGGCTGATGTCGTGATCGACGCGCAGCTTGGGGCCGACATGCCCGGCGGCGGTCGAGTAGCCGGCGTAGCCGCTGAGGATGAAGGACACCAGCGCATTGTTGAGGTCGGCCGTGGCGCGCAGGGCGTTGAACGGCCCCTTGGTGAGCGCGCCTTCGCTGCCGGCGCCGGTGGTGGAGGGCGACTTGCCGGTGAGGCTGCAGATGAAGTCCATGAACAGCTCGGGCAGTTCCTGGTAGTGGATCGGGTTGTACACGGCCAGCGGACGGATGCCGGGCTCGGGCGGGTTGTTGCGGCGACCGGTCAGCACGGCGTTGACCGGCTCCGCCACGGCGGTACCGAGCGGCACGCGGCGGTTGAAGCGCGCGCCGATTTCGGCGACGTAACGCCGCACCGGGTGGGAGAGATCGGTGCGCAACTGGAGATAGCGCGGATTCTTGCTCGGCTTGCCGTCGACGATGCGCGGGTGGGCGGAAGACACCACCGTCTCGCCGGCATCGTGCGCTTCCCGCAGCAGACTGCGCATTGGCTCGGTGTAAAGGCCGAAACCCACCACATCGTCGACGATTTCAGTCAGCTTCTCGCCCCTGAGCGGCTCGTAGTTCGCCAGGAAATTGTCGCGCTGCGCCATGTCCTTTTCGGTCTGCCTGTCGAAACCGCGGTGGATCGCATCGTCCGGGCGCTGGAACAGGCGGTATTCGCAGTTGCGCACCAGCTTGACGCACGGGTCGGCGCTCTTCGGCGAGGTGTTGGGCAGCGCTTCGGCAGGAACCACCACGGAGGCGGTGATGTCGTCTTCCATCTGCACTTTTTCGGCCGGGATGAAGTCCTGACGCATCTTGAATACGCGCCATGCGCCTTTTTCCGTGAAGCCAACGCGCAGGTAGGAGCCAACCAGCTTGCGCTCGCCCAGCTTCAGTTCGTGGCCGGGGTGGCCGTTGACGAAATCGACCGACAGATACTTGCGCCAGTCGTTGCCCCAATCCGGGCGATACATGCGCTTGATGACGAATGCCAGGGCAAGAATGCGGTCCGGCACGCTTTCCAGCCAGGCGTTGTATTCGTCGCTATAAGAAAGGGAAGGCGTGAGCACCTTGATTACCGAACCCAGGCTGCGCTCCGCGCTGAGCAGCTTGCGGCTGGGGTCGCGGTCTTCCGACTCGCAGCCGGGCTTGAAGCGCGTGCCATAATCGCGTTCGAAAAGGCTTTCGACCTGGTCCAGATCGTGTTCCAGATTGGCGACGAACAGCGGCGCGTAGATCACGGCATCGCTCATCGACTTGGAGATTTCCGACTTGCCGCCGCCTGACACCGTGCAGGGTTTGTGGCAGAACGTGCCTTCCGGATCGGTGCCTACCAGGCGCCAGGAAGGCGCGCCGGGATGCTTCTGCATCTCGACCTTGTAGCCGTTGGGCTGGACGTAAATCTTGCCGGGCTGCAGCTTGATGGACTGGCGCGCGCCGTCCTTGAGCCAGCTGATGGTCTGGCTCGAGAGGTCCATGCGCAGGTCCTGCGGCACGTAGATCACTTCCGGGTGCCGCTTGTCGATGCCATAGCCTTGCGGCTGCAGATGCATCAGCGCGCCGTAGTTCGCCACCATCTCCTCGAAGCTGTAGCCCGCCACGCGGGTGATGCTGTCCACGCCGAATTCCTCGCCGTGGTTGTGGCGCGGAAAGGCCAGCGCGCCGCCGGCATGTTCCTCTTCGGCCAGGCCGAACAGGTTGGCGGCATAGCTGATCTGGGTTTTGACTTCCTTCTTGCAATAGCCGAAATAATTGTCGGCGAGGATGGTGACGATTACGCCGCGCTCATCGCGGGCGGTGATCTTGAAGGCGGCGCCATCGTTGTAAAGTTCGCCTTCCTCGCTCCAGCACATGCCGTCCGCAATCTGGCGCGGGGTGGCCTGGTCGCGGTGGGGCAGGCCAAGCGCCTTCTTGGTGAGCTGGACCAGTTGCGGGGCAAGGATGACGCAGCCGCTGTGGCCGGACCAGTGGTCCACGTCGAGACCGGCATCGTTGGAGGCCAGCACCGGATTGCCGCCATTGCCGAAAATGCTCTCGACAAAATCAAGGTTGCTCACCAGGCTGCCCGGCGCAAAAAAGCGGATCTCCATGTTCTTTTCCGCTTCCAGGCCCGGAATCTCGGGGCACACCACCGGGCGCAACAGCAGCGAAGCGAACATTTTCGCCTCCTGTTTCTGGCCGGCGGTAAAGGGCAGGCGCAGCAGGTGCTCCGGCGGATTGAGCGCGGCCTTCAGCAGGCGCGCAAAAGTGAGCTTGGGCACGGCCTTCTTGTCGCCGGGGATGGGCAGGCCATCCTCGGCCAGGTGGAACGAGCCCCTGGTGGTGCGGCGGTCGCTGGTGGGATTGTGCAGCACGCCGTTGCGGATGCGGTAGCTGCTGACATATTCGTTCTTGAACTCGTCCTGCAAGGCCGGCAGGGAAAGCTCCCGCGCCACGCCGTGGCGGTCAAGGACCAGTGTGTTTTCCGGCAGGCGCGGCACGCCGCCTTCGGCCGCGTCCGCAAGATAGGCGTCAAGAAAGGACTGGATGCGCTGGTCGGGCGGACACAGGTAACCGGAGAGCAGGCGCGACTTTTCGCGGTAGCTCTTGAGCAGGCTGTCGGCAACCTCGAGAAAGCTGCTGCCATCGCCCGCCTCACAGGCAGGCTGGCCGGACGAGGATAATTTCAGGTTGATGTATAGCTGCAGGCGTTCGCGCGCTTCCTGCGGGTCTTCAGAACGGCCACCCAACCCAAGAAATTGATTTAGATCCATGAATTCTCTTAACCTTCGCTGCGGATGCGTGCCTGTGCACAGCGGACGAATAAAAAATAAAATAGCGCACCGGATGCCCGATAAGCCATTGTTGAATATGGCGCCCCGAAGACGAATCGAACGTCCGACCTACCCCTTAGGAGGGGGTTGCTCTATCCACTGAGCTACCGGGGCGAAGGCGTGATTTTACGCTAAATTTCGCACTATGGGCGGTAGCTGATGCGGGACGGGGCTATGTTAAACTCTGGGGCCAGGCCGGGTATTGCCCGGAAATGAGAGGAATTTATGGATACATTGACGGTGGAACAGAACAATCAACTGGAACAGCTCCTGAAGCAACGCTATCAGCAGTTGATCGGGGAAGTACAGGCAGAACTGGCCAGTACGGGGGAACAGCATTTTGCAGACTTCGCCGAAGCGGGCGGCTCTGACGAGGGCGACGAATCAATGGCCGATGCGCTGGCGGATATCGCAGCGGCCAAAGTGGACCGCCAGATCAATGAAATGCGCGACATCGAGGCGGCGCGCAAGCGCATGAAGCAAGGCGGCTATGGCATCTGTATCGACTGCGGCGAAGCCATCGCGTTCGAGCGCCTGCTCGCTTACCCGACCGCTAAGCGCTGCATCCGCTGCCAGCAGGCTCACGAAAAAAGCCATACCTCCGAAGGGACGCCATCTCTTTAAGCTATGCCACTAATTCAATTAGACAAAGTATCTCTCGCGTTCGGCCACGTGCCGCTGCTCGACCACGCCGACCTGGTGCTGGAACCTGGTGAACGGGTCGGCCTGATCGGGCGTAACGGCACCGGCAAATCCAGCCTGCTCAAGATCATTGCCGGCACGGCGCAGCCCGACGACGGTCGCGTATGGCGGGCGCCGGGGATGAAGCTGGCCTATGTCCCGCAGGAGCCCGAGCTCGACCCCGGACATACGGTATATGAAGCCGTGGCCGAGGGGCTAGGCGATGCTCACCAGCTTCTGCTCGACTACCATGAAGTCACCCACGCCATGGGCGACCCGAATGCCGACATGGACGCCCTCCTGGCGCGCATGCACGACTTGCAGGTGGCGCTCGAAGCACACGATGGCTGGAACATGAAGGCGCGCGTGGAGGCCACCATGAGCCGGCTCTCCTTGCCGGAGGACATCAGGATCGGCGCCCTGTCCGGCGGCCAGAAAAAGCGCGTGGCCCTGGCCCGTGCGCTAGTGATGGCACCGGACATGCTGCTGCTGGACGAGCCCACCAACCACCTTGATCTCTCCGCCATCGAATGGCTTGAGGGCTTGCTCAACGAATTCAACGGCAGCGTGCTGCTGATTACCCACGACCGGCGCTTTCTCGACAACGTGGCGACGCGCATCGTCGAGCTGGATCGCGGCCTGCTGGTGGGCTTCGACGGCAATTTCTCCGCTTATCAGATCAAGAAGCAGGAACTGCTCGAGATCGAAGCGGTGCACAACGAAAAATTCGACAAGGTGCTGGCCCAGGAAGAAGTCTGGATCCGCAAGGGCATCCAGGCGCGCCGCACCCGCAACGAGGGGCGCGTGCTGCGGCTCGAGGCATTGCGCCGCGAGCGTGCAGCGCGCCGCGAGCGCAGCGGCACGGTCAATCTCAACGTCGATCAGGGCGAGCGCTCGGGCAAGCTGGTGGCGGAGCTGGAACACGTCAGCAAGGCCTACGGCGACAAAGTCATCATCCGGGATTTTTCCGGGCGCGTGATGCGCGGCGACAAGATCGGCCTGGTGGGCCCCAACGGCGCGGGAAAAAGCACCCTGCTCAAGCTCATCCTGGGCGAACTGCAGCCCGACAGCGGCACGGTCAAGCTCGGCACCAAGATCGCCGTGGCCTATTTCGACCAGTTCCGCGCCCAGCTCGACGACGAGGCCACCCTGATCGATACCATCAGCAAGGGCAGCGATTTCATCGAGATCGGTGGCGAGCGCAAACACGTCATCAGCTACCTGGAAGATTTCCTGTTCGCCCCGCAGCGCGCCCGTTCCCCGGTGAAATCGCTGTCCGGCGGCGAGCGCAACCGCTTGCTGCTGGCGCGCCTCTTCACCCGCCCGGCCAACGTGCTGGTGCTGGACGAACCCACCAACGACCTCGACATCGAAACCCTGGAACTGCTCGAAACGCTGCTCCAGGACTACAGCGGCACGGTGCTGCTGGTTTCCCACGACCGGACTTTCCTCGACAACGTGGTGACCCAGGTCATCGCCTTCGAGGGCGACGGCAAGCTGCAGGAATATGCCGGCGGCTACGACGACTACGTGCGGGTCAAACGAGCGCAGGAAGCGCTGCCGGAAAAGAAAGCCGAGACGCCGCAAAAAGCCCCCGCCAGGCCCGCCAAAGCGGCACCCCGGGTCAAGCTGAGTTTCAACGAAACCCGTGAACTGGAAGCCCTGCCGGGCAAGATCGAAGCGCTGGAGCGCGAGCAGCAGGAAGTCGGTGCAAAGCTGGCCGATGGCGAAATTTACCGCAGCGACCCGCAAGGGGCAAAGCGCCTGCAGGCAAGAGTGGGCGAGATCGAGGAAGAGGTGCTGGCGGCGCTGGCGCGCTGGGAAGCGCTGGAAGGCAAGCAGAAAGGTGCCGAGTAGGTTGGGTTGTTTGTGGTTTCTTGATGCGCTAGGAGCCTGTCGGACTTGAAGAATCGAAGCG
>JAQTLK010000091.1 GCA_028714955.1 Sulfuricella sp.
CGTGTCTCGACGCAAGATCAGAACCTTGAACTGCAACGCGAAGCCTTGGACAAGGTCGGATGCAAGAAGGTCTTCGAGGACAAGGTGATCGGTACACGGGCCGACCGTCCCGGTCTGGCCAAGGCGCTGGAAATGCTGCGCGAGGGCGACACCCTGGTTGTCTGGAAGCTCGACCGCCTCGGCCGCAGCGTCAAGCAACTGGTCGATCTAGTCGGCGAGCTGCACAAGCAAGGAGTCCAGTTCAAGAGCCTGACCGACGCCATCGACACCGGCACGCCATCTGGCCGATTCTTCTTCCACGTCATGGCCAGCCTCGCCGAAATGGAGCGCGAGCTGATCGTCGAGCGTACCCGCGCCGGGCTGGATGTCGCCCGTCAGCTTGGCCGCAAGGGCGGTCGCAAGCCCAAGATGACCGACAGCAAGATCGAGTCGGCCAAAAAGCTACTGGCCAGCGGCGTGCCTCCCAAGGACGTGGCCAAGAACCTCGGCGTGTCTGTCCCTACGCTGTACCGCTGGGTGCCAGCCTCAGCGCACGCTTAGCGTGCTTTATTTTCCGTTTTCTGAGACGCCTCCTTCCAGTCAAAACACAACTTCGTATAATGTATATTATGTTAAATGTTACCTACCATAAAATTCACCAGGGCAAAAACTGGCATGCCCATCCACACGACCCTTCTGTTAATATGTGCGCTGCTCAACTAGTTTGTGGAGCAGCCAGTTGCTTCAACCCGGCTATTCCATCGTGGGATAGCCGGGTTCACCTTCACCTGCAAACATGAACCCTTCACCCCGCGCCATCGTTTTTGCCTACCATAACGTCGGCGTCCGCTGCCTCGCCGTTCTCCTGGCTCATGGCGTGGATGTCCAGCTGGTCATCACCCATACCGACAACCCCGATGAAACCATCTGGTTCGACAGCGTGGCCGAGTTGGCGGCCCGGCACGACATTCCCTTCATTACGCCGGATGATCCCAATGTTCCGGAAATCGTCGCGCAAATCCGTGCGGTGCAGCCGGATTTCCTGTTCTCCTTCTACTACCGCAACATGCTGAAGCAAGACCTGCTGGACATTCCCGCGCGTGGCGCCTTCAATATGCACGGCTCGCTGCTGCCCAGATACCGCGGCCGGGTGCCGGTTAACTGGGCAATTATCAAGGGCGAAAAGGAAACCGGCGCAACGCTCCACGTCATGAATGAAAAACCGGATAGCGGCGCCATTGTCGACCAGCAGGCCGTGCCTATCCTGCCGGACGATACGGCGCTGCAGGTGTTCAACAAGGTGACCTGCGCAGCCGAAATCGCGCTTGACCGCTGCTTGCCCGGGCTGATTGCCGGCACGGTCCAGCTTAAACCACAGGATTTGAGCCAGGGCGGCTATTTCGGCGGACGGCGCCCGGAAGATGGTAAAATCCACTGGTTTGAATCGGCGCAGGCCATTCATAATCTGGTGCGCGCCGTTGCGCCGCCCTACCCCGGCGCCTTTACGCAACTGGCCGGAAAACGGATGCGGGTGCTGCAGACCATGCGGGAGCCCTTCCGGGCGCCACGCGGCGCGGTGCCTGTGTTTTATTGCGAACAGGGTCGCTGCTACGCCGAATGCGGTGATGGCAAGGTATTGCGGGTGCTTTCGTTTGAATGGGGTGCCCGGGCATGGAGCGCAGACGAATTTTCGGCGCGGTTCGGCAGCGAACCGCTGCCTTTTGAAGATTGTTAAATTGAAAGGAAAATAATGAAAAAAGTTTTGATCCTCGGCGTGAACGGCTTCATTGGCCACCATCTCTCCCAGCGCATACTCGACACCACTGACTGGGAAGTGTATGGCATGGACATGTACAGCGAGCGCGTGACCGACCTGATGGCCAACCCGCGCTTCAATTTCTTCGAGGGCGATATCACCATCAACAAAGAGTGGATCGAATACCATGTCAAGAAGTGCGATGTGGTCTTGCCGCTGGTGGCCATCGCCACGCCAGCCACCTACGTCAAGGAGCCGCTCAAGGTGTTCGAACTGGACTTCGAGGCCAACCTGCCGATCGTGCGCCAGTGCGTCCAGTATGGCAAACACCTGATCTTCCCCTCCACTTCAGAAGTCTATGGGATGTGCCGCGACGAGGAATTCGACCCGGACAATTCCGAACTGATCCTCGGGCCGATCAACAAGCCGCGCTGGATCTATTCCTGTTCCAAGCAATTGATGGACCGCGTGATCTTTGCCTACGCCATGAAGACCGAATTCAACTTCACCCTGATCCGCCCCTTCAACTGGGTCGGCGAAGGCCTCGACAGCCTCAACACCGCGAAGGAAGGCAGCTCGCGCGTCATCACCCAGTTCCTCGGGCATATCGTGCGTGGCGAGGACATCAAGCTGGTGGATGGCGGTGCGGCCAAGCGCTCCTATACTTATGTTTCGGACGGCATCGACGCCCTGATGAAAATCATCGAGAACAAGAACGGCGTGGCCAGCGGCCAGATATACAATATCGGCAATCCGTCCAATAACTACTCGGTGAAGGAACTGGCCAAGATGATGCTGGACCTGGCCATGGAGTACCCGGAATACAAGGTAAACGCGCACAAGGTGAAGGCCCTGGACGTCAGCTCCGGTGACTACTACGGCAAGGGCTATCAGGATGTGCAGAACCGCGTGCCGAAGATCGAGAATACCATGCGCGACCTCGACTGGAAGCCGCAGGTGAGCATGGCCGATGCGCTCAGGCATATCTACGACGCCTACCGCGGCCAGGTTGCGGAAGCACGCAAGCTGATGGATTAAAACCGGAAACCCGGGTTGGATCAACCCAGGTTGAATTGCGTTTTTTTATTCCGCTGACGCGGCAGCCGCCGCATCCAGCTTGCGCAGCAGTGTCTTGTAATCGATATCCAGGATGCGGGCTGCCTGGGCCTTGTTGCCGCCGCTCTGCCTGAGTACGCCCAGGATATATTGCCGCTCCACTTCGTCAAGAGTGGCCGGCCGTTGCGCGCCGGGCGCCGCGTCCAACTGCCAGCCCTCGCCGCCCAGACGGGCGGGGAGCGATGAAAGCGGCAGGTCGGTGCGGCCCTCAGGGCAGAGGATGACCGCCTGCTCGACAACATTCTCCAGTTCCCGCACGTTGCCCTGCCAGTCCGCCGCCATCAATGCGGCAGCCGCCTCGGGCGCGAGCCGGCGCAAGTGCCGACCATGGGCACGCGCGTAACGCTGCACGAAATGTTCGGCCAGCAGGGGGATGTCCTCGCGCCGCTCGCGCAGGGGGGGTAATCTCACCGACAGGACGTTGAGGCGATGGTAGAGGTCACGGCGGAACTGGCCGGTTTCGATCAGTGTCTCCAGTTCACGGTTGCTGGCGGCGAGCAGGCGGAAATTCAGTTCCACTTCCTTGTTAGCGCCCACCGGACGCATGCGTTTTTCCTGCAAGACGCGCAACAGCTTGGCCTGCAACAGCGGGCTCATGGCGTTCACCTCGTCGAGGAACAGCACGCCATCGCCCGCTTCCTGCAACAATCCGATGCGGTCGCGCGCCGCGCCGGTGAAGGCGCCCTTGCGATGGCCGAACAACTCGGATTCGGCCAGTTCGTCTGGAATCGCCGCCATGTTGATGGCCACGAATGGCCCGCGCCCGGCGTGGATGGCGCGTGCCACCAGTTCCTTGCCGGTGCCGCTTTCCCCCTCGATCAGAACGTTGGTACGCGGTTCGCGCACGCGGCAGATCCACGTCCGCAGATTTTGCATGGCGCTGCTCTCGCCCAGCAACGCTGCCAGATCGCCGTCGCGGGACTGCATCTGCCGGCACAGGCTGGCGGCGCGGGCGCGCAACCGACGGTTGCGGGCCACCTTGGCCAGCATGAGTTCCACCGACTCGGGGCTGAAGGGTTTGGCGAGAAAGTCGAAGGCGCCGGCCTTCACGGCTTCGACGGCGTTCTCCAGGGTAGCGAAGGCGCTGACCACCACCACCGGCAGGTCCTCGTCCACGGCCTTGGTCTGACGGATGACTTCAAACCCGTTCAGGTCAGGCATCATCAGGTCGGTCAGCACCAGGTCCGGCGCGAAATCACGCAGGCGGCCAGCGAAGTCGGGCGGCGCGGATTCCAGCCGCACCTCGTGCTTGCCGCATGATTCGATCACCCGCCTGAGCATGCGCGCCACATCCGGTTCGTCCTCGATGATCAGGATGCGCAGGGCAGTGTTTTCTTCCAGCATTGGTTCCGCTTTGGGGAATGCGTTAAACTCGAATGAATTCATAGTGCGAAACCGTTGCCATCATGAAAACATTGCATCCTGCGCACGCGCCCGACCCTGCCCCTCCCCTTGCACGAACCGAGGCAGAGCCGCTGCCAGAACATCTTGCCGGGTTGCGGCATTCCCTGCTTGCCAGCATGTTTGTCGCTCTGACGCTCAGCATTGCCTTGATGAGCGCGGCGCTCTTCCTTGGCATCGATCATTTCGTCAGCCAGAAATTCGACGAGTTGCGCAAGCAGCGCACCGCTTACGCCAGCATTCAGGCAAAAGCCATCGTCGAACGGGAACTGGCCCAGTTGGCCGGTCTTGCAACGCTGCTCGCCGACGATGCGGAACTCAGGAACAGCGCTTATTACCACCTTTTTCTCGATGGCGAAAAAGAACACCCGCAGGCTGCCGTGCATCGCATTGCCGAAAGCTTCCGGCTGGAATCCGTGGGCCTGTGGAACACCTCCGCCCGGCTTGTAGCCGCCACCGGCAGCGTACCCTCGCCTCCCGCCGCCCAGCGCGGCGTGGCGGTAGACTGGGTGGGGCAGACGCTCTGGCTGGTGACCAGCGCGCCCCTCTTGCGGGAGGGGCAGGCCTATGCCGTGCTGCAATTGGCCCGTCCATTGCAGCCTTTTCTGGATGCGGCCTTCCCGCCCGGCAGCGAAGTGACGGTACGGGCCGCGGCAGGGGATGCGGGCGTGAAGCAAAGGATGCGGGTGGCGCTGCCCGCAAGAAATGGCAAACAGGTGTGGCTGGAAGTCGCGGTTCAGGACAGCGTCGGCCCGGCGCTGAACCAGGTCAAGCATTTGCTGGCCTGGATCATGGCGGTCTTCGGACTGCTGCTCACGTTCGCTCTGGCGGCTTTTCTGGGCTGGCAACTCAAACCCTTGCGGGCACTGACCCAGGCCGTGTCTGCGGTAGGCCGCGGCGAATTCGGCGCGCGCCTGCAATCGCGCGGCCGCAACGAAATTGCCCGGCTGGTGAATGCTTTCAACGCCATGAGCGACGACCTCAAGCGTCTGCGCGACCTGGAGCGGCGCATGCGCCACCAGGAACGTCTTTCGGACATCGGCCGCATGGCCGCCCGGGTGGCGCACGATATCAACAATCCGCTGACGGTGATCCGCAATGTGGCCCGCCTCATGGAAAAAAAGCCGGCGGAACAGCCCGCGCAAATCCTGGAGGATAGCCGGCTCATCGCGCATCACAGCGAGCGCTGCATGCGCACCGTGGAAATGTTGCTGGATTATGGCCGCCCGGTTCGCCTCAAGTCCTCGCGTCACGACCTGAATGAGCTGGTGGCCGAAATCGCGGCTCGCTGGCGCAATGCCTGGCCGGACACGCCGCTGGCATGCATTCCGGCGCAGGGCCCGGTGCAGGTGGATGTCGATGCCTACCAGTTGGAACAGATGCTCGCCAATCTTCTGGACAATGCCCGGCAAGCTGCCCCCGCGCGGCCTGTCACCGTCAGTCTGACGGCCGATGAAGCATGGGTGCGGGTTACGATTGCCGACAGCGGGCCAGGTTTTTCGACCGAGGCGCTGGAAAGACTGTATGAGCCATTTTTTACCACCAAGCGCGGCGGCAACGGTCTCGGGCTGGGCAGTGCGCTGGCCATCGCCCAGGCCCATGGCGGCGACATCGATATCCCGCCGGGCGCGCCGGGGCGGGTGGAAGTCCGCTTGCCGCTGGCCGGAAATCATGCCCAGCGACCCGGGCGGTAATCCGCTTCTTCGGCGCTCACCGGCACCAGAACACGGTTCATGATTTTCAGGCCACGGGCGCTATAGAGGAAATCGAAGAAGGGGCGCATGGTTTTTGGGAGCCAGCGTGCAAAGATGACGTTGAGGGGGCCGTGCAGGCGATAGCTCCCGGCACGAACCGCCCGCGCGTCAGCCCGCACCCCATCCACCTTGAGCATCTTGAGCTTGCCGGTTTCCACCAGGGGCTTGGCAAAAACCCAGCTCACCAGTCCCAGGCTGCCGGGGTAACGGGCGACAGCCTCGACAATCTGTTCGTCGCGCTCTACGAACAGCCCCTTGGGCGACCAGTCTGGCTTATTGTTCAACAGCAGGTCGCGCACCGGTTCCAGGTAGTCGGGGCAATGATTGCGCACCACCAGGGCGATGGCGCGGTCCTCGCCGCCGAGCTCCCGCCAGCGGGAGATGCGACCCGCTGCGGCAGCGGCCAGTTCATCGAAGCCAATGTCCGTGACCGGATTGGCGGGATGGGCGATGACGACCTTGATGTCTCGCGCCACCAAGTACCAGGGCAGGCCCACAGCGCGGGATTTTTCCACCGGACAACACATGCCGCCCAGGTCGACTTGCATCCGCAGTACCCCGGCGATGCCATCGTCGCAGCCGCCGCCCGCCACGTGCAGCCGGCCGCCAGCAGGGCCGCGATAGACTTCGGCCAGTTCCCGCAAGGCGCCTTGGGCGAGGATGTGGGTGCCCTGGTAAGACAGGTCACCCGGTCCGCGTGGAAAAACCGGCGGCGCAACCCGGGTGCGGCAGACATAGCCGCCTCCAGGCGCGTCAACAAGAGGATTGTCGGCGGCAAATGCCCCCCGGCCCGGCAATAGGCCGGGAATGGCCAGGCCGGCGGCAAGAAAGTCGCGGCGCCGCATGGTCAGACTCCTTTGATATCGATAGTACTCATATTGCCAATTCTGCAGGAAAGCGGGCTATGCAACAAGCCGCGTCCGGAACGGCCGCGATTTTCGTCAAGAAATAAAAAACCCTTCTCCCGCGGGAGAAGGGAAAACGCTCTCTTAGGAAGAGAGGAGAAGAAAAACCATCAATAGCCAAATTTGGCGTTAATGCCCACAGTAAGGATTTGATAGTCCTTGGCCAGCGTGGTGCCGAAGGCGTCCTCCGAGCGATCCACCCAGGCGGCGAACAGTTCGGAATCCTTGGTCAGCGCATATTTGGCGCCCAGGCTCCAGGTATCGATGTTGCGGTTGAAATATTGCGTGGCATCGCGGTTCTGGCCATAAGTGGCGATCAAGGTGGTCTTGCCCAGCAGGTAGCTGCCGCTCAGGTAAGTGTTCTTGCCCAGGCCGAGATCTTGCACATCCTCATAGAATGCGCCGATGGACCAGTTCCCGGCCTTGTAGCCGCCGGCGGCCTGCCAGCCGTTGCCGTTATGCATGTTGGCGTTTGTCTTGAAAGGCGTCGCAACGGTAACCGTGCCGCCGCCACTGGGAGCGGTGTAGGTGGTCGAAGTCGAGCCAATCCGGTCGGACTGGATGTCGATCCAGTCGGCACCTACATACCAAGGCCCCTGGTTGAATTTCACGCCGAGGCCTTTGGCTTTTCCCCCCTGGTAGTTGCTGATGGGACCGGCATCGTGAATGTTGCTGGTTTCATCATCCAGTTGAGTGGAAACCCAGGCGGCCAATTTGAAGCCGTTCAGACTGGGGGATACGTATTCCGCCGTATTGGTGAAGTAGCTGGCATGCAGGGCGGACGACCCCTGCACACCACCGAAACCGCGCGATTGTGGCGCGTTGTCGTTCCATGGGTCAATGGCGGTCAATGTGGTTTTATAGGCCACGTCGAAACGTCCCAGACGTGCCTGACCCCAGCCGCCTTTGAGTCCGCCAAAGCCTTCCCGCCATTGAATCTCGTTGGTGGTATTGTCAGCGGCGCCATAAAGAACTTCGGCCTCGTAGATCATGCTGGTGTCGTTCAGGCTGGTGGGAATCTCTCCCTTGATGCCAAAGCGTGAGGCATTGCTCTTGATCGTTGAACCCCGGCCGCCGGCGGTAATGCCGCCGCTGGTCGCACCTGCGCCAAAGTCATTCGAATAGCTGTCTGCAGACAAACGCAACTGGCCATAAAGCTGGACCGCCTTTTGGCGTGCCTGGATTTGCTCTTCCGTTTTGGCAACCTGGACAGTCACTTTTTCCTGTTTCTCGCTCTGAGCGGCAAGCTTCTTGCTGAGCGCTTCGACCTGCGCCTGCATTTGCTGCATTTGATCCTGCAGTTGCCGCAACAGGGCGGCATCATCTGCCATGGCCGGGAGTGGAAGACCTGTAGCCAGAATGGCGATCAGGATAGGATTGAGTTTGAATTTGAATGGCATTTACGGCTCCAAATTTTGTAGTGGCATAAATAAAATGTCCACCACCGCATGGTGGACTGAAATTCAAGTCAGGGCAGGATGGATGCCTTTGCTTGATGTTGCTGTTTTCCCTGCCTGGCAATAGCCAGGTTGGCGGCATGTTGCAGTAACGGTTTCCTCATCATGTCCATCAGGCAATGGTGGCTTCGTCGGTGCGCTTGTCGCCCTTGTTGTCGACCCAGTTGACCACGATCTTGTCGCCTGCCCTGGCGCCCTTGACCTTGAAGCCGAGGAAGGGGTTCTTGGCCACGGCGTAGCCCCATT
>JAQTLK010000092.1 GCA_028714955.1 Sulfuricella sp.
ATCCGGATTAAACTGGCCTGCATCTTTTTGCTGGTTTGTTCGTCTTCTTGTTCATGGGGCGTATCTTGTTCGCCCGACTAGCCCATTCTGGAGATGCACGCATGCAAACACTTGTCGTCAGCCTGAAACACTGGCCCGCGCGGCAGCCGCTGTTTTTTCTGCTGCTGGCGGGCGCGCTGTGGTTCGCGCTCTACCAGACCCTGCTGCCCGCTTCGGAGGCGCTGGTCGCGGCGCTGCCGGTGGCGCGCGACAGCCATCTGGGCGGGGCGCTGCAATTCTTCTTCTACGACACGCCCAAGGTGTTGCTGCTCCTGACCGGCATCGTCTTCGTCATGGGCATCATCCATACCTTCGTCTCGCCTGAACGCACCCGCGCCATTCTCTCCGGCAAGCGCCTGGGCGTGGGCAATGTCATGGCCGCCAGCCTGGGCATCGTCACGCCGTTCTGCTCGTGTTCCGCAGTGCCGCTGTTCATCGGCTTTTTGCAGGCCGGCGTGCCGCTGGGCGTGACTTTCTCTTTCCTGATTTCCGCGCCCATGGTCAACGAAATCGCGCTGGCGATGCTGTTCGGCCTGTTCGGCTGGAAGGTTGCCGCGCTGTACCTGGGCCTGGGCCTGTTCATTGCCATCTTCGCCGGCATCGTGATCGGCAGGCTCGGCATGGAGAACTACCTGGAAGACTGGGTGCGCGCCATGCAGAACAGCCAGGCTCCGGCTGCCGTGCAGGCGTCCGGGATGAGCTGGGGCGAGCGCCTGGGGCACGGTTTCAATCATGTACGCGGGATCGTCGGCAAGGTGTGGATCTACATCGTGCTGGGCGTTGCCCTGGGCGCGGGCATCCACGGTTACGTGCCGGAGGATTTCATGGCTTCCTTCATGGGTAAGGACGTATGGTGGGCGGTTCCCGCGGCGGTGCTGATCGGCGTGCCGATGTACACCAACGCGGCGGGCGTCATTCCCATCGTCCAGGCATTGCTGGCCAAGGGCGCGGCGCTGGGCACGGTGCTGGCGTTCATGATGAGCGTGATCGCGCTCTCCGCGCCGGAAATGATCATCCTGCGCAAGGTCTTGAAGCCCCGTCTGATCGCCACTTTCGTGGGCGTGGTCGCCACCGGCATCCTGCTGGTGGGGTATGTGTTCAATCTCGTTTTGTGAGCGGAGAAATCATGGATATCAAGGTACTCGGCACCGGCTGTGCCAACTGCAAGGCCACCCTCAAGCTGATCGAGGACGTTGCCGCCGAAAAGGGCGTGGCGGTGCGGATCGAAAAGGTCGAGGACATCCAGGGCATCATGAGTTACGGCGTCATGTCCACGCCGGGCGTGGTGATCGACGGCAAGGTGGTGCATGCGGGCGGAATCCCTGAGCGGAAGAAAGTGGAAAGCTGGCTGGGGCAATAGCGATGAAAACTTCCCTTTTCCGGCTCAAGAAAATGGCCGTCCTGCTGCTTGCCGTGGCACCTGTTTGCGGCCCGGCTGCCGCCGGGGAGCTGGGCGACGTGCTGCACGCCGCGCTCGACCATCCGGCGGTGGCGGCGCGCAAGCGGCAGGTGGAAGGGGCGGAAAGCGACCTGTCGGCGGCAACCACGCAGTATTTCGGCCGCGGCAGCCTGACCGCTGACCGCACCCGCTACGAGAACCAGCGGGTGGTGGGGATCTACGTGCCGGGCCAGACCGCGCCGCTGTATAAGGATGATGCCATCATCCGCTACGGCGTGAGCTATGCGTTGCCGGTGGACGTGTTCGGCGTGATCGCCGCCGCGCGCGAAAAATTCAGGAACAATCTCGCCGCCGCGCAACTGCTGGCGCGCCAGGAAACCCTGCTGCGCCTGCACCAGGCAGGCAGCGCCTATGTCCGCAAGCAGGCGCTGCAAGCCCAGGCCGATGCCTTGCGCGTCCAGCGCGAGCGGGTCGAGGCCAGCGCCGAGCGGGTGCGCAAGGAGGCCGAACTGGGCCGTGCCGCCGAAATCGACGTGCGCCTGGCGCAAAGCGAGGTGGCGCGCCTCTCCGCCGACGAGGCGCGCCTGAAAGGCATCCTGGGCGAGACGCGCGCCGACCTGATCGACGCCAGCGGCATCGACCCGGAAATCAGCTCGCCGCATATTCCCGTTCCCGAATGGAATCCGCTCGATGCCGACGCCACGCTCTCCGCCCGTCTGGCCGAGGCAAAAGCGCGCGCCGCCGAGGCGGGCGCCAGCGAGGTGCGCCGCAACCTGCTGCCGTCCTTCAGCCTGGGCGCGGACTATTACAACAACAGGGGCGGCGGGGGCGACATGGATACCTGGAGCCTGACCGGGCGGGTGAGCGTCCCGCTCGATGCCGGCGCCTATCTGCGTTCCTCCGCCGAAGGCGCGCGCGCCCTCGCCGCCGAGGATGACCGCCGCGCCGCGCTGCGGGCGGCGCAGCACCAGATTGCCGCGCTCCGTTCCGCCTACGACAGCGCCCGCGCCGACGCCGCGGCCCTGGAAAAGGAAATCGCCTACCGCAGCGAAGTGGTGGAGGTGGATCAGGAAAGATGGCGTCTGGGCGCGCAAACCCTGGAAAATCTCCTGCGCCAGCGGCGCGACCTGCTCGATGCCCAGTACCGCCTCGCCGACGCGCGCGCCCGCGCCGCCGCTGCCTGGTCTTCGGCCCAGGTTCTGGCGGGCGAGGAACCCGAAACCTATATCGCACAATGGGACAAGTCATGAAAAAGAAAACCGTCATCGTCGTTCTCGTCATCGCCGGTCTGGTCGGCGCCGGGATGCTGGTCAGGCATCAGAAATCCAGGCTGGGCGCGGAAAAGCCGCCGGCACAGGTGCCTGTGGCGGTGGAGGCGCGCCGGCTCGCGAGCGTCCGTTTCGCGCTCACCCTGCCGCTGGTGGCGGATGTCCAGGCGGTGCAGGAAGCCAACATCGCCAGCCGGCTGACCGGCTACGTGACGGAGCTGCGCTACCTCGAAGGCGACCGCTTCAAAAAGGGCGAAGTCCTGGTGCGCCTGGACGATGCCGATGCCCAGGCGCAGTTGCAGCGCGCCGAAGCCGACCTGGCCCGCACCCGGCTGCAACAGGGCAGCCTGAGCGCCGACCTGGCGGCCGCCAGGGTTGCCGCCCAGGCAGCGCGCGACCGCGCGGCGCGCGCCAACGCCCTGTACCAGATCAAGGGCGTTTCCCTGGAGCAGTTGCAGGCGGAACAGAGCAACGAGGCCGCCGCCGCAGCGCGGCTGTCCGGCACCCAGGCCGCCGTCGATGGCTACCAGGCCAGCCTGCGCGCGGCGGAAGCAGCCGTCCTGTCGGCGCGCGAAAATCTCGCCTACGCCGTCATCCGCGCGCCGTTCGACGGCATGGTGGCGGCGCGGCCGGTGCAGCCGGGCGATCTCGCCACCCCCGGCAAACCCTTGCTGCGCCTCGTCGCGCTGGGCGAATCCCGCCTGCTGGTGAATTTGCCGGACACCGCCCGCCCGGTTGCCTTGCGCTGGCAGGGCAGGGACCTGGCGCTGAGGCCGTGGCCGGAAGCTGGCGCGCAGGGCCTGCGCCGCTACGAGGCGCGCGCCGAAGGCTTGACGCCGGGCACCCGCGTGCCGGTCAGCCTGGTGACTTTTTCCGGAGAAGGGGTGTTCCTGCCGGACACCTGCCTGCTCAACAATGATGGTCATAGCGCTACCATTTTTCAGCTTGCAGAAGGCGGCCCGGCGAAACCGCTTACCGTGGAATTGGCGGCCTCGGGCAGCGAAGGCGCGGCCAGCACGGATACCCGCCTGAACGGGACGAGCATCGCCTGCGGCGGGCCTGACGTGCTCACCCGGCTGATCCTCGGCGTGCCTTTCAAAACCACGAAAGGCGGCTAAACCATGTTATTCCGTTTCTTCTACGACCGGCCCCTGCTGCTGGCCATGATTCTGCTGATCGGCTCCCTCCTGGGGGTGGTCGGTTATGTCAACCTGCCGCGCAACATGTACCCCGATGTCGAACGACCCCAGGTGAAGGTCATCACCCAGTTGCCGGGCGCCGCCGCCCAGACCGTGGCGCAGAAGGTGTCGCGGCCTATCGAGCAGGAGCTGTACGCCCTGTCCGGCATCCGCGACGTGCAGAGCTCCAACAAGAACGAAGTGTCCATCGTGCTCGCGGAATTCGAATATACCAAGGGGCTGGACGCGGCGGTGCTGGATGTCAGCAATGCCCTGTCGCGGGCGCGCAGCAAGCTGCCGCCGGAGTCGCCCGCTTCCGCCGTGTATGCCGTGGGCGCTTTCACCAATCCGGTGCTGACCCTGGCGCTGTCTGCCAAACCCGGCAGCCAGGCGAGCCTGGCCCAGATCCGGCTGATCGCTGAAAACGATCTGCGCACGGCTTTTCTCACCCAGCCGCATATCGCCAACGTGGAAATTTTCGGCGGTTACGAGCCCGCCCTGCGGGTCGAGTTCGACCCGCTGCAACTGGCGCGCTACCGCATCAGCCAGGCACAGCTCCAGGATCTCGTCGCCCGGCTGGGGCGGGACTATCCGGTGGGCGTCAGCCAGGGCAAGACGGCGCTGGCCACGCTCACGGTCTACGGCGAGCGCGTCAGCGCCGAGGCGCTGCGCCGCCTGCCGCTCGCCAACGGCCTGACGCTCGCCGACGTGGCGCGGGTGGACCTGACCCAGGCCGAGCGCTTTGCCGGTTTCCACGGCAACGGCAAGCCCGCCGTCGCCATCGCCATCCAGCGCGCGCCGGGCGAAAGCGTGCAGGGCGCCATCGACGACGCCAACCGCATCCTGCCCGGACTCAAAGCGCGCTATCCGAATATCCGGTTCGACGTTGCCGACACCCAGGAGGAACTGATCGAGACCTCCAACAGCAACATGATCGACGCGCTGCGCGACGCGGTCATCTTCGTCGCCCTGGTGATGCTGTTCTTCCTCGCCAACTGGCGCGCGGTGGTGACCTCGCTGATCAGCATCCCGCTGGTCTTCCTGCTCACCCTGGCGGTGCTCTGGCTGATGGGCAAGGAGCTCAACATCACCGTCATGACCGGCATCATCCTGGCCCTGGGGATGCTGGTGGACGATGCCGTGGTGGTGCTGGAGAATATCGAGCGCCACCTGGAGGAACTCAAGGAGGACGTGGACACCGCCATCCGCCACGGCACCGAGGAAGTGCTCTCGCCCATCCTGGTCGGCACCGTCGCCACGGTGGTGGTGATCGCCCCGCTGATGTACGTGGGCGGCTTCCCCGAGGCGATTTTCTCCCACCTGGTCCGCCCGGTGCTGATCGCGGTGTTCGTGTCCTATTTCCTGGCCATCACCTTCATTCCCAAGCTGTCGGCCTACTGGTACCGCAACGGTCTGCCGCCGAAGAACCGCTGGGAACGGGCCATCGAGCGCTTTTACCAGCGCACCCTGGCGCCCGGCGCGGGGATGTATGTCGGCATGCTGCGCTATGCCCTGGCGGGGAGCTGGCTGCGGCGCACCCTGCTGGTGCTGCCGGCGATCATCCTGCTGGCGGCCAGCGTGAAGGTCGTCATGCCGCTGATCGGCCGCGACGCCATGCCGCCGATGGACACCGGCATCGTCAAGGTGCACGTCAAGTTCGGCGGCAACGTGCCGGTGGCGCTGGCCGAGGCGCGCCTCAAGGATTTCGAGCGCACGCTGGCGCAGGACAAGCGCATCGAGCGCATCAGCGCCGCCTTCGGTTCGGAGGCCGGCATCCTGTCCCTGGGCTCCGGCCAGTTGCCGGGCGAGGCCACCTATACCATCACCTATGTCGATCGCCTGCATCGCACGCAAAGCAGCTGGGGCATCGAGGCCGACTTGCGCAAGCGGCTGGCGGCCGTGCCGGGCATCGTCAGCGCCGACGTGTTCGACTCCGGCGCCACCGCCCTGTCCACCATCAAGGCGCCGATCGACATTCGCCTCAAGAGCGAGGACTGGCACGTGCTGGCGAAAACCGCCGACGATGTCATGGCGGCGCTGAGGACGGTGCCGGGCGTCACCACGGTGTCCACCAGCTGGGACAGAAACAGCGAGGAAGACGTGCTGGTGCTGGACGAGGAAAAGCTGCGCGCCCTGGGCGCGACACCTGACCAGGTGGTCGGCCAGTTGCCCCTGAAAGGGCTGCCGGTGGCGAGCCTGAGCAAGTTGTCCACGGTCGGCAGCCTGCCGGTGCGCAATTATTTCAGCGACACCTACCGCGCCAATCCGGAGGCGCTGATGCTGCTGCCGGTCCAGTTGCCCAGCGGCGAGGCAGTGTCGCTCGGCCAGATCGCCCGCATCGAGCGCCAGCCGGCCACCGCCGTTCTCACCACCGACGGCATCCATTATGTCCTGGACGTGTTCGCCTATCGCAACACCAAGCCCATCAGCCTGCTTTCCGACGAGGCCGTGGCCGCCGTGGCCAGTGTCATTCCGAAGGACGTGAGCTACAGCGACGAGGGCGATTTCGCCTCTTCCAAGGAATCCGGCAAGCTCATGTTCGTCGGCCTCGGTCTGGGCGTGCTGCTGCTCTTCGGCGTGCTGGTGCCGGCTTACCGCAGCGTGGGACTGGGACTCTTGTCGGTGCTCATCCTGCCACTGTCCATCATCGGCGCGATGTGGGGCCTGCTCGCCTTTGGCAAGGCGCTGGCGTTGTCGGCGATCCTCGGCGTCGTGCTGCTGTTCTCCATCATCATCAAGAATTCCATCCTGCTGGTGGACTTCGTCCAGGAACGGCGCAAGGAAGGGCAGGGCGCCCTGGAGGCGGCGGAAGGTTCGGTGAAACTGCGCTACCGCCCGATCCTGATGACCGCGCTCGCCACCATCGCCGGCATGCTACCCATCGCCATCGAGCACGCCATCGGGCTGGAGCGGCTCTCTCCCCTCGCGGACGCCGCCATCGGCGGGCTGCTGGTGGGGACCTTCATGAGCCTGTTCTACCTGCCGATGTTCTATGTCTGGATGACGGACAGGAAGAAATGAGAAGCCAGAGGAGCACAGGTGTTCGCCGCCTGATCGGGATATGACGAAGATAACCACCACGCCGAATCTGAACTGGATGCCGCTGCTGTTGCCGCTGCTTCTCGCCCCACTTTTTGGCGAATGGGCGTGGCGCGACCACTCCCCCCTGTTTTTTGCGGAGAACCGCGAGTCCTTTCTGTTCGCGGACATCGTGTATATCGTGCTGGTCCGCCTGATGCTCCTGGATGTAATGCTGTTTCTGTTCAGCCGCTCGCCTCATCCCATCCATGCGACCTTGATCCGCATCGTCGGACTTTATCTGGAAATCACCGTCGTCACCATCACCTATTTCGCCCTGCTTTTTTACCTCTTCGATGTTTTTCAGCTGTTTCATTTCAACGCGTCTATCGGTGCGGAAAATCTCGCTGCCATCCACGATCACGGCTTCCTGACCGCGCTCTATATTTCCACGGTGATTTTTACCACATTGGGCTCCGGCGACTGGGTGCCGCAAACCCTTAACGCCATGCTTGGCGTATCGGTGGAGGCGATACTCGGCTTGGTGCAAAGTGGTGTCTTCATGGCTATCGTCATCTACGCGCACCAGAACAAGCTGACCCGCATGGCGCAGGCGGAGCGCGACCATGTTTCCTGAATCCCTGGAATTGACGGTTTTCTGGCCGGCGCCCTGGCGCAAAAGCGATCGGCCATGTTGCTAGAGACGACCCTGCTGATTTCTGTTGCCAGCGGCACCGTTCCTACCGTGTTCTGGGGCCAGGAGTGGGCGCGGCGGCGGCGCATGGAGCTGGAGTACAACATCCGCATCGCCCAGTCTCTGGGGCATGCAGCCACCTTGCGGGATCATGAAACGGGGGCGCACAATCTCAGGGTGACTTATTTCGCGAGCCTGTTCGGTGAGGCATATGGTTTCAAGAAGAGGCAAATACGCAGCCTGATGAAAGGCGCCTTTCTGCACGATGTAGGCAAAATAGGCATCCCCGACAGGATTCTCCTGAAACAGGCCGCGCTCGATCCGGACGAGTGGGCGGTGATGCGGGAGCATCCCGTGATGGGAGAAAGACTGCTCGCCAATATGCCCTGGTTCCAGGATGCCATTCCCGTCGTGCTTTACCACCACGAGCGCTACGATGGCAGCGGCTACCCCGCCGGCCTCGCCGGTGAAGCCATCCCGGTCATGGCACGCATTTTCGCCGTCATCGATGCCTTCGATGCCCTGCTGGCGGCCCGCTCCTACAAGAGCGCATTTGCCTTGCCGCAAGCCCTGGGCATCCTGGAAAAGGAAAGCGGGAGCCACTTCGATCCGGAGATCATCGAACGCTTCATGCAGCTTGCGCCGGATCTGGCCGGACAGGTGATAGACCGGACGGAAGATGAGCTCAGGGTGATGCTGGAGACCCGGCGCCGGAAAATATTCGGCGTGTAGCAGGGAAGGGCTGACTGGCACGAATGGCCGCAGTTTGCCATAATTACCCTTTTCGGAAGGCGAGCTCGGCACTAACGATCATGGCGATTCGCC
>JAQTLK010000093.1 GCA_028714955.1 Sulfuricella sp.
AGGCCTCATCAATAACCTGAGTGGATGAATGGCGACTCCCCGGCGCCATATACCCAGCGATTCAACAAGGCGCGCGCCATGATTGTGACTTCCGATGCGGTCAGGCCAATCGGGCCGGTGCCGTTTTTCACCAGTTCATCCGCGGCGCGGCCATGGAGGTAGACCGCCAGCAGCGTGGCTTTTTCGGCGCTCAGGCGTTGTCCCAGCAGGGCTGCGATCATGCCGCACAGGATGTCCCCCATGCCGGCGCTGCTCAGGCCGGGGTTGCCGCTGGGATTGATATGCCAGGTTTCGTCCGGCCACGCGCATACCGTGCCTGCGCCCTTGAGCACGAGCAGGCTGTTGAGGCGCCCGGCCAGCACTTGCGCGGAACCGATGCGGTCCTGCTGGATTTCGTGATTGCTGCAATTGAGCAGGCGGCCGGCTTCGGCAGGATGGGGCGTGAGAATGCTCGGCGCGGCGCGGGCCTTGAGCAAATTTTGCAGTTCCGCATGGCTGCCGAGCAGATTGAGCGCATCGGCGTCGATCACCAGTTTCAGGCCGCTTTTCAGCGCCTGTTCGAGAAAACCCAGGGCGGGCGCCGACTGTCCCAGGCCGGGGCCGATGACCAGGCAGTCGAGGTCCGTTTCCAGCAGCGAGTCCGGGTTGCGCAGCATGAGTTCGGGCTGGAGGAAATCCACGCTGGGGGCATTTTCCGCCAGCAGGCCAAGAAAAACCCGGCCGGCGCCCAGCAGCAGGGCGGAGCGGGCAGCCATGAGCGCCGCGCCGGTCATGGATTCCGCGCCGCCCAGCACGCCCACGCTACCGAGCATGCCCTTGTGGCTGTTGAGTGGGCGTGGCTTGAGATAGGAGGCGACATCGTTTGCCCCGATCAAATGCCCCTTGCCCGGAGGAAGCAGGCCGGGCGGCAGGTCCAGGGTGGCGAGGTGAACCTGTCCGCAGTAGTCAGGGCCGTAGGCAGTGAATAGCCCGGGTTTGAGAGCGATGAAGGTGAGCGTATGGTCGGCACGGATCGCTGCGCGGAAAGGCTGGCCGGTTTCGCTGTCGAGGCCGCTGGGGATGTCGAGCGACAGGACGGGGGTTTCCATCCGGTTGACCTGCCTGACCAGCTCCAGGTACATGCCGCCCAGATCCCGCTCCAGGCCGATGCCGAACAGGCCGTCAAGCACCAGGTCCCAGCGTCCGCCAGCAGGAATGGCGGACAGAACATCCCCGCCGCCTTCCCGCCACGCCTGAAGCGCGGCCGCAGCGTCTTGAGGCAGCCTGGCCGGGTCGCCGGCCAGCACCACGGTAACCCGGAACCAGCGATCCTTGAGGTGCCGCGCCGCCGCCAGGGCATCTCCGCCGTTATTTCCGGGGCCGGCCAGAACTAAAACCGCATAACGGTTGCCTAATAATGTTGTAGCCAGATCGGCCGCGGCCTTGCCCGCCCGCTCCATCAATGCGGGGGAGAGCGAGATGGACGCGGCAGCCTGTTCGATCGAGCGGATATCATGGCTGCGATAAAGGGGCTGGTTATCGGGGAAATTTGCAACGAGCATGGGGTATCTCCTGTCCAATCGGCAATAGTCTATAGCAGCGGGCCAAGCGAAACACCTCATAAGGAGGTCGCATGAAGAACATGACGCATGAAGGCGCGGATATCGAGCCGTGCGCGAGCGATGATGTGTGTGAAGTGGTGCAGTGCGAGGTTTGCATGATGGAAGTCCCTGTCAGCGTGTCTCTAAGCTTCGAGGGAACAGATTATGTGCATCATTTTTGCGGGCTCGAATGTCTCGGCTTGTGGCGGGAAAATCTGAAAATCAAGGGCGGCACCAATCAAGATTAAACCCACGGCGCATCCCCGTTAACCCGGTTGCCTGCGCGCAGCATCGGCCAGCATGGCGCGAAAAGCCGCAAACACTTTCTGCATCTGGACTTGCTTGTAGGGAAAGAGGTCGAGCGGGTCCATTGCATGGACGATCATGTTGCTGTCCGCTTCGAAGATCAGCAGCCTGCCATCCTGGCTCTCGGCGCAATCGATGCCCAGGTAATCGAGCCCGGCGCGCGTGTAAATTTCGCGCAGTGCCGCGGCATGGCGTGGCGCGAAATCCGTGTCGAAGCTGGCCATGCCACGCGCTTCCTCGGCCCGTTTTTCGGCGCTTTCCGCCATGCCCGCATTGAGATAATGGATCATCCAGTGCCGCGAAATGGCGAGGTGGCAAAGAAAGGGCCGGCCATCGATCAGCACGATGCGGTACTTGCGGAACAGGCCGTCCGGCGCACGGTAATCGATGAAGCGCGAAATATAGAATTCCGCCTGCGGCATGGTTTGCAGATAGGTCGCGATGGCCGCCGCATCGTCGAGTTTGGCGAGGCCCTGGCCCGCGTGTGAATCGACCGGCCGGACGATGATCGGGAAGGCGCCGTCTTCGAGCACGCTGGAGATGCCCGTACCGCCTTCCCCGATATCTTGCAGCATGGCCCTGCCGACGCGCAGCGTGGCCGGCATGAGCACGCCCGGCGTGGATTTCAGCAAGGCGCAGGCCGCATCGCGCGACATGCCGGCAATGCGGCCAGGCTGGTTGAGGACCGGGCGCGGCCAGGTTGCAACGACGTTTTCGAGTTCCTTCAGCAGCGGCAGCGTCTGCTCGGATTCGCCCACGGCGATGAACAACACATCGTGCTCGGGCAGCGCGCCGGGCGAGGGCAAGCCTGCGCCGACATAAAGGATGTCGAGTGCGACATCGGAGGTTTCCAGCAAAAATTCCAGCGGCGTGTTGGACATCAGGTCGCCCGGCGCCATGATGGCGAGCACCCTGATTGCCGCTTCGCCCGTTGCGGTGGGCGGACTGTAAACCTGCTGCATGCCCAGTGCCTGAAGCTGCGTGGCAAGGGCGATTTCGCGGTGCCCCCGGAGCTGCAATAGCGTCGACAGGTCCATCAGGGCGTTGGCATCATCGGGGCTACGCTCTGCGCGGGCGACCAGTTCCGCGCCCAGCGGGCCGAGGTCGACGCCGGAATAGGCCATCCTCATCAGTGCGGCCAGGCCGATAAGGGGTACTTGCTTGTGGTGGTTCATTGCGCTTTCTTTTAGATTAAACGGTTTGGGTTCTGGCCTCGCCGAATGCAATCGCGGCTTTCAGCAGGGCGTCGATGTCGCTCGCCGTGGTGCGGTGGTTGATGATCGCGGCGCGGATGGCGAGGCGGCCGTTGACGGTGGTGGTGGAGGGCGCGGCAATGCCGGATTCCTGCAGGTCGACGGCGATTTGGGCGTTGATCTGGTCGGAATCCGCGCAGCGGTAGCCGAAGCATACGATGTTGAGCGAAACCGGGGCAAGGAGTTCCAGTTGCGGCGTTTGCTCGATGCCCGCCTGCATATAGCGGGCCAGCGCACAGGTGGCGGAAATGGCCTGGCCCAGTTTTTCCGCGCCGTAGGCCTTGAGGGTGAACCAGGTTTTCAGCGCCCGGAAGCCGCGCGAGAGGTCCGGCCCGAAATCGCAAGGCCAGGGCGATCCGCCGGCCAGGCCGCAGCTTTCCCGCCGCAGGTAGGCGGCGGGCGAGGCGAACGTGTCGTAATGCAGCGCGCCGTCGCGCACCAGGATAAAGCCGGCATCGTAGGGCACCTGGCCCCACTTGTGGAAATCGAAGGCGATGGAGTCGGCGCGCTCGATGCCGGCCAGGCGCGGCGCAATGTCCGGCGCCAGCATGCCGAGTGCGCCGTAGGCGCCGTCGACATGGAACCAGACCCGCTCTTTTTGCGCGATGTCCGCCAGGCGGCGCAGGTCGTCGATGGCGCCGGTATCGACCGTGCCCGCTGTTCCGGCAATGAAGAATGGGGTGAAGCCGCTGTCGCGGTCGGCGGCGATGCGCTGTTCAAGCGCGGCGATGTCCATTTCGTAACGCGCGTTCATCGGGATGATGCGCAGGGCGTCGATACCCAGCCCGGAGAGGTCCATCGCCTGGGCGATGCAGCCGTGCGCGCCGGCGGAGGCATAGGCGCTCAGGCGCTTGTCCGCGACGGCGAGGCCCCGCTGGCGCACGTCGCACCCCAATGCGGCGGTTCTGGCTACCAGTACGGCGATCAAATTGGCCATGGAAGTGCCGGTGACGAACAGGCCGCTGGCGCTGGCCGGAAAGCCGAAGAGTTCGCGCATCCACTGCACCACTTGCCGCTCCACTTCGACCGGCATCTGGCTGCGCCCGCCCAGGTTGGCATTCAAGCCGGCGGCCAGCATTTCGGCCAGCATGCCGACCGGCGTCCCGCCGCCATGCACCCAGCCCATGAAGCCGGGATGGGCGTTGCCTGCCGCGTAGGGAAGAATGTCCCGCATGAAGCTGGCATGCAGTGCCGTGAGGCTGCCCGGTTTCTGCGGGAGGGGCTCATGGAACGAGTCGCGCACTTCCCGCGGGACCGGCTGCCAGACCGGGCGCTCGCGCAGATGCTGCAGATAATCGAACATGTCGTCGAGCATGCGATGGCCTTGCGCCCGGAGGTCTGTCCAGTCCGGGGGGTCGAGCGTTTGCTGGCGTGGTGGTTTGGCTTTCATCGAGGTGTGCGTGACAATGTTGGGAGAGCCGGTCCGGGGAATACCGGAAATGGTAAGATATTAACTTTGATCAGGATAGCAATAAAGGCGCAATCAGCATGAATCTAAAATTTGCCATTTTCTCCCTGTTGATGTTTTCCCTGCTCCCCAATCCCGGCAACGCCATGACCGCGGCGGAAACCACCATGGTCAGCAATGCCGCCGAACGCGGCGACGATGGCGCCCAGCTGCTTCTCGCCATCGAATACCTGCATGGCGACGGCGGGGTCAAGAAAGATGAAAAGCTTGCCGCGTACTGGTTCGAACGCGCCGGCGCGCAGGGAAACTCGACCGCCCAGCTCATGCTGAGCGACCTCTACGAGCAAGGGCTGGGAGTGCCCAAAGACCTCAAGCTGAGCGCCGAATGGCGCACCAAGGCGGCGAACCGCGGCAACACGAGCGCCCAGCTCAAGCTGGGGAAAATGTATCTTGCGGGCAACGGTGTGGAGAAAGATGCCAATAAAGCCGAATACTGGCTTAACCGCGCTTCCGTGGAAGGGAATGGTGAGGCGCAGTTTCTGCTCGGTCGCTTTTACCTGCAGCGCAATGCCGGCGAACAGGACCGGAAGCTGGCGGGTAATCTGCTGGCGCAGTCCGCTTCGCAGGGTTATGCTTCCGCGGTCAAGTTCATCGAGGAGGTGGGTTTCGGGTTTTCCGAGCTCTATCACAGCCATCCAGTCGATATTCACAAGCTGGCCGAGGAGGGCGACGCGAATAGCCAATACCAGCTCGCTACCCGTTATGAAAGCGGACACCTGGAAAAACAGGACTACGCGAAAGCCCTGTACTGGTTCCGCAAGGCCGCCGAGAAAGGTAACAAGATGGCCATGAAGAGCCTCGCGCATATCTACGAAAAGGGGCTGGACGGCGTGACGGCGGACGCAAAGACTGCAAAATACTGGGCGGACAAGGCGCTGGAAAATTAATCAAGCATCAACATGACAGGGCAATATTAGAAATGTTCAACGGCTGGAATTCGATTTCATACGACCTGATTAGCCTGGCGCTGAGCGTCATCCTGCTCGCGGCATATCACGTTTACCTCAAATACAAGATCAGCCAGAACCCCGCCTACACGGTGCAGGCGGTGAACGTCATGGCGCGCACGATCTGGGTGGAAACCATCATGCAGGAAGGCAAGGACATCCTTGCCGTGCAGACGCTGCGCAACTCCACCATGGCCGCGACCTTCCTCGCCTCGACCGCCGTGCTGCTGATTATCGGTGTGCTGACCCTGACCGGGCGCGGCAACGAGTTCAGCGATTCCTGGCATGCGCTCAACATAATTGGCGCACGCCATACCGAGCTGCTGTTGACCAAGTTGCTGCTGATGCTGCTGGACCTGTTCGTGGCCTTCTTCTCTTTTTCCATGTCCATCCGGCTTTATAATCATGTCGGATTCATGATCAACGTGCCGCTCAAGCGACGCCACAAGATCATCAACGCTCAGCACGTGGCAATCCACCTCAACCGCGCCGGCAAGTATTACAGCATCGGCATGCGCGCCTATTATTTTCTGCTGCCCCAGGTGTTCTGGCTGTTCGGCCCGCATTTCATGCTGGCGGCCAGCATCGGCCTGATCTTCGTGCTCTACCATATCGACCGGGCGCCCAAGAGCTTCCGGGACGAAACAGTATGAGATAGCGCTCATGCGGCGGGCGTCCATTTTTGCAGCAGGCTGAAGCCGACGGCCAGCAGCGTCGGCCCAATGAAGATGCCGACGAAGCCGAAAGCGAGCACGCCGCCCATCACGCCGAGCATCACCAGGAGAAACGGCAGGCTGCTGCCGCGGCTGATGAGCAGGGGTTTGAGAAAGTTGTCCACGCTGCTGACGAGAAGGAATCCCCACAGCAGCATGAAGATTCCCCATCCTGTTTCGCCTCGCTGGAACAGCCAGAATGCTGCCCCGCCCCAGACCAGGGGCGGGCCGACGGGAACCAGGGAGAGCAGGAAGGTGGCCGTGCCGAGCAGCAATACCGCCGGCACGCCGGCGATGGCGAAGCCGATGGCGGCCACGAAGCCCTGTGCCAGAGCGGTTCCCAACAACCCGTACATGACACCGCGGATGGTGTTGTTGACGATGGAGATCATGCTGGCGGCATGATCTCCGGCCAGGTGCTGCATCCCCGCCGTGATCGATCGCTTCAATGCCTCCCCGTCCCGGTAAAAAAAGAAGCTGATGAACGCGGCCAGGCTCATTTCGATGACGCCCTGTCCGAGCATCATCCCGCTGGCGAGGAGGAAATTCCTGGCAGGCTCCAGCAGGCGTTTCGCCAGGGCGAGCATTTCCTCCTGGCTGCTGACGATATTGCGCCAGTATTCCTCGATCGGCCCGCCCACCAGCGGCAACCCCGTCAGCCATGCCGGCGGCTGCGGCGGTCCGACCTCCATGGATTGCCTGAGCGTGTCATAAAAAGCGGTGACATTGTCGGCGAGGTTGTAGGTCACCAGGGCCAGCGGCAAAATGACCACCAGTATCAGCGACAGCGTCATGCTGAGCGCCGCCAGGTTTTGCCGCCTTTTCAGCTTGCGCAGCAGCCAGAGATACTGGGGCCAGGTCGAGACACAAACCACCGCGGCGAACAGCATGGCGGTCATGAATGGCCTCAGCACCAGCAGGCAGCCGCCGACCAGGACGATGACGGCAGCAAGCTGGAGATAGATTTCGAAGCGTTTTTCCACGATTATTCGAGGCCCATGGCAATGCGTTAGAATAGCGGCTCCATGACGCCAAGCCGGTTCAAGAGATTATATGGCCATTAAAGCAACTATTTTCAAAGCCGATCTGCAAATTGCCGACATGGACAGGAATTACTACCATGCGCACGCCCTGACCATCGCGCGGCACCCTTCGGAAACCGACGAACGCATGATGGTGCGGGTGCTGGCTTTTGCGCTGCATGCCCACGAGGCACTGGCGTTCGGCCGGGGTTTAAGCGCCGACGACGAGCCTGACCTGTGGCAAAAGGATTTGACCGGCGCCATCGAGCGCTGGATAGACGTGGGCCTGCCCGACGAGAAACTGGTGCGCAGGGCCTGTGGCCGCGCCAGGCAGGTTTTCATTTATACCTACGGCGGCCGCGTGGCCGACATCTGGTGGGAACAGAATGGCGCCTGCCTCGAACGATCCTCCAACCTGGCCGTGGTGAACCTGTCCGTCGAGAGCAGCCGGGATCTGGCAAAACTGGCGCAGCGCAACATGCAATTGAACTGCACGATTCAGGATGGGCTGGTCTGGCTGGCCGACCAGGGCCGTACCGTGCAGGTGGAAATGATGCTGCGCAAGCCGCTGCCATGCGGTTGAAATGCGGTTTTCAGGATGTACCCATCGTGGCCGGTGCAGGCTATG
>JAQTLK010000094.1 GCA_028714955.1 Sulfuricella sp.
GTGGTCTTTACCACCCTCTTCCCCAATGCCGCCCAGCCGGGCGCAGGCGTTTTTATCCGCGAACGCATGTTCCGGGTGGCCAGGGTGCTGCCGCTCATGGTGGTTGCGCCGGTTCCGTGGTTCCCATTTCAGGGTTTGATTCGCCTTTTTCGGCCGCATTTTCGGCCGGTGCCGCCTTATCGGGAAATACAGGATGGCATCGAAGTGCTGCACCCGCGATTTTTCTCCATACCGGGCATATTCAAGTCGCTGGACGGATTTTTTCTCGCGCTGGGCACGTTCTCCTTGCTGCGCGTTCTTCAGCGCAAACAGCAGTGCGACATCATAGACAGCCATTTCGCCTACCCGGAGGGTTACGCCGCGAGCTTGCTGGGCAGGTGGCTAGACCTTCCCTTCACCGTTACGCTGCGGGGTACCGAGTCGCGCCTGGCCAGACAGCCCGCCTTTCGGAAGCGCATGGCCTTGGCACTGCACGCAGCGGCGCGCGTTTTTTCAGTATCCGATTCCTTGCGCCAGCTAGCCCTTGCGCTCGGCATCCCCGAAGCCAGAACGCAAGTGGTGGGGAATGGCGTGGACACGCTGAAATTCCACGCCGTCGGCCAGGCTGCAGCCCGCGCCAGGCTTGGCCTGCCGCTCGCCGCGCCGGTCCTCATATCGGTCGGTGGGCTGGTCGAAAGGAAAGGCTTCCATCGCGTCATCGATTGCCTCCCGGCCCTGCTTGAAAACCATCCCGCGCTGCATTACCTGATCGTGGGCGGTCCCAGCCCGGAAGGCGACCTGGGCGCCCAATTGCGCGCCCAGGTCGCCAAACTCGGCCTGGAAAAACAGGTCACTTTCACGGGGCCGGTCAAGTCAGAAGAACTGAAGACCCTCCTTTCCGCCGCGGACGTGTTCGTGCTTGCCACCCGCAATGAAGGCTGGGCCAATGTTTTTCTCGAAGCGATGGCCTGTGGCCTGCCTGTCGTCACCACCGACGTGGGCGGCAACGCAGAGGTCGTGTGCAAGCCGGAATTGGGAACCATCGTTCCATTCGACGACCAGGCAGCGCTGCAACAGGCCCTCTCGGCGGCGCTTGAGAAACAATGGGATCGCGGCAAAATCATCGCCTACGCCGGAGAGAATGCATGGGATTCCCGAATTGCCCAACTGGTCGAGGCATTCCGGGAGATCGCCCGGCACCACATTACCGAGCGCGCCATCATGTCGCCGCATTCATCACACAAGGAATCGGAAACGTGCCGCTAAATTTATACACCCGCATGGTGTCATCCTGCCTGTTCCCATTGCACGAAAAATTGAAGCATCATGAGACGGTACGGATCCGCAAGGAAATGGAACGCACCCAGTGGCTGTCGCCGGAACTGATGGACATGTTGCGCGTGGAGCGATTGCGGGCGTTTCTTTCGAACGTGGACAAGCACGTGCCTTATTTCCGCGACCTGTTTCGCAACCAGGCATTCGACCCTGCAAGCGTCAACGGCCTTGCCGACCTTGCCCGGCTGCCATTGCTGAGCAAGGAAATCATCCGCGCCAATACTGACCAGTTGAAATCAGAAGTTGCGCAGGGTCTGTCACGTTTCAACACTGGCGGATCCAGTGGCGAACCGCTCATTTTCTTTCTCGGCAATGAGCGCGTCAGTCACGATGTGGCCGCCAAATGGCGCGCCACCCGCTGGTGGGATGTCGACATCGGCGACCCGGAAATCGTGGTGTGGGGCTCGCCCATCGAACTGGGCAGCCAGGACAGGGTGCGCCAGATGCGCGACAGCCTGCTGCGCACCAGGCTGTTGCCGGCCTTCGAAATGTCCGAAGCGAAACTCGATCGCTTCGTGGCGGAGATTCGCGCCATGCGCCCCAGAATGCTCTTCGGCTATCCTTCCGCGCTCGCCCATATCGCCCTTCATGCCGAAGCGCGCGGGCAGCGCATGAATGACCTCGGCATCCGGGTCGCGTTCGTGACTTCGGAAAAACTCTACGACCATCAGCGCGAACAAATCTCCCGCATCTTCGGCTGCCGGATTGCCAATGGCTACGGCGGAAGGGACGCCGGCTTCATCGCGCACGAGTGCCCTTCTGGCGGAATGCACATCACGGCCGAGGACATCATCGTCGAAATCGTGGATGATGCCGGCAATCCGCTCCCTCATGGCCAGGCCGGAGAAATTGTCACCACCCATCTCGCCACCGGCGACTTCCCCTTTATCCGCTACCGTACCGGCGATATCGGCGTGCTCGACGACCAGTTGTGTGCCTGCGGGCGCGGCCTGCCGCTGCTCAAGGAAATTCAGGGCCGAACCACGGACTTTGTCGTTGCACAGGACGGCACGGTCATGCATGGCTTGGCATTGGTCTACGTGGTTCGCGATTTGCCAGGCGTGAAGGAATTCAAGATCGTTCAGGAAAGTCTGGACCTCACCCGGGTGTTTTTAGTGGCCGATGCGGCGTTCCGGCCAGAAAGCGTGCAAACGATCATAACCGGCCTCAAACGGCGCCTTGGTACGGGTGTAGACATTCAGGTCGAACGCGTGGCATCGATCCCCAAGGAAGCCTCGGGAAAATTCCGCTATATCGTCAGCAAAGTTGCCGCCACAAACGCAGGGAGCAAGGCGTGAGAGACATCATCGTCACCTCTGTCGTCTTCGGCGTCCTGTTGCTGGCGTTCAAGCATCCGCACTACGGAATCTATCTGTGGAACTGGCTGAGCTACATGAACCCCCACAAGCTGGCATGGGGCTTCGCAACCAGCATTCCATTCGCGTTCATGACCGCAATAGTCACCCTGACGGCATACCTGTTCTCGAAAGAACCCAAGCGCATGCCGTGGACGCCGGAGACCATTCTGCTGCTCATCTATCTGGGTTGGGTAACGTTCACCACTTTCTTCGCATTTTACCCGGACCTGGCGTGGCTCCAGTGGGACAAGGTCCTGAAAATACAGGTCATGACGCTCCTGACCGCGATGCTGATTACAGACCGGAAGCGTCTGGATGGCCTGGTCTGGGTGATCGCGCTCTCCTTTGCATTTTATGGCGACAAAGGCGGAATTTTTACTATCGTCCACGGCGGCGTGTATCACGTACAGGGCCCGGCAACCACTTTCGTCGCCGGCAACAACGAAATGGGGCTGGCGCTCATCATGACGGTTCCGTTGCTTCGCTACCTGCACCTGCAGGCAAGGAACAAGCTGATCCGGCTGGGGCTGGCGGCCAGCATGATACTGACCGGCCTGGCCGCCATCGGAACGCAATCGCGCGGCGCCTTGCTGGCCGCGGTGGCAATGGGTAGCCTGCTCTGGCTTAAAAGCCGCAACAAGGCAACCACCGCGATCTATATCATCGCGGCAGCCGGATTGGTCGCCGCGATCATGCCTCCGGAATATTGGGCGCGCATGAACACCATCGAAACCTACCAGCAGGACCCCTCGGCCATGGGCCGCATCAATGCCTGGCATACCGCTTACAACGTGGCAAGGCATCACATCACCGGCGGGGGGTTCGAAACATTCCAGGCCCCGACTTTCCAGCTTTACGCCCCGGACCCCGATAACGTTCATGACGTGCATAGCATCTATTTCGAGGCAATGGGCGAACAGGGCTTCATCGGCCTTGCCCTGTTCCTTCTTATTGGCCTGACGGCATGGCGGACGGGAAGCAAGATCATCCGGACATGCAAAAAGGATCCGGACCGAAAGTGGGCGGCCGACCTGGCAGCCATGACTCAGGTGAGCATGATTGGCTATGCAACGGGCGGCGCGTTTCTTGGACTTTCTTATTTCGACTATCCTTATAGCTTGGTCATCATCCTGGTGCTGACTTACCAGATTGCCGTCAAGAACAAGTGGGGCGTGCGGGAGCGAAGTAAACCGGCTGACGCCGATGCGGTGCAAGCCAACCATTCTGCAATGAATTAATGCTGGAGAGTATAGCTTGAACAAGCCGAATCTATTCCTGGTAGGCGCCATGAAATCCGGCACGACCACGTTGCATGAATTGCTGGCCCCGCACCCGCAAATTTCCATGAGCGAGCCCAAGGAGCCCTGCTACTTCGTCGACCCGGAGGCGCTCAGAACACATTGGCCGGAAATGTGGCGCATGGGCATCTGGAAAAGCGAACAGGCCTATCTGGCACTGTTCCCGAACAAGGCCGGAGCCAAGTACCTTGGCGAGTCCAGCACGGACTATTCCAAGGCGCCCAAACTGTCGGGGGTGGTGGAAAAGCTTGCGGCCTACAGCCCCGGCGCCCGCATTGTATACATCATGCGCGACCCGGTGGAACGCACCATCAGCCATTACTGGCACATGGCAGAACACCGGGGCGAAATGCGCGCCCCCCTGGCGGCCATTAGCCAGGACCCCCATTACACCGAGGTCAGCCACTATGCGCTGCAATTGCGACCCTACATCGCACACTTTGGCCGGGAGCATGTTTATGCGCTGACTTTCGAAGCGCTGAAAAACGATCCCCTGCAAACCGTGCTGGCCTTGTACGCATGGCTGGGGGTGGATACGAATTTCGCGCCGATGGACTTGCACGGCGCCCGAAATGCCACCCCGGAAGCGGTACGGCAAAAACGTCCAGGGCGGAGCATGCTGGATCGCTTTCGCCACTCCGCATTGTGGGACAAGGTGGGCGGCCATTTCCCGTCCGCCGTGCGCAAGCTCGGCGTGGCGCTGGTGGAAAAACCGGTGCACCCCAGGAATGTTGACCTGAGCGAGGTCAAGGCCTACCTGCGCAAGCTGCAAGTTCCCCAGGCTGAAGAACTGGCCTTGTTGCTGGGGCGCGAATTCCCTGAATGGAAAACCCTGTATGGGAAATGAGGCAACGAAGGCAGCCGCGCCACGCTTTTCCGTGGTGATCCCAGCCTACAATGCGCGAGCGACCCTCGCCCGCGCGCTGGATTCGGTCCTGGCGCAAACCTGGCCGGCACATGAAATCATCGTGGTGGACGACGGTTCGAGCGACGATACGGAAGAAGTCGTGGCGGCTTATGGCGATCGCGTGATTTACCTGCAACAGAAAAATGCCGGCCCCTCGGCGGCGCGCAATCGGGGTGTGGCAGCCGCAAGCGGCGACTGGGCCGCCTTTCTTGATGCCGACGACTGGTATTACCCCGGTCGTCTGCAGGCCCACGCCGAAATCATCGCGGCGGATCCCGGCCTGGATTTTCTGGTGGCGGGCTTTGATTACCGGGATGCAGAAGGCAATCTCATCGAGCCTTCCATCGCGCGAACATCATTGGGCCGGCGCCTGCAGCAGCAGGTGGGAAAAAATGGTCATGCCGTCATCGAAGGAGAAACCATCGGCGAATTCATCGCCCAGCAATTCAGCGACACCCGCGGCCTGTCGCTGCCGCGACGGACCTTCATGGCGCTGGGCGGATTTCCCGTTGATTTAAGAATCTGCGAGGATGTGGCGTTTCTTCTCCGCCTGTGCGCCGCCAGTCGCCGGGTAGGCGTGGCATGCGCCTCGCAGGCTGTCTACCTGGTGCACGATGAGGGCCTGATCCGTTCCGACCGCCTGCGGGCGCAAACAGAAACCGTGCGTGCCCTGCTCACGCTGGAAACCGAGATGTCCAGCGCCCCGGCCCCGGTGCGGCTGGCCTGGCAGCGCCTTGTCAAGGAAGCGTATCGCAACCTGGCATACTATCTGGCCAAACAGGGACACAAGGGCGAAGCCCTGGCTGACCTTATGAAGTCCTTTCGTTTTCACCCCTCCTGGCGGGATGGCCGGGATATGCTGTCGGTGCTGAAGGGATAGCTCATGTCAAGACTGCTTGTGCTCACCGAATTGTTTTTGCCCACCAAGGGGGGCACTGCCGTATGGGCAGCCGAAGTCTACCGCCGGCTGGGTGGCCGGGAAATCCACATCGTCACCGCCGATGTGCCGGGCGCTGCAGCGGTCGATATTGCGCATCCCAACAGTGTCCACCGGATCGACCTCAAACGTGTGCCCTGGCTCAGGCCCGAGTCGCTGCTGATCTATGCGCGGTTCTTTTCCAAATCCCTGTGGCTCGCGCTGACTCACCGCTTTGACGCCATCCACGCCTTCCGCGCCCTGCCCGAAGGACTGGTGGCCTGGGCCGTGGCGCGCCTGACTTTCAGGCCCGTGGTCATTTATGCCCACGGCGAGGAACTCACCACCTGGGGCAAAGGCTGGAAATACAAAGCCATGCGCTTCGCCCTGCGCCATGCCGACACCGTCATCGCCAACAGCGACTTTACCCGGCAGGAATTGCTGGGCATGGGGGTGCGCGAAGAACGCATCGCGCTCATCAATCCCGGCGTCGATGTAGCATGTTTCCGCCCCGGACTTCCCTGCGATGACCTCAGGCAATCCATTGGCCTTGCGCCGGAAGAAAAGCTCATTCTCTCGGTCGGCCGGCTTTCCCGCCGCAAGGGCTTCGACATGGTCATCCGCAGCCTGCCCGAACTCATCAGCCGGGGAATTGCGGTGCGCCATGCCCTCATCGGCATCGGCGAGGACCAGGACTACCTGGGCAGGCTATCCCGCGAACTGGGCGTTGAAGACCGCGTCCACCTGTTGGGACACGTCAGGCCGGAAGACCTGCCGCGCTGGTACAATGCCTGTGACCTATTCGTCATGCCTAACCGTGAAATCAATGGCGACACAGAAGGATTTGGCATGGTATTCGTCGAGGCGGCGGCGTGCGGAAAACCGGTTATCGCCGGTATGGCAGGCGGCACAGGCGCAGCCGTGGTGGATGGCATCACGGGATACCGAATCGATGCCGCCCGGTTGGAGCCAGTGATCGATTCCATCGCCAAAATACTTCATGATCCGGCCTTGGCGGAAGCCTTGGGACTTGCTGGATATCGGCGCGTCTGCCAGGAATTCAGCTGGGAACGTGTCGCCGAAAAGACATTCCTGCTGCAAAAGGAGTCTTGTTAATTAAGTACGCGTTCGCGTTTTTGTATATAGCCCGGGGAAAATCATGGAAAAAAAGCGTTTGGTTAGTTTGCTCATTTCTGCTTTCGCACTGCAACTTCTACCAGTTACGGCAAATGCGTTAGAGCCATTTGCAGTTACCGAAAGCGAATTGGCGCTGATGCCGCCATATTGTCAAGCAAAATATGGGAAAGACCGGGGCAATCAAGTCATCAGCGATAAATGGCGTAACATCTATGGAGACCAGAACTGGGGCAATATGCATCATTATTGTGATGCGCTCAAATTCATCATCAGGGCCAACCGAAGTTTAGGCAACAAGAATGATCTTAGTTACAACCTTGGGTATGCGCAGGGGGATATTGAGCATTTGCTTGCTTCAGAACAAACTCCGGATTGGATACTGAGGCCTGAAGCCCACGTCCATTTGGGGAAACTGTATCTCCGGCTGATACCGTTTGGCAAAGGATCTGAAGTGAAAGCAGTACAGAACTTCGAACAAGCCATCCTGATTCGACCGGATTATGAACCTGCATATAGCGCATTAAGTGATTTTTACGCTAGCAAGGGACTCAAACAGAAGGCGTTAGACACTGTCGAAGAGGGACTCAGGCATGCTCCAGACTCTAAAAGGCTTCTCCGACGTTTCAAGAATCTCGGCGGGGAAACGCCCCCTGCTCCGCTTGTTGTTCCCCAGCCGATTGCACCAGACGAAGCCATTGCCTCACCCACAAAGCAAGAGTCAAACACAACAATCTCTACACCATCTGATGTGCCAGCATCCTTATCGCCAGAAGCCTCACAAAAACAAAAAACTCCGCCTAAAATCGGAAGCCCGTCCAATCCATGGTGTCGTTTCTGCACAGATACTGAGGAAAATTTACCTAGTGAAAATAAATAATACTCTTTCCGTGAACTTGAGGCTCCC
>JAQTLK010000095.1 GCA_028714955.1 Sulfuricella sp.
TGGTGGGCCCGCACGGACTTGAACCGTGGACCAAAGGATTATGAGTCCTCTGCTCTAACCAACTGAGCTACAGGCCCGGAAAAGATTAACCTTCGTTGTCCAGGAAGCTGCGCAAGCGCTCTGAGCGGGAAGGGTGACGCAATTTTCTTAGTGCTTTGGCTTCAATCTGACGAATGCGCTCACGTGTGACGTCAAACTGCTTACCGACTTCTTCCAGGGTGTGATCGGTGTTCATTTCGATGCCGAAGCGCATGCGTAGCACCTTCGCCTCGCGCGGCGTCAGCGATTCCAGCACTTCCTTGGTGGCTTCGCGCAGGCTGGCGTACATTGCGGCGTCGGCGGGGGCCAGGGTGGAAACATCCTCGATGAAGTCGCCCAGATGCGAATCCTCGTCGTCGCCGATCGGTGTTTCCATGGAAATTGGCTCCTTGGAAATCTTGAGGATTTTGCGGATCTTCTCTTCCGGCATTTCCATTTTCTCTGCCAGCAGCGCGGGATCGGCTTCCTGCCCGGTTTCCTGCAGAATCTGACGCGAGATGCGGTTCATCTTGTTGATGGTTTCGATCATGTGCACCGGGATGCGGATAGTGCGCGCCTGGTCGGCGATGGAGCGGGTGATGGCCTGGCGAATCCACCATGTGGCATAGGTGGAGAACTTGTAGCCGCGACGGTATTCGAACTTGTCCACGGCTTTCATCAGGCCGATATTGCCTTCCTGGATCAGGTCGAGGAATTGCAGGCCACGGTTTGTGTATTTTTTGGCAATGGAAATCACCAGGCGCAGGTTGGCTTCGATCATTTCGCGCTTGGCGCGGCGTGCCTTGGCTTCGCCGGTGGACATCTGGCGATTGATTTCCTTCAGTTCCTTGAGCGAAATGCCGATCCTGGACTGCAGGTCCATGAGACGCTGCTGCTGGTCGACGATGGCGTGCTGGAAGCGGCCGAGTTTTTCGCTATAAGGCTTGGCGGAGGCAATTTCTTCCACCACCCATTCCAGGTTGCTTTCATTGCCAGGGAACGCCTGAATGAAGTGCGAGCGCGGCATGTCGCCTTTGTTGACGCACATGTCCTGAATGGCGCGCTCGTGACTGCGCACTTCTTCCACCAGACCACGCAGGCCATCGCACAAGGCTTCCACCTGCTTGACGGAGAAACGGATACCCATCAATTCGTTGGAAATCTGTTCCTGAATATCCTTGTATGTTTTGTTGCGCGAGCCTTTTTTGTGCAGGGCTTCCTGCATTTTGCCGAAGGCCTTGCGGATGATGGCGAAGCGCTCCAGAGCCTCCGCCTTGAGTTGCGCCAGATTGGCGGCGGCAATGGCGGCGCCCGCGGCTTCGGCCTCCTCCTCGCTGAGTTCGACTTCGGGTTCCTGCTCAGTCTCTTCGGCGGCTGCTATTTCCTCGCTGAATTCATCCGCGCTTTGGCCATTGATCAAGCCATCAACCAGCTCGTCGATGCGCAATTCGTCGCGCTCGACCATTTCGGCCAGGCGCAGAATCTCGGCAATGGTGGTGGGGCAGGCGGAAATAGCCAGCACCATGTGTTTCAGGCCATCTTCGATGCGCTTGGCAATCTCGATTTCACCCTCGCGCGTGAGCAGGTCAACCGTGCCCATTTCGCGCATGTACATGCGCACCGGATCGGTGGTGCGGCCGAACTCGGAATCCACCGTAGAAAGTGCCGCTTCGGCTTCTTCCACCGCGTCCTCGTCGGCCACGGCAGGCGTAGCATCGGACATCAGCAGGGTTTCGGCGTCAGGCGCTTCGTCGTATACCTGAATGCCCATGTCGCCGATCATGCTGATCACGCCTTCAATCTGCTCCGCATCGAGCATGTCGTCAGGCAAGTGATCGTTAATCTCGGCATAGGTCAGGAAGCCGCGCTCCTTGCCCAACACGATCAGATTTTTCAGGCGCATGCGCCGCGCATCTGCGTCATTCACGCGGTCATCCATCTTCCCATTTTCCGTCGCCATACCTTACCTTGTCCCGAAAAAGCGTTTAACAAAACCGCATATTATACCCTATTTCCATAGCGTATTTTCATTCCCTGCGCAGCAATAACTGCTGCAATTGCTCTTTTTGCGCCGCAGTCAATCCCTGATCGCGCGACAAGGCGAGCAATGCATCAATTTCCCTTTGCTTCGCCTGCCACTTCAATTGAACCAGTGCACCAGCAAATTCCTGAGCAATTTCTTCTGCATCAAACAGATCTTCCCACTGCATCACCTCCGCTGCGGCATCACGTATCCGCACCTCATGAACTGTGCCACGAAAATGCTCGATCAGCGGCGCGGCATCCTTTAAGTGCGGGTGCTCGGCAAGGAATTCAAGCAACACCGCCAGCGTTAATTCCTCGCCTTCCCGGCCCTTCTGCTCAAGAACGATGCCTTGCCCCAATTGCGGCTGAACCAGCAGAAATTGCAGCATCTGGCGAGCCAGCGAGGGTGGGTTGCGTTTGAGCCTGGGCAATATCTTGGTGGGGGTTCGTATCGCCTGAATCTGGAATAAATCCTCTAGTTCCGCCTGGGAAATGCCTGCCAGTTCGGCCAGGCGCTTGCGCAACATCAACCCCAGCGCCGGCGCTGCGACCTGCTGTAGCAAGGGGCGCGCCAACTGGAGCAGGCGCGCCCGGCCTTCCTGGGTCTGCATGTCCACTTGTGCTGTCAGTTCGCGCAACAGAAACTGTGAGAACGGCACTGCTTCTGCCAGCAGGCTCTCGAAGCCGGCCTTGCCCGCGTTGCGCACGTACGAATCGGGATCCTCGCCCTGGGGCAGGAACAGGAAGCTCAGGTTTTTGCCATCCACCACCTGCCCCAGACTGTTCTCCAGCGCGCGCCAGGCCGCTTTGCGCCCGGCGTTGTCGCCATCGAAACAGAACACCACGTTGTCGCTCTGGCGCAGCAGTTTCTGCACGTGGTAGGGCGTGGTCGCCGTTCCCAGCGTGGCCACCGCGTATTCGATGCCGTGTTGCGCCAAGGCCACCACGTCCATGTAGCCTTCCACCACCAGGATCCGCCCTGCTTCGCGGATCGCCTTGCGAGCCTGGTACAGGCCATATAACTCCTGACCTTTTTCGAACAATGGAGTTTCCGGCGAGTTGAGATATTTGGGTTCACCTTGCCCCAGCACGCGGCCACCAAAACCAATCACCGTGCCGCGCTGGTTGAGGATGGGAAACATGATGCGATCACGGAAGCGGTCATAGCGCTTGCCGTTTTCACCTTCGATCACCAGCCCCGTCTGCACCACGTCTTGCGAGGTATATTCGTGAAAAATTTCAGCCAGGTTTTGCCATTCCGCTGGTGCGTAACCGATACCGAAGCGCGCCGCGATTTCACCCGAAAGGCCGCGCTGCTTGAGATAGTCGATTGCCCGGGGGGTGCGCTTGAGCTGTTCGCGGTAGAAGCGCGTCGCCTGCAGCATGAGTTCGGTCAACTCCATGCTCTGCGAAACGCGCGGCCTTTCTCCGCTGGTTTCCTGGGGAACTGTCATCCCCGCGCTGCGCGCCAATTCCTCCACGGCCTCGACGAAGCCCAGGCCCTGGTACTCCATGACGAAGCTGATGGCGGTGCCATGCGCGCCGCAGCCAAAGCAGTGATAAAACTGTTTGGTGGGACTGACACTAAAAGAAGGCGTTTTTTCGTTATGGAAGGGGCAGCAGGCCATGTAATTGGCGCCGGCTTTCTTGAGTGGAACATAGCGTTCCACCACATCCACCACATCGAGGCGATTCAGCAAATCCTGAATGAAAGACTGAGGAATCATCGCGCACGGAAACCCCGAAAATGAAAACGCCAGGACAAGCGTCCTGGCGTGGTGCTCATGCCTGATTAGGGACTACAGCCATCAACCGCCCAGCTTGGCCTTGATCAGGGAAGAAACCTTGCCCATGTCGGCACGCCCGGCAACTTGCGGCTTCACAGCGGCCATCACCTTGCCCATGTCTTTAATGGCGGAGGCGCCGGAGGCGGCAATCGCTGCCGTTACCAATTGCTCGACTTCATCATCCGACAAGGCCTGGGGCATATAAGCCTGCAGCACGGTCACTTCAAACTTCTCGGCCTCCGCCAGATCGTGGCGATTTGCCGCTTCGTACTGGGAGATCGAATCACGCCGCTGCTTGAGCATTTTTTCGATCACCGCCACCACTTGCGCATCGTCAAGCTCGATGCGTTCGTCCACCTCGCGCTGCTTGATGGCGGCCTGGAGCAGACGAATCGCGCCCAGACGCGGCACGTCCCTGGCGCGCATTGCCGTTTTCATGTCTTCGGTGATGCGTAGCCGCAAACTCATGGGGCGTGTTTTAGTACAGCTTGGCCGGCAGCATCTGGCTGCGCAGGCGCTTGTAATGGCGCTTCACGGCAGCCGCACCCTTGCGCTTGCGTTCGGAAGTGGGCTTCTCGTAGAACTCGCGGGCACGCAGTTCATTCAACAGGCCGGAACGCTCGATAGTACGGCGGAAGCGGCGTAATGCAACGTCAAACGGTTCACCTTCTTTTACACGGACACTTGGCATATCATCTTTCTCGACAAGAATTGAATTTAGGAAACGCGCAATTTTAACAGAGAGCATGGTTTTTTCCAAATCCTGTTCGCATTTTTTACAAAAGACAAGGGCCGCACTGGCGTGCGGCCCTTGTCGCTTACTGCTGGGACAGGACGGAAATTACATCATGCCTTCCATGCCCCCCATACCTCCCATGCCGCCACCCATGCCACCGCCGGCGGATTCTTCCTTCGGCAGTTCGGCCACCATGCAGTCGGTGGTCAGCATCAGGCCGGATACGGAAGCGGCGTTCTGCAACGCATAGCGGGTTACCTTGGTGGGGTCGAGCACGCCCATTTCCACCATGTCGCCATATTCCCCGGTGCTTGCGTTATAGCCGTAGTTGCCTTTGCCTTCGAGCACCTTGTTGACCACCACAGAAGGTTCGTCGCCGCAGTTGGCAACGATCTGGCGCAAGGGTTCTTCCAGCGCGCGCATCACGATCTTGATGCCGGCTTCCTGCTCGTGGTTGTCACCCTTGAGTCCGGCAATCGCGGCGCGGGCGCGCAGCAGGGCAACGCCACCGCCAGCAACGATTCCTTCTTCAACTGCTGCACGGGTAGCGTGCAATGCATCTTCCACGCGGGCCTTCTTCTCTTTCATTTCCATTTCGGTCGCGGCGCCGACCTTGATCACAGCCACACCGCCGGCCAGCTTGGCGACGCGTTCCTGCAGCTTCTCGCGGTCATAGTCACTGGTGGACTCTTCGATCTGCTTGCGGATTTGCTTGACGCGGCCTTCGATATTCGCCGTGTCGCCATGGCCGTCGATGATGGTGGTCTCTTCCTTGCCTACTTCGATGCGCTTGGCTTGACCCAGGTCGGTCAGCGCGGCTTTTTCCAGGGTCAGGCCAACTTCCTCGGCGATCACGGTGCCGCCGGTGAGGATGGCGATGTCTTCCAGCATGGCCTTGCGGCGGTCGCCGAAGCCCGGCGCCTTGACCGCAACGGTCTTGAGAATGCCGCGGATGTTGTTCACCACCAGGGTGGCCAGCGCTTCGCCGTCCACGTCTTCAGCGATGATCAGCAGCGGACGGCCGGCCTTGGCTACCTGTTCAAGTATTGGCAGCAGGTCGCGGATGTTGGAAATCTTCTTGTCGTGCAGCAGGATGAAGGGATTTTCCAGCAAGGCGAGCTGACGGTCGGGGTTGTTGATGAAATAGGGGGAAAGGTAGCCGCGGTCGAACTGCATGCCTTCCACGACATCGAGCTCGTCAGCGAGGCCAGAACCGTCTTCCACGGTGATCACGCCTTCCTTGCCCACTTTGTCCATCGCCTCGGCGATACGCTCGCCAACGGATACGTCGGAGTTGGCGGAAATGCTGCCCACCTGCGCGATTTCCTTGGTGGTGGTGCAAGGCTTGGAAATTTTCTTCAGTTCCTCAATGGTTGCGGTGACAGCCTTGTCGATGCCGCGCTTGAGGTCCATCGGGTTCATGCCGGCGGCCACGTACTTCATGCCTTCCTTGAGGATGGCCTGAGCCAGCACGGTTGCCGTGGTCGTGCCGTCACCGGCCACGTCGGAAGTCTTGGAAGCCACTTCCTTTACCATCTGGGCGCCCATGTTCTCGAAGCGATCTTTCAGCTCGATTTCCTTGGCCACGGACACGCCGTCCTTGGTGATGGTCGGGGCGCCGAAGGAGCGTTCCAGCACCACGTTGCGGCCTTTGGGGCCAAGCGTGACCTTGACCGCGTTGGCCAGAATATTGACACCTGCCACCATGCGATGACGCACGTCATCACCGAATTTAACGTCTTTAGCTGCCATGTCTTAAATCTCCTTGAGAATTCTGTAATAAATCCGATTAGTCTTCAACCACGCCCATCACGTCTTCTTCGCGCATCACCAGCAGTTCTTCGCCGTCTACCTTGACGGACTGGCCGGAGTATTTGCCGAAAATGACCTTGTCGCCCACTTTCAGGGACAGCGCGCGCAGCGTGCCGTTATCCAGCAACTTGCCTTCACCCACCGATAGCACCAGACCCATATCCGGCTTCTCTGCCGCATTGCCGGGCAGTACAATACCGGACGCGGTTTTTTCTTCGGCTTCCAGGCGCTTGACGATCACGCGGTCATGCAAAGGACGAATTTTCATTGTTTGAATCTCCTGTTGATTGAACTTTTGAAATCTCATGGCGACGCAAGTGATTAGCACTCACGTTCAGCGAGTGCTAATAATAGGGATAGCCCCTTCGAATTTCAAGGGCATTCAGGTGAATTTTTGTTTCATGCGGCAACGCGCCAAGCGAAAGTCGCTTACCCAACAGCGAATCGAGCGGAACTTGGAACAGAGTAAACCCATCTAAAAAGAACAGATTCACAAAAGGCCTTTATAAAACGCCCGATAGGCAACGCCATACGTCTGCGCTTTCGTGCGCATTGTCGCAAGAACATTCGCAACACCTGATTTCAGGAGACGATCATGCATGCAACTCATTTTCCTCATATGCCCAAACCCTTGCATTTTGAGGGCTGGGAGCGCTGGGTCCGCCGGCACCACTTTCCGACCGCCGCCATGTTTTTGTTTTACGTATTGCCGCTTTCGGCGATTCCGCCACTGATGCTTTACTATGCGGGGACGCATTACGATGTGCTGCTCACCTCCATTACGGAAAGAGAGATGATGATCATCGGCTCGGTGTTCTTTGCGGCCGAGCTGGCGATGACCTTCCTCCTGGCTGCATTTATCGAGGGTTTGGGCAACGCAGCCTCTAGAATCATGCACACCCGATACGAAATCCTGAATTTTCCGGCGCCGGAAGAACCGAGCGAGGGCGTGATCCTGCAACACCGCAAGATCGATTTCCGCGACGCCTACACGCTGGCGGCAATTTCGCCGACGCCACTGTGGCTGGTGTCGCTTTCACTGTTCATCCCGAACATCGGCGCCGTGGCCACCCTTGGCGCCTTTGCATTGATCCTGTCGCTGTACATTCTCTACTCGGCGACACCGTCGGTCCTCAAGATCGAAGGAAAAGGGGAGGGTATCCTGATGGGGTGGGTATTATTGACCATCGGCATGATTGGCTGGGCAGCCATGATGTATTTGACCTTCCTCACTTGGGGCTATGTCACGGGATTAGCTGC
>JAQTLK010000096.1 GCA_028714955.1 Sulfuricella sp.
TGGGGGTCGTGGAACGGCATGTGAATGGAGGGAATCGGCCTGGGGAAAATGGGGCAGGTTTCCTTGGCGTTGTCGCACACCGTCACCACCAGGTCGATGGCTTCGTTCATCACCGCATCCACGTCCTTGGGGTATAGCCCATCGGTCGCCATGCCGCCCAGTTTCAGCGCCTCAATGGCGCCATCGGCCACCTTGGGCTGGGGCCGGGTGCCGGCAGACAGGGCGCGCACGTCGGGGCCAAGGTCGTGGTTGACGATGACTTCGGCCATCTGGCTGCGGCAGGAATTGCCGGTGCACAGGATCAGTACGGTTCGGGTCATGTCGCTTATTCCTTGCCGCAGCAGCCACAGCAGGTTTCCTTGCCGGTCAGCCATTCCTCGATCTTGAGCTTGCTCGGCACGCCGCCGGCATGCACCACCTTGCCGTCGATCACCACTCCGGGAGTGGTCATGACGCCGAAGCCGAGAATCGCGGCCATGTCCTCGACCTTTTCCAGTTTTATTTCCACGCCCTTGGCTTGCGCGATTTCCTCGATCAGCTTGAGGGTGGTTTTGCAGTTGGTGCAACCGGTACCGAGCACCTTGATGTCTTTCATGATGTTCCTTTCGTTAAAATTGTTGTTCAGCAGCAGGATTGTCCGGATTTTGTCGGCGTGCAACAAGCGCCCTGCGCGATGCTGATGGCGGACTGGCTGGCGGCGGCGCCTTTCTCGCCGCGCGCCTCGTCGAAGCTGGCGTCCAGCGACAACGCCGCTTCGTCACGGATGTGGCGCGCGATTTCGACCACTGCGTCGATCTGCTCCCCTGCCACGCCGTACTGTTTCAGCCTGTCCACCTGGCACAGGCCCTGTTTGGGGTGATTGGATGCGATGTTGGCGGCGAGGGACACCAGCGCCACGATGGAGGGATGCAATACGCTATCAGTCATGGAAACTCCTTTGGACTGGAAAACTGAGAAATTTTGGCTTCATACCAGGTTTTGGAACCATTCACGATGCGCACCACCGACAGCATCACCGGCACCTCGATCAGCACGCCCACCACCGTGGCCAGGGCCGCACCGGACTCGAAGCCGTAGAGCGAAATCGCCGCCGCCACCGCCAGCTCGAAGAAGTTGCTGGCGCCGATCAGCGCCGAAGGGCCGGCCACGCAGTGAACCTCGCCCACGGTGCGGTTGAGCCAGTAGGCGAGCATGGAGTTGAAATACACCTGGATCAGGATGGGGACCGCCAGCAGCAGGATGATCAGCGGCTGGTCGAGAATGGCCGCCCCCTGGAAGGCGAACAGCAACACCAGGGTGGCCAGCAGGGCCAGAATGCCGACCGGGTGCAGGCTGGCGAGCGTTTTTTCGAGCAGGCCGCGGCGATGCAGGGTATGGCGCAGGAACTGGGCGATGACAAGCGGAATGACGATGTACATCACCACCGCGAGGAACAGCGTGTCCCACGGCACGGTGATGGAAGCCACGCCGAGCAGCAGGCCGACCAGCGGGGCGAAGGCGAACACCATGATGGTGTCGTTGAGGGCCACCTGCGAGAGGGTGAACAGCGGGTCGCCCTTCGACAGGTTGCTCCACACGAACACCATGGCGGTGCAAGGCGCGGCGGCGAGCAGGATCAGCCCGGCGATGTAGCTGTCGATCTGCCCCGCCGGGAGGTAAGGCGCGAATGCCACGCGGATGAAAGCCCAAGCCAGGAACGCCATGGAAAAAGGCTTGACGCCCCAGTTGATGAACAGGGTGACGGCGATGCCGCGCCAGTGCTTCCTGACCTGGCCCAGCGCCCCGAAGTCGATCTTCATCAGCATGGGGATGATCATCAGCCAGATCAGCACGCCCACCGGCAGATTGACATGGGCCACTTCCAGCTTGCCCAGGGCATGGACTGGCGCAGGCGCAAGCTGCCCCAGCGCGATGCCCGCGACGATGGAAAGAAACACCCAAAGCGTCAGCCAGCGCTCGAAAAAGCCCAGCTCCGCGCCGGCGGCTTTCCTGGCGACCACTTCGCATTGCGCGCTCACCGTTTATTCCCCTTTCTCGCGCAGCCGCCCGATTTCATCGAGCTGGCGCTTCAGGGACAGCTTGTCGAGCTTCTCCACCGGCAGGCTGGTGAACAGCGAGATGCGCCGATTGAGCTGGGTGAAAGCCGTGACAAAGGCCTTGCGCTTGTCCGCATCGCTGCCTGTCACCGCGGCGGGGTCGTCGATGCCCCAGTGCGCGGTCATGGGTTGGCCGGGCCAGGCGGGACAGGCCTCGCCGGCGGCTTTGTCGCACACGGTGAAGACGAAATCGAATTGCGGAGAGCCGGGCGCGGCGAATTCGTCCCAGGACTTGCTGCGCAGGTTTTCGACCGGCAGCCTGCTTTTCTTCAGCAACTCGATGGCGAAAGGACTGACCGTCCCCGCCGGGTGGCTGCCCGCGCTCCAGGCATGGAAGCGCCCCCTGCCGAGGTGGTTGAGCAGCGCCTCGCCCAGAATCGAGCGCGCCGAATTGCCGGTGCACAGGAACAGCACGTTAAATGTTTTTTGTTCATGGTTCATGACCACCTACCCTCAAATAACCAGCCCGTAATCTTGCCCAGGCCATGTTGCATTTTCATGACATCACGAGCTTTGTCCGGCTACAGCGCGAATGCTTCATCGTAAGGCTGCGCGCCTTCCGACACCGGCAGCGTCAGGTTATTGCCCCAGTCCCCCCAGCCACCGTTGTAGATGCGCACATCCTGGTAGCCCAGGGTTTTCAGCTGCAGCCAGGCCAGGCTGGAGCGGAATCCGTCGTGGCAATAGGCATAGACGGTCTTGTCCCTGGGGATGGTTTTATACATTGCCGCGATATCGTCCAGCGATTTCCAGGTCTGGCTCTGGCCGTCGGTGCCGTCCAGGCTGACGATGTTGATGGCGCCGGGAATATGGCCGCCGCGAACGGAATGCTGCACCACCTTGCCGGTGTACATGTCGGTGGGGCGGGCGTCGAGCAGAACGATGCCGGGCTCGCGGCGCGCCAGCACATTGCTGTAGACATCGGTCCATTCCACCATCATGCCGGGCTTGGCGGGCTTGAGATTGACGCTGCCGGGCTTGCGCCTGGGCTCATCCTTTACCATGTCATTGAAGGCGCTCCATTCCACCGTGCCGCCATTCAATATTTTCACGCGCTTCATGTCGTAGCCGTAGAGGTCGAGCAGGAAATACACGCGCGAGGTCATTGCGGTGACGGAATCGTCGTAAAGCACGATGGTCGAGTCGTTGTTCACGCCCCAGGAGCGCAAGGTGCGTTCAAAGGCTTCGCGCGAGGGGAAGCGCATGGTGGGAATGGCATGGTTGTCGCCGAGGTCCTTGAAGCGCTGCACCTGCACCGCGCCGGGAATATGTCCCACGGTGAAATAGCGGTGCGGGTAATAACGGATTTCCAGCACCACCAGCTTGGGGTCTTTCAGGTTTTTGGCGAGCCAGTCGGCATCGACCATGAAGTCCGGCTTGCCGCCGGCCATTGCGGCAAACGCCCACAGCGACAGCAGAAGCGCCATCCACAAACGCCGCATGCCGTTATTGTTCGCTATCATATATATTCTCCAAGTCAGATATAAAAAGTCAAAAGAATTCAGGTGCCGCAGCGCACCTGACGAGCCGCCGCATTGGCCAGGCGCCCAGCGTCCTCGCGGTAAGGAACACCGTTGCCCACTCCGTCCGCCATCAAGCCCAGCGTGCGATAAGCCCAGGCGGGAAGCTGCGGGTCGAGGCGGTAGAACACCCATGTCCCCTCGCGCCGCTGCGCCAGCACGCCGGCATCGCGCAACACCGCGAGATGGCGCGACACCTTGGGCTGGGGTGCTTCGAGCGCATGGAACAGATCGCATACGCAGAGCTCCTCGTGCTTCAGGATCAGCACCAGGATGCGGCGACGGGTCTCGTCGGAGAGGGATTCGAAAAAGGCTTGCTCGTTCATGCGCCTGAACAATATTCGTTATAACGAATATTGTCAAGCAATGCCGGCGGCGGAACCCCGCGGAACGGAAAGTGTGCTCGTGGCCATTTGATTCCCCCATGGTCGACTGGGCGTTTGCTTGACATGGACTTAACCCGGATGTTTCATAAATTGACGCGCGCCCTCGCTGGTCTTTTGTCCCGTAGGGGAATTTTGTTCGGTCGGGCGTATGAATAACTACGCCACTCCCTCACAAAATTCCCCTACGGAACAAAATCCTGCGCGATCATCACGCGAATTTATGAAACATCCGGGTTAACGAAACAACGCGAAGCGTTTCCTCGTCCCCCTTCTCGCCGGATTGAGCGGCCTTGCCGCCAATCCCGGCGGGGACACCCCTTGCGGGCGCGCCCTCCCTCATCCCAACCTTCTCCCGGAGGGAGAAGGGGCAAGCGTTCCCCTCCCTCCGGGAGGGGCCAGGGGTGAGGGATGGCGGGGGTGAGGGAAACGATCATGGCGAATCGCTGTTTCATGATTCGGGGCGGCGAATCGCCATGATCGTTAGCTTGCCGACAACAAGTATTGTACGATATGATTTTGCCGGAAGAATTGCGCCCCTCCGTGCCGGGCGGCGCACCTTCCAAGCGAGGCGGCATCCAGCCAGTGCCCGATGCTGATTATGCCCACCGGCACGATAACTAAAAATCACATGGAAAACAGATCTATCAGGCACGGCATGAAGACTGCACGGGAATCCGGTTTGCGGGAAAACTCGCTGGAGGTGCTGAAGAAATTCCGTCAAATCGTCAGTTCGGCACAACAGCATTTCCGCCACATCGAGGATCAATGCGGGCTGAGCGGGGCCCAGTTGTGGGCGCTGCGAGAAGTGGCGGGAAATCCCGGGCAACGGGTTTCCGATCTTGCCAGGGCGATGTCGCTGCACCTTTCGACAGCGAGCAACCTGCTCGACAAACTGGCGCGGCGCAACCTGGTTCGAAGGGAGCGCAATGACCCTGACCAGCGCATCGTCCGCCTGTTCCCCACCGATGAGGGGGCGCGGATCGTCGCAAGCGCACCGCAGCCGGCACGCGGCGTGCTGCCGGAAGCGCTCGACCGGCTGCCTGATGAAGTGCTGGACGAACTCAACAGGGGCCTCGCCCGACTGCTCGACGAGATTGGAGCCAGCAACGGGGAAGCCGCCATGAAACCGCTCTCGGACCTGATTACGTCCGATTAACCAGGAGATATCTGAACGATGAGAAAAATCACCAAAGCCGTATTCCCGGTGGCCGGTCTGGGCAGCCGCTTCCTGCCCGCCACCAAGGCCAGCCCCAAGGAAATGATGCCGGTGGTGGACAAACCGCTGATCCAGTACGCGGTGGAAGAAGCAGTGGCGGCCGGAATCACCGATATGGTGTTCATCACCGGGCGCAACAAGCGCGCCATAGAAGACCATTTCGACACGGCTTATGAAGTGGAAGCCGAACTTGCCGCGCGCGGCAAGGATGACCTGCTGCGCGCCGTGCAGGGCGTGATCCCGAAACACGTGAACTGCATCTTCATCCGCCAGTCCGAGGCGCTCGGTCTGGGCCATGCCGTGCTGTGCGCGCAGCCGGTGGTGCAGGACGAGCCTTTCGCGGTGATTCTCGCCGACGACCTGATCGACGGCGAGCCTCCCGTCATCAAGCAGATGGCGGACGTGTTCGCGCGCCACCAGTGCTCCGTGCTGGGCGTACAGGAGGTGCCCCGCGAACAGACGGGCCAGTACGGCATCGTCAGCGCAACCAATCTGGAGCCGAACCTGGCGCAGGTGAACAGCATCGTCGAGAAGCCCCGCCCGGAAGATGCGCCTTCCACCCTGGCCGTGGTCGGCCGCTATATCCTGACGCCGCGCATCTTCCATTACCTGGCGCGCGCGCAGGCGGGCGCCGGGGGCGAAATCCAGCTGACGGACGGCATCGCCGCGCTGCTACAGGAGGAAAAGCTGCTGGCTTACCGCTTCAGCGGCACCCGTTATGACTGTGGTTCTAAGCTGGGATATCTCAAGGCGCAGGTGGCCTTCGGGCTGAAAAACAAGGCGTTGCGCGATGAGTTTGCAGCCTATCTGGCAACGCTGGAATGAGGCGCCCCTGCGATCCGGAAAATGTCTGAGCAAACGGTCATCTTCACCGACCTGGACGGGACATTGCTCGATGCGGCGAGATATTCTTTCGCTGACGCGCTGCCGGCCCTGAACGTGATCCAGGCGCGGGACATCCCGCTGGTACTCTGCTCCAGCAAGACGCGCGCAGAGATCGAAGCCTGTCGCCAACGCATGCGCAACCACCACCCTTTCGTTTCAGAGAACGGCGGCGGCATTTTCATTCCGCAGGGCTACTTCTCCACCGCGTTCGAAGCCGCGACGTCTGACGGCTATCGGCTCATCACCCTGGGCATGCCCTATGCGGAGGTCAGAAGCCATTTTGTCCTGCTCAGGGAACGGCTTGCGGCACGCGTGCGCGGTTTTGGCGACATGACGGTCGAAGAAGTCGCGGAGTTGACAGGACTCTCCCGCGATGACGCGATGCTGGCCAGGCAGCGTGATTTCGACGAACCCTTCATTTTCGACGGGGCGCCCGACGAACGTTTTCTGCAGGCGATCGAGGACGCCGGCCTGCGCTGGACCGAGGGGCGCCTGTTCCACATCATGGGCAACCATGACAAGGGCCGCGCCGTGGAACGCCTGAAGACGCTCTATGCGCGCGAGCATGGCGCGATCACCAGCATCGGTCTGGGCGACAGTCTGAACGACCTCCCCATGCTCCAGGCGGTGGACCGCCCTGTGCTGATCCGGCACGAAGATGGGCGTTTCGATTCCCGCATCGCCCTGACCGGCCTGGTGAAGACGCAAAGCCCCGGCCCTGCCGGATGGAACGAAGCGGTGCTGCAATTGCTGCGAAGCAGCGATGAATCGCCGCGGACAATACTGTCCGGCATTTTCAACGCCGCCCTGGCTGCGGTCGACCCGCGCCTGGCAGTGCGCAATGCGGCAAGGATAGAAAACGGCTGCCTGACCGTTGCCGGTGCCGCGTACCCGCTCGAAAATTTCAGCCGCATCGTGGTGGTCGGCGCGGGGAAGGCTGCGGCGGGCATGGCCCAGGCCATTGAAGAGCTGCTAGG
>JAQTLK010000097.1 GCA_028714955.1 Sulfuricella sp.
TCCGGGTGCTCGACCGCGGCCCGGGCATTCCGCCCGACCAGGTGGAAAGCGTGTTCCGGCCATTTTTCCGCCTCGAATCCTCGCGCAGCAGCGCGACCGGGGGAAGCGGGCTGGGCCTGGCGATCGCCCGCCAGCTGGCGGAAGCCAACGGCTGGAAAATAGAACTGCTGCCGCGCCAGGGCGGCGGCACGGAAGCGCGACTGACGCTTTCCTAACGCTCATGGCGATTCGCCGCCCCGAATCATGAAACAGCGATTCGCCATGGTCGTTTCCCTCACCCCCGCCATCCCTCACCCCTGGCCCCGGAGGGGAACGCTCGCCCCTTCTCCCTCCGGGAGAAGGTTGGGATGAGGGAGGGCGCGCCCGCAAGGGGTGTCCCCGCCGGGATTGGCGGCAAGGCCGCTCAATCCGGCGAGAAGGGGGACGAGGAAACGCTTCGCGTTGTTTCACATTAAGCGAGTGCTGCGTCGATATGCGCCCGCACCCGCGCAGCCAGGTCGTCCGCCAGGCAGTCGAACTCGCTCACCTTTTCCATGCCTCGCAGCCAGGTCAGCTGGCGTTTGGCCAACTGGCGGGTGGCGAAAATACCCTTGTCGCGCAGCATGGTGAAATCCATTTGCCCGTCGAGGTATTGCCACGCCTGGCGGTAGCCCACGCAGCGCATGGACGGCAGGTTGGGCGTCAGCGCATGGCGCGCGCGCAAGGACTCGACCTCCGCCACCAGCCCCAGTGCCAGCATGGCGTCGAAACGCGCCGCGATGCGCTGGTGCAGCACCGCGCGGTCGCTCGGCACCAGCGCCAGTTGCACCAGCCGATAGGGCAGTTCGCCGGCTTTTTCCTGCGCCAGCAGTTCTGACATGGGCCGTCCGCTGAGCAGGCAGACTTCCAGCGCGCGCTGGACGCGCTGCGCGTCGGCGGGATCGAGGCGCGCCGCCGTGGCCGGATCGAGCCGCGCCAGTTCCTCGTGCAGCGCCGCCCAGCCACTGCGCTGCGCCCGCGCGTCGAGTTCCGCGCGCAGTTCCGGGTCGGCCTGCGGCAGGTCGTTCAGGCCGTGCTGCAGGGCCATGAAGTACAGCATGGTGCCGCCCACCAGCAGGGGAATGTTGCCGCGCGCGGTGATTTCGCCCATCAGGCGCAGAGCATCGCTGCGGAACTGTGCCGCCGAATAGCTGTTTGTCGGGTCGATGAGGTCGATGAGGTGGTGCGGCGCCGCCGCCAGGGTGGCAGCGTCCGGCTTGGCGGTGCCGATGTCCATGCCGCGGTACACCAGGGCCGAATCCACGCTGATTATTTCCACCGGCAGATGCTGCACCAGCTCCACCGCCACGCCGGTCTTGCCGCTCGCGGTGGGGCCCATGAGAAAGATGGCGGGAGGGGCGATGTTCATCCTAAGCCGGGATCCAAAAGGGGTAATGGGTAATGGGGAATGGGGAATGGAAACCTCCGGCCATCACTCATCCTCCATCACCCATTACGACGGTTTTCAGCCTCATTTGCCGCGCATGAACAACTGGTCCAGCTCGGCCATGGAGATTTCGCGCCAGGTGGGGCGGCCGTGGTTGCACTGGTCGGCGCGTTCGGTGGCTTCCATTTCGCGCAGCAGGGCGTTCATTTCCGGGATGGCGAGCTTGCGGTTGGCGCGCACCGAGGCGTGGCAGGCCATGGTGGCGAGCAGCTCGTTGCGCCGTTCCGTCACCGCCCGGGTGGCGCCGAATTCGCGGATTTCCTTGAGCACGTCGCGCGCCAGTAGCACTGGGTCTGAATCCTGCAGCAGCACCGGCACGGCGCGCACAGCCAGGGTGGTGGGCGACAGCACCGCCAGCTCGAAGCCCAGCTCCGCCAGCACTTCCCCGCACTCCGCGGCGGCGGCCACTTCCAGCTGGGAGGCGTGGAACGATACCGGGATCAGCAGCGGCTGCGCGCTCACACTGTGGTGTTCCATCGCCGTCTTGAGCTTTTCGTAAGTGACCCGCTCGTGGGCGGCATGCATGTCCACCACGATCATGCCGCGCGCGCTTTGCGCCAGGATGTACACGCCATGCAGCTGGGCCATGGCGTAGCCGAGGGGCGGCGCTTCGGTTTCCGGCTGCGGCGCGGGCGCGTTGAAGGACGGCTCGGGCCGGGCGATCTGGCCGAACAGCGAATGATAAAGGTTGCTGCGCTCTTCCACACCCAGCGGCATGCGCGTCTGGGTGGCGTAAACCGGTGCGACGACTTGTGGCGCCTGCGGCTGCAACGTCTCGCTGCGGCGCGTGGCGATCGGCGCGGCCAGCGACTTGTTGAGCGCGTGGTAGATCAACTGGTGCACCGCGCGCGATTCGCGGAAACGCACCTCGATCTTGGTGGGGTGGACGTTGACGTCGACCATCTCGGGCTGCAGTTCGATGAACAGCACGAAAGCCGGGTGGCGGTCGTGGTGGATGATGTCGCGGTAGGCTTCGCGGACGGCGTGGGCGATCAGCTTGTCGCGCACGAAACGGCCGTTGACATAGACATACTGCGCGTCGCGGCTGCCGCGCGAGAAACCCGGCAGGCCGGCGAGACCATGCAGGCGCAGTCCGCCCGCGCCCTCCTCCACCGCCACCGCCGCCGCGGCGAACTCCTCGCCGAGCAAGGCCGTCGCGCGCTGCATCAGGCTGGCCGCGGGCAATTGCCAGATGCGGCGCCCGTTGTGCTGCAAGCTGAAACCCACGTCGGCGCGGCTCAGTGCCATGCGGCGGAAGGTTTCCTCGCAGTGGCCGTACTCGGTGGCTTCGGTCTTGAGGAACTTGCGCCGCGCGGGGGTGTTGAAATACAGGTCCTGCACCTCCGCCACTGTCCCGGCTTCCAGCGCCGCCGGCTGCAGGCCGGAAATATCACCGCCGACCGCCTCCATGCGCCAGGCATGGCGTTCGCCGCGCTTGCGGCTGGTCAGCGCCAGGCGCGACACGGCGGCGATGCTGGCCAGCGCCTCGCCGCGAAAACCCAGGCTGCGCACGCTCTCCAGGTCGTCCAGCGAAGCGATCTTGCTGGTGGCGTGGCGCGACAGGGCCAACTGCAGCTGGTCGCGCTCGATGCCCGCGCCGTTGTCCGCCACGCGCAAGGACTTCACCCCGCCCTGCTGCAATTGCACGGCGATTTCGCCGCTGCCGGCATCGAGGCTGTTTTCCATCAATTCCTTGAGCGCCGAGGCCGGGCGCTCGACCACCTCGCCGGCGGCGATCTGGTTGATGAGGAGTTCGGGAAGGAGATGGATGGAGGACATGTGGGATGTATTTTCCCACAAAACACAGCCAGCACCGAACGCATCCTGTAACTGGTTTATGATCCTAGAAACCTCGGTTGACCGCTTGCCATGAGGTATGGCGTTTTGGTTCTAAACAACAACTTTTGTCGCAATTTTACGCTCACCCGTCTGGTGAGGGCGCTACGGGCCGGAGTGTGCGGTTTTTTGGGTGCATGGCGGCGTTGCAACGCCTTGGAATGGAATAAGCATTCCGCGTCGTTGCGCCTTGCCCTGCACCCTAAAAACCGCACACTCCAGCCCGTCCAACTGAGGTTTCCAGGATGATTCATCCCATGAAACACCGTTTACCGGCAGACACCACCATCCTGTTCGGCGCATTCGACCGGCACAACTTCGGCGACCTGCTGTTTCCGCATATCGCCGCGGCACTGCTGGAAAACGACAGGCTGGTCTTTGCCGGGCTGGCGGAGCGGGATTTGCGTCCCTATGGCGGGCACCGCGTCCAGGCGCTGGCGCAACTGGCCGAAGCGTGGGGCGACCGTGCGGCAAACTTCATCCACGCGGGCGGCGAAATCCTGACCTGCGACGCCTGGCAGGCCGCGGTCATGCTGCTGCCGCCGGAGCGGGCGCAAGACGCCATTGCCCGCCTCGACAGCCATCCGCGCGAGAGACTGGAATGGGCGCAGGAACAGCTCGGCATCCCTGACCTGGCGCCCTACACGCTGTCGCGGCAACGGTTCCCCCGGCTGGCCAGGGTCATCTACAACGGCGTTGGCGGCGTCGATCTTGCGCAACGCGACCCCCTGCTGCGGCGCGAAGTAACGGCCAAGCTGAAAGCCGCTGATGCCGTGGCCGTGCGGGACGAACTGACCCTGGCGCAACTGTCAGCGGCCGGCATCGCGGCCAGCCTGGTGCCCGACCCTGCCGTGATGGTGGCCGAACTGTTCGGCGCAAGAATCCGCCAGCAGGCACGGCAAGGCGCCACTGCCGCGATGCGGAACGCATTTCCGCAAGGCTACATCGCGGTGCAATTCAGCGCCGATTTTGGCGATGATGCGACCCTGACGGGAATCGCCGCCCAGCTCGACCGGGTTGCGGTCTCCAGCGGCTGCGGGGTGGTATTTTTCCGCGCCGGCGCAGCGCCGTGGCATGACGACGCGGCCTGTTACCAGCGCGTCGCGGAGCGCATGCAATCCGCAGCGAAGATTTTCTCTTCCCTCGACCTGTGGGACATCTGCGCCCTGATCGCCCACAGCAGCGCCTATTGCGGCAGCAGCCTGCACGGCCGTATCGTCGCCATGGCGTTTGCCCTGCCGCGGGTCAACCTGCTGCATCCTGACCAGGAGGGCAAGGCAAGCAAGCAGGCCGCCTATGCCGCCGCCTGGGAAATGCCGGGCATGCCAGCCACGGTTGCCGTGCGGGACATCGCCCGGGGCATCCGCCAGGCACTAACAGCAAGCCCGGAAGCATGCCGCCACGCCGCACGCCAACTGGCCGGACAGTACCGGCGGCAATTCAATGAATTTATCCTGGCAGCCTCGGCTGGCTAAGCGTTGCTCCTGCATCCACGGCCCTTCTTCTCGCAAGAGGTCAGATTCCATACGTAAGGACATTTCACAGACCTGTCACATTTCTGCAATACAATGCGCCGGATATCAACCACGTCGAACCTTGCTCCCTCCATGAAACTGCCGCGCCTTCTTTCCCTCTTTCTTGCCGCCTTGCCGCTGCTGGCCCTCGCGGATGAATTCACCGATGAGGACTGGAACGCCAAGTTCCAGACCACCTTGGTGTGGCAGAAAAAACCCGCTTTCAGCGCCGCCTATTCCGGCCCCAACAGCCTTTCGCCCGACGCGGAAGAGGCCTACACCTTCACCGCCACCGCGCACCTGGGATTCCGGCCATGGCGGGGCGGGGAAATGTACTTCGATCCGGAAGTCACCCAGGGCGTGCCCTTCTCCAGCCTGACCGGGCTGGGTGGCTTCAATAACGGCGAGGCCACGCGGGCATCGGGGCCCAAGCTGAAAATCTATCGCCAGCGCCTGTTCCTGCGTCAGACCTGGAATCTGGGTGGCGGCAGCGAAAAGCTGGCGTCCGATTTCAACCAGTTGGCCAGCATCGTGGACAAAAACCGCTTCGTGCTCACCGTGGGCAATTTTTCCGTCCTCGACGTATTCGACAAGAATGCCTACGCCCAGGACCCGCGCACCCAGTTCCTGAACTGGTCCAACATGACTTATGCCGCCTACGACTACGCCGCCGATGCGCGCGGCTTTGGCTGGGGCTTTGCGGGCGAGTGGTACCAGGGTGACTGGGCAGTGCGCTTCGGGCGCATGACCCCGCCCCGCGACCCCAACATGCTGGCACCCGACCTCCGCTTCTTCAAGCATTATGGCGATCAGGCGGAAATCGAACATGCCCATGAACTGGGCGGCCAACCCGGCAAGCTGCGCCTGCTGGTGTTTCGCAACCGTGCGATACTGGCGCGCTACCGCGATGCCATCGACTACGGCCGGACCCACAACGAAGTGCCAGACATCTTCAAGGTGCGCAACGGCGAGCAGATCAAATATGGCCTCGGCGTGGACCTCGAACAGGCCTTAGGCCATGACGCAGGCCTTTTCCTGCGCGCCATGACCGCCGATGGACGCAGCGAAACACTGGCCTTCACCGAAGCGGACCAGTCCCTGGCAGGCGGCGTCTCCATCCAGGGCAGCTCCTGGGGCAGGGCCCAGGACACGCTCGGCCTGGCCCTGATGCGCAACGGCCTGTCGCACGACCGGCGCGATTACCTCGCAGCAGGCGGCATTTCCTTCTTCATCGGCGACGGCAAGCTGAATTACCGCCCCGAAACGATTTTCGAGAGCTATTACAACTGGCAGGTCGTGAAAAATGCCTGGCTCAGCGCCGATTATCAGCGCATCGCCAACCCCGCCTACAATGCGGACCGTGGGCCGGTGAACATCTATGGCATGCGGCTGCACCTGGAATATTAGCCTCTACCCCATGGGCTATATTATTTTAGTGTATTGTCCAGATAATCCCTTACGTATTTAACCAGCTCGGCATCGTGGTCGGTGAAGAAATGGTCGGTCCCGGGCGCCGCGACCTGCGCGCTGTTTGGGTTGCCCTTGAGTGAGGCAGCGCGCCTGGCCGCGCCTTTTAGCACCATGGGCAAATCATTTTCGCCATACAGGTCGAGCACCGGGATACCGAAGCCACGGTAGGTCTCCGGCCCACCCATGCCGATCGCAACCCAGGCGTCCACGGGATGGCCCTTGGCATGGCGGAGGTAGTAATGGCTCATGCGCGAACCCATGCTGTGGGAGACGATGGCGACCTTCCCGTAGCCCTTGGCCTTGAGGAAAGCGACCGCCTGGTCCAGGCGCTGCGCCGCTTCCGGGAAGGAGGCCTGGTAGTCCTCGCCCCTCGCCTCGTTCTTCAGCACCGGCATCTGCACCGACAGCGTTGTGTAGCCGGCATCCGCCAACCGGGTGCGCAGCACGCCGATCAGGCTCCAGTCGGGATGCACGCCCAGCCCGTGGACGATGACCAGCGCTGCCCGGGCGTCGGGCACCGCGGTGAAGAGCGTGAGGAATTTGTGGTTGCGCGCCTCCAGGTAGACCGGGTCGCCCGCCACGATGGCCGGGGTGATTTCGTCGGCCCATTTCTGCTCGCGCGCGTAATCCGCCCCCCAGGCCGTGGCAACGATCAATTGCAGGGCCAGAATCCATAGCCAGTGTTTTTTCATCCTAGAAACCTCAGTTGGGCGGGCTGGAGTGTGCGGTTTTTTGCGAGGTGGGCAAAAAGCCGCCCATCCCTGC
>JAQTLK010000098.1:0-3931 GCA_028714955.1 Sulfuricella sp.
CCCAGCAACATCTTGGCCTGAACCGTCAGATATTCCATCGGCTCGCGCTTGAAACCGCTTTTGGCGAACTGGTGCCAGCGGCCCACGACAAAGCTCATGATCAGGTTGGCGTGGGCCGCCGGGTCCGCGCTGACGCGCAGGCCATCCTGGCTCGCCGCGATGCGCAGGGATTGCTTGATGGTTGCCTCGAGGCGGTCGTGAATCTGGTTGATGCGGGCCTGCAGGCGTTCGTTTTCATTGACCAGCGCATCGCCGATCAGCACGCGCACCATGCCCGGATTTTTCTGGGCGAAGCCGAGCAGCAGGGACAACATGGTTTCCAGTTGCTTGACCCCGTCCTGCTCCTCGCTGGTGAGCTTGTTGATGATGCCGAACAAACTTTGCTCGATGAACTCGATCAGCCCCTCGAACATTTGCGCCTTGCTGGCGAAGTGCCGGTAGAGCGCCGCTTCTGAAACTTCGAGCCTGGCTGCCAGCGCGGCGGTGGTGATTTTCTCCCCCTGCGGATGTTGCAGCATTTCCGCCAGCATCTGGAGGATTTGCAACTTGCGCTCGCCCGGTTTTGCCGCCATCTGATTACCCCTGATAATTATCTGTTTTCCCTGCACCCGCGAAAATAGCCGCAATGCTCAGGCATTCGACCGGATCAACGTCCCTACGCCTTCATCGGTCAGGATTTCAAGCAACAGCGCATGCGCCACCCGGCCATCAATGATATGGCTGCTCTTGACACCATTCTTCACGGCTTCCAGCGCCATGGATATTTTGGGGATCATGCCCCCGGAAATGGTGCCGTCTTCGATCAGGGCATCCACCTGCGCGGCCGTCAGACCCGTGAGCAGCTTGCCCTCCTTGTCCAGCACGCCGGTGGTGTTGGTCATCAGGATCAGTTTCTCGGCCTTGAGCGTTTCAGCCAGCTTGCCGGCCACCAGGTCGGCGTTGATGTTGAATGCCTCGCCCAGGTCGCCGACGCCGATCGGGGCGATGACCGGGATGAAATCCTGGCTGTCGAGCAAGGTCACCAGCGCCGGGTCGATGCGCGTAACCTCGCCCACCATCCCGATGTCGATCAGCTCTTCGCCATCGGCCCTGGATTTGACCAGCAGCTTCTTGGCCCGGATCATGCCGCCGTCGGTGCCGGTCAGCCCCACGGCCTTGCCGCCGTACTGGTTTATCAGGTTGACGATCTCCTTGTTGACCTGGCCGCCGAGCACCATTTCGACGATGTCCATGGTTTCCTCGTCGGTCACGCGCATACCCTGGATAAACTCACCCTGCTTGCCGACGCGCTTGAGCAGATCGTTGATCTGCGGCCCGCCGCCGTGTACCACGACCGGGTTCAGGCCCACCAGCTTGAGCAGTACCACGTCCTTGGCGAAACCGTGCTTGAGGTGTTCCTCGGTCATGGCATTGCCGCCGTACTTGATGACGATGGTCTTGTCCTGGAAGCGCCGGATGTAGGGCAGCGCTTCGGAAAGGATATTGGCTTTTTCCTTGGCGGAGGCGGGGGAAAGTGACATGGGATGCCTTTGTTTGAGTTGGAGACTGTATGGATGCGTATTCTAAACGAAGTGAGCGCAAACAAAAAAGGCGGCTTCCCTGTTTCAGGGAGCCGCCTTTGCCGCGATGGGCAGAATTACTGGATGGCCAGTTTCTTGGCGGAACTGACGGCCTTCTTGGGCAACGTCAGCTCAAGCACGCCATCGGCATATTTCGCCTGAGCGGTGGCTTCATCCACGTCCTGGGCCAGGGTGAAACTGCGCGCCACCTTGCCATAGTAGCGCTCGGAGCGCAGCACCTTCTCGCCCTCCTTTTCTTCCTTCTCTTTCTTCACCTCGGCACTGATCGAAACCTGGTTGCCATCGATGGTTACATGAATATCCTCCTTCTTCACGCCGGGAATGTCGGCATGCACGGTATAGGCGCCGTCATTTTCTTTTACATCCATCTTGATCTGCATTTGCGGTTGTCCTTCAAAAGCCATGGGCCGCACGAAGAAGCCTTTGAACAGGTCGTCGATATCACTAAACGGATCTACGCGGGAAAGATTGAAGGGATCGTAACGGGTAATACCAGCCATGATTCATCTCCTTGATTTCACAATTACACGAAAAAGGCGGTCTGCAACGCCGCTCTGTTTTTCAATATATGGAGGGTTCCACCACTTTCAAGACTCCATGATCCGTTTAACGTGAACAACGCGAAGCATTAATGTGAAATTCGCGCAGCGAGACCTCGCCCCCCTTCTCGCCGGATTGAGCGGCCTTGCCGCCAATCCTGGCGGGGACACCCCTTGCGGGCGCTTCCTCCCTCACCCCAAGCTTCTCCCGGAGGGAGAAGGGGCCAGGGGTGAGGGAAACGGTCATGGCGCAGCACTGTTTCATGATTGGGCGGCGCTGCGCCATGACCGTTAGCCCTCATAAACCACATGGCCGTCCACCAGCGTATATTTCACTTTTCCGGCCAGTTCCCTGTTCAGAAAGGGCGTGTTCTTGCCCTGGCTTTTCAGGGCCGCCGACGTCACGCGCCAATACTCGCCAGGAGCAAAAATACACAGGTCGGCGCTATGGCCGGGAGTCAGGTGCCCGGCATCCAGCGTCAGTACCCGCGCTGGTTCGGTGGTGATTGTAGCAATTGCCCTGGACATTTCCACGCCCATTTCCGCCGCCCATTTCAGCGTCAGCGGCAGCAGCAGTTCCAGACCGGTGGCGCCGGGCTCCGCTTCGGCAAAAGGCCGCAACTTGGCATCATCGTCCACCGGCGCATGGTCGGAACACATGGCGTCGATGACGCCATCCCTGACCCCTTCGCGCAACGCATCGCGATCGCGCAGACTGCGCAGCGGCGGCACCAGGTGACAATTAGGGTCGAAAAAGCCGATATCCATTTCGGACAGATGCGCGTGATGCACGCCGATGTCGCAGGTCAGCGGCAGCCCGTCGCGCTTGGCCTGGCGCACCATTTTCACGCCCTCGCGCGTGGATAGCCGGCACAAGTGCACCCTGGCGCCGGTCTCCTCCATCAGCAGCAGGATTCGGGCAATCGCGATGGTCTCGGCGCATCCCGGTATGCCAGCCAGACCGAGACGGGACGCCACTTCGCCATCGTGCGCCACGCCATCCTTGCCGAGAAAGGCGTCTTGCGGGCGCAGCCACGCCGTGAAATTGAAAGTGGCGGCATACTGCAGGGCGCGAAACAGCACGTTGCTGTCCGCCAGTGGCGCATCGGCCTGGGAAAATGCCACGCAACCGGCATCATGCAATTCCGTCATTTCGGTCAGGCGCTGGCCTTCCAGCTTCTGCGTCAGCGCGCCAAGCGGATAGACACGCGCCTGATTGAGGCTCTTGGCGCGATACTTGAGCATCTCCACCAGGCCCGGTTCATCCAGCGGCGGCTCGGTGTCGGGCGGACACGCCAGGCTGGTCACGCCACCGGCAACCGCCGCATCCATTTCCGATTCCAGCGTCGCCATGTACTCAAAGCCTGGCTCGCGCAAACGGGCGGAAAGGTCGATCAGTCCGGGGCACACCACCAGACCGCTGGCGTCGATCAGCCGGTTGGCATGGAAGCCTTCCGGCTCAGCCCCCACGGCCAGCACCTTGCCGGCAGCGATGAACACGTCATGGATTGCGTCGATATTATTTTTCGGGTCGATCAGACGGCCGTTCTTGATGTGGATTTTCATCGTTTACTTCCTGTAATCCTGTCGTGCTTAACTAGCAAGGCGATACTTGCCTCGTGCCTCAAATTCCAACCATCCTAAGTCACGCAGACGTTGGAGCTGCTGACGAAGCTTGGCTTTCACGTGAGCATTCCGTGGGAATGCAGCTTTCGCTTCCGGTTCGAAAGCGTATAGGTCATCAAGCGAAAATTGATCTTTCCGCAGCCGACGAACCAGACCCATTGTTACAGCCAACCAACCCCGAGCTTC
>JAQTLK010000098.1:4031-7017 GCA_028714955.1 Sulfuricella sp.
TTCCTCCACCAGAAAACGGCCAGGCACCACGATCAATTGTCTGACTTGGAAATCTGATGAGTAACGCAATAGCAGCAGGTTGGGGCGAGTTGCAGAACGAACAGTGGCCAGCATGGACTCATAGGCGCCGTCTGCCACCATATTTCCAAATGCCCCGCGCTTACTCTTTAGTTCAAATCCTTGTCCGCACCTAAGGCAAACAAAATCCTTTGCTGCCGTATTGTTTGGCGTTTGCTGGAGCGAATCGATACAACGAGGGCAACGAAAATGCGAAACGACCCACGTCTCACTGAACACGCGAGCACGTTGCGAAGCGCTCTTGTAGTGGGTCAGATTGGGTGTGGCCAAAGGTCAGTGTCCCGCCAAAATGCTCATCACCGCCATCCGCACCGCGATGCCAAAGGTCACCTGGGGCAGGATCACCGACTGCTTGCCGTCGGCCACGTTGGAGTCGATTTCCACGCCGCGGTTCATCGGGCCGGGGTGCATCACGATGGCATCGGGCCTGGCCAGCGCCAGTTTTTCCTGGGTCAGGCCGTAGGACTTGAAGTATTCCTGCGCCGAGGGCAGCAGCGCGCCGCGCATGCGCTCGTTCTGCAGGCGCAGCATGATCACCACGTCCACATCCTTGAGTCCCGTGGCCATGTCGTGATAGACCTGCACGCCCATGCGTTCGACCTGCGCCGGCAGCAGGGTCTTGGGCGCGATCACGCGCACCTCGGGCACGCCGAGCGTGGTCAGCGCATGAATCTGCGAGCGCGCCACGCGCGAGTGCAGCACGTCGCCGACGATGGCCACGCGCAGGTTGTGGAACTCCTTCTTGTAATGGCGGATGGTGTACATGTCCAGCAGACCCTGGGTGGGGTGGGCGTGGCGCCCGTCGCCGGCGTTGATGACGTGGATGTGTGGCGCGACGTGGCGCGCGATGAAGTGCGCCGCGCCGGACTGGGCATGGCGCACGATGAACATGTCGGCTTGCATCGCCGCCAGGTTGTCCACGGTATCCAGCACGGTCTCGCCCTTGGACTGGGAAGATGCGCCGATATTGAGGTTGAACACATCGGCGGAGAGGCGCTTGGCGGCAATCTCGAAAGTCGTGCGGGTGCGCGTGCTGGGCTCGAAGAACAGGTTGAAAATCGCCTTGCCGCGCAACAGCGGCACTTTCTTCACATCGCGCTCGGACACGCCGACGAAGGATTCCGCCGTATCGAGAATATGCCGCAGCATCCCCACGCTCAAGCCCTCGATCGTCAACAGGTGTTGCAACTCGCCATTCTGGCTGAGCTGCGGGTTCTTACTCAGAAATGCCATGGGGGTGCTCCGTTAATTCTTTTGATTCTTTTCATGCAGGCTGAGGCTAAGCACCCCTTGCTGGTCGCGGTTCAACTGGATATTCTGCTGCGCCTTCAGGTCTAGCCTCACGCCGGCGACCTGGGCGGCGATCGGCAACTCGCGCCCGCCGCGGTCGACCAGAACGGCCAGAATGATGCTGGCGGGGCGCCCATAGTCGAACAGCTCGTTCATCGCGGCGCGCACGCTGCGACCGGTGTAGAGAACGTCGTCGACCAGAATGATGGTGCGCCCTTCCACGTCGAAAGGGATGGAGGAAGGCTCGATATTGGGATGCAGCCCCGCCTGGCCAAAATCGTCGCGGTAAAAGGAAACGTCCAGCGTCCCCATGGGCATGCCCTGGCCCAGCAAGGAGTGGAGTTTTTCCGCCAGCCACACGCCCCCGGTGTGAATTCCGACCAGGGCGCTGCGCTCGGTAATAAACGGTTTAAGCTTCTGTGCCATCTCCCGGACCAGCACTTCGGCGTCAGGTAGTTGCATGCTTGTTCTCGTCCAAATAAGTTTGCAAAATCAGCTGCGCGGCAACCTGGTCCAGCATCGCCTTCTGGCGGCGTCCGCCTATGCCCATGGCACGCAAGTCCTGGCTGGCGGACTCGGAAGTCAGGCGCTCGTCGACCAATGCCACAGGCAGCCTGAAGCGCCCTTCCAGTTGCCGCGAGAACTTGCGGCAGCGCAGCGTCATATCATGTTCCGTGCCGTCGAGGTGCAGCGGCAAGCCCACCACCAGCGCCCCCGGCTGCCATTCCTGGATCAGCGCGGCAATCGCGCCAAATTTCTGCGCGCGGCTCTCGCCGTGTATGGTTTCCAGCGGATGGGCCACGCCTATCGTCACATCTCCCACCGCCACCCCGATACGCTTGAGGCCGAAGTCGAAGCAAAGCACGGTGGTGCTTTGCTTCGGGTGATGGGTAATGGGTGATGGGTGACGAGAAAGAGGCTCGCTCACCTTCCAACCCCACCCATCACCCATTCCTCATCACCCATTACCGCCTCAAGCATGTCCCGCTTCCTCCGCCAGAAAGGCGAAATCCACGCCCAGCATTTGCAGCGCCGCCGCAAGACGCGATTCTTCCGGCTCGTCAAAAATCAGGGAGGGCGTGGCAGGCACGGTGAGCCAGGCGTTCTGCGCCAGTTCGTGTTCGAGCTGGCCGGCCTCCCAGCCGGCATAGCCAAGCGAGACAAAGAGCTTGACCGGACCTTCGCCGCGGCCTACCGCTTCGAGAATATCCTTTGACGTCGTCAGCGCGATGTCGTCCGATACCAGCAGGCTCGATTGCCACGCTCCGGCCGGGCGATGCAGCACGAATCCACGGTCCATTTGCACCGGTCCGCCGTAGTGGACCGGCATCGTGGCCAGCGCCTGATTTTCGAGCGGAATCCTGACCTGCTCGAACAGCGCCCGGAAATCCAGGTCGATGCGCCGGTTGAGCACGATGCCCAGCGCGCCCTGCTCGCTGTGCTCGCAGATATAGGTCAGCGTTCCGGCAAAATACGGATCCGTCATCGCCGGCATGGCAATGAGGAAATGGTGAGTGAGATTGACGCTTTTCATGAGGGTTATTATGGCATATTCGCCACGGGGCGCTTAGCCCGGATGTTTCATAAATTCGCGTGATGATCGCGCAAAATTTTGTTC
>JAQTLK010000099.1:0-3448 GCA_028714955.1 Sulfuricella sp.
CTGCTCGCCGATGCCGGCCTGTGGCGGCAAGCCATCGACCAGCATGCCATCGTCAGCGCAACCGATGTGCGTGGCGACATCGTTTATGTGAACGACAAGTTTTGTGCCATCAGCGGCTATGGCCGCGAGGAGTTGCTCGGTCACAACCACCGTCTCATCAAGAGCGACGCCCACCCGCCCGAGTTGTTCCGCGAGATGTGGCGCATCATCGCGAGCGGGCGAACCTGGCAGGGCGAAGTGTGCAACCGGCGCAAGGATGGCGGCCTCTACTGGGTCCAGGCCACCATCGTGCCGATACTGGACGAGGCAGGCAAACCGCGTTTCTACCTTTCATTGCGCACCGACATTACCGCCGTCAAACGCATGGAGGAGGTGGCCCATGTCCAGGAACGGCGCATTGCAGCCATACTCGACAATCTTGGAGAAGGCGTCTATACGCTGGACAGTGAAGGCCGCTGTGTCTACCTCAACGCCGAGGGCGAAAGATTGCTGGGCTGGTCCCTGTCCGAATTGAAGGGCAGGAAGCTTCATGATGTCATCCATCACCACCGCCCCGATGGACGGGAATTGCCCGCCGCCGAATGCCCCATCCACCTGGCCATGCGCGAGGGCGGCATTTACCGCTCGGCCGATGAAGTGCTGTTTCGCAAGGATGGTTCGCGCCTGCCGGTAAAGCTGACCGGCGCGCCGCTGTCTCTCGACGGCAAGGACCTGGGCTCGGTGGCGATGTTCGCGGATGCGCGCGCGGAACAGGAAATCCAGCACCGCCTCAGCGCGGCCAAGGAAGCGGCGGAAGCCGCGGCGCGGACGAAATCGGAATTCCTTTCCACCATGAGCCACGAAATTCGTACTCCGCTGAACGGCGTGATCGGCATGGTGGACCTCCTGCTCGACACGCCCCTCGATGGCGAACAGACGGAATTTGCCCGTACCATCCGCGCTTCCTCCGATGCGCTCCTGGAAATCATCAACGAGATACTCGATTTTTCCAGGCTGGAAGCGGGGGCGGTGGAGCTGGAGCAAAGCCCCTTCGCCCTTGCGCCGCTGGTGGAAAGCGCCGTTGACATCGTCGCGCCCCGCGCGCGCGACAAGGGGCTGACGCTGGCCTGCGCCGTGGCGCCGGACGTGCCGGAAGTGGTGATAGGCGATGCGACACGGCTGCGCCAGGTGCTGCTCAACCTGCTTGCCAATGCGGTCAAGTTCACCAGCGCGGGCGAGGTGGGCGTGCGCGTGACGTCAAGCGGACAGGAAAACACGCTCGCGCGGGTGCGCATCGAGGTGCGAGATACCGGCATCGGCATGGATGAGGCGGCACTCGACCGGCTGTTCAAGCCCTTCAGTCAGGCCGATGGATCGATTACCCGGCGCTTTGGCGGCACCGGCCTGGGGCTGGCCATCAGCAAACGCCTGGTCGAGGCCATGGGCGGCGCAATCAGGGCGGACAGCGCGCTGGGGCAAGGCAGCACGTTCATCGTTGAAATTCCCTTTGTCACGAGTACCCCGGAGAACGTGCGCGAACCGCTGCTGCGCGGCCGTCGGGCGTGGGTGGCCGGAGATGGCGCGGGCGCCCGCGCCCTGTGGTGCGCCGCGCTGGAAAGCTGGCACATGCAATGCCATTCCCATACCGGGCTTGGTGACCTCATCACCCACCTTGAGGGCGAAGCCGAGCGCGCGCCTGACGTGATCCTGCTTGCCGAGCCCCTGCCCGAAGGCAGCCTCATCGAAGCCATAGCCCAGGTACGCGCCCACCCCCGCGCCTCCCGCGCCATCCTGCTGGCCGGCGTGGCGCAGGTGGACAAGGCGCTGCGCCCGGCCTTCGAGGCGTTGGGGGCATCCATCGTGGCCAAGCCGATCAAGCCTTCCTCCCTGTTCGACGCCATTGTCACGCGCCTTGCGCCGCAGGATGCGCCTGCCGCAGCGTCCCCGGCGCCGGCGGAAGCCATCGCTGCGACAAGCCCGGCGCCCCGCACGGCGACAGGCCGCGTCCAGGGGCGGGTGCTGCTCGCCGAGGACAACTCCGTCAACCAGCGCGTGGCCTCGCGCATGCTGGAAAAGCTGGGGCTCGCGGTGGAAATCGCAAGCAATGGCCGCGAAGCCGTGGAAGCCGCGCAACACGGCGGCTTCGACCTCATCCTGATGGATTGCCAGATGCCGGAAATGGATGGCTTTGCCGCCACAGGCGCTATCCGCGCGGCAGAAGCGGGCCGCCGCGTGCCCATCGTCGCCATGACCGCCAATGCCCTGGCGGGCGACCGCGAAGCGTGCCTTGCCGCCGGCATGGATGACTATATTGCCAAGCCGGTGGAACAGGCCCGGCTTGCCGCCATCATCGGGCGCTGGCTCGTCGCTCCCCGCCCGGCGCCGGAACCGGCGTTGGCCGGCGCGGATGCCGGTGGCCCCATCGACCTCGCCCGGTTGCATGACCTCTTTGGCGATGACGCGGCGGGCATAGGCGACATGCTCGCCGTCTTCTCCGATTCGCTCGCGCGCATCGTGGCGCGACTCGAGGCAGAAGCAGGGTTCGCCGGTCCCGGCATCCCGGCGATCGCCCACGAACTCATCGGCATCGCCGGCAACGTTGGCGCCCGCCCTCTGGCGGCGCTGGGCAGGCAGTTGTCCGATGCCGCCAGGTCCGGCGACCGGGATGGCGTCCGCGCCGCAGTGAGCGCCATCGTCGACGAGCGGCGCCGCATCCAGAAATACATCGAGGAGAGAAACCGCCAGTTATGAATACCATCATTTGCCCTCTCGCATCATGAAAAATGGGACGGCAGCGGCTATCCGCAGGGGCTTGCCGGAGAAGCCATTCCGCTGCATGGGCGGATCGTCGCCGTGGCCGACGTCTTCGACGCGCTCAGTTCGACGCGCCCCTATAAATCCGCCTGGCCGCTGGAAAAAGCGCTGGACTTGTTGCGTGATCAGGCGGGGCGCCATTTTGACCCGGCCTGCATCGCATCTTTTTTCGACGCGCTGCCGCAAGCGCTGGCAATCCAGGAGCAATACCAGGACCCTGGCCAGGAGCCTGTCTGACTTAACCCGGATGTTTCATAAATCATCGTCCGCCCTCGCTTGTCTTTTGATCCGTATGAAAATTTTTCTCAGTCGAGCGTATGAATAACTACGCTGCTCCTTCGAAAAATTCCCCTACGAATCAAAATCCTGCGCGATCATCGGACGAATTTATGAAACATCCGGGTTAATGATGAATCGGCTGCAAATCCGCCTGGGCGGTCCATGTTTCGCCGCTTTTTTGGGCAATAGAATGACTATTGACCAGCAAAACCAGCAAAATCAGGAATGAATCATGTTGACCAGCGAACATTTTCTTGAAATCAAGGCCAGCGGCATGCTGCCCTCACCCCAGGGCGCGGCGCTCAAGGTGATCGAGCTGTGTGGCCGCGATGACGTGCCGCTGCCGGAACTGTTGCGCGTCCTGCAAACCGACCCG
>JAQTLK010000099.1:3548-6880 GCA_028714955.1 Sulfuricella sp.
TTTTCTTGAAATCAAGGCCAGCGGCATGCTGCCCTCACCCCAGGGCGCGGCGCTCAAGGTGATCGAGCTGTGTGGCCGCGATGACGTGCCGCTGCCGGAACTGTTGCGCGTCCTGCAAACCGACCCGGCGATGACCGGTAAACTGCTCAAGCTGGCCAATTCAGCGGCTTTCGCGCGGCCGCGCCCGGCAGCTTCACTCACGCCGGACGTACTGATGAGCCTTGGCATCCAGGCGGTGCGTCAGGTGGTGCTGGCCTTTTCCCTGGTTTCAGCATACCGCGAGGGGGCCTGTCCGGGCTTCGATTATGGCTTGTTCTGGTCGCGCTCCCTGGCTCGCGGCGCGGCGGCGCAGTTGCTGGGCGGCATCGTGCGCTGCGCGCCGGCAGGCGAGCTGTTTACCTTGGGGCTGCTCGCCGGCGTTGGCCGGCTGGCGCTGGCCGCGCTGCATCCCGCGGCATATGGCGAGATCATCGCTCGCGCCGGCGACCCTTGCGCGCCACGGATCCGCGAGATGGAAACCGCAGCTTTCGGTTTTGACCATGCCGATGTGAGCGCGGCCCTGTTGCGCGACTGGGGCTTGCCCAGGCTTTTTTGCGATGCCGTAATGCATTACGAAGCGCCGGAGGAGAGCGGGTTCGACCCCGCCTCCCGGCCGGGCCGGCTCGTCCTGACGCTGAACCTGGCCGCCCGCCTCGCCGCCCTGTGTTTCATGCCGGAGACTGAACGGCGGGCGGGTTTCGACGCCGCGAGCGCAGTGGGCGAGACGCTCGGCATCGGGCGCGAGAATTTGCCCACGCTGGCGGACGAAATGCTGCGCGAGTGGGCGCAATGGTCGCATGAACTCGATGTGCCCGCCCACGAGGTCAAGACCTTTTCCAGCCTGGTTGAAGCACCGCAAGCCACGGCCACGCAGGCGCCGCCGGCGGATCGCTTTTCCATCCTGGTGGTGGACGACGATGCCACGGTGCGCTACGTCCTGGAAAAACTGCTGCGCGAGGCCGGGCATGAAGTCACGCTCGCGGCCGATGGGCGCGCCGGCCTCGTCGAGGCGCTGCGCATCCAGCCCGACATCGTCATCACCGACCTGATGATGCCCCACCAGGACGGCTTTGCGCTCATCAAGAACCTGCGCGAGACGGAGCTGGGACGGCTGGTGTACATCATCGTTGTCACCATCGCGGAAGGGAACGGCTCTCTGGTGAGGGCCCTCGACCTGGGCGCCGACGACTATCTGGTCAAGCCCGTCGATCCCACGGTGCTTGCCGCGCGCGTGCGCGCGGGACAACGCATCGTCCGCGAGCAGCGCCTGTTGCGTCATGAACAGGGAGTGCTGCGCCGGCAACTGATGGAGGTATCCATTGCCCGCCAGCGCGCCGAGGACGCGGCGCTCACCGATCCGCTTACCGGCCTGCCCAACCGCCGCTACCTGTTTCAGCGCCTTGCCCAGGAATGGGCTGAAGCAGAGCGTTCCGGCCGCCCGCTTTCCGTGCTGATGATCGACGTCGACCATTTCAAGGCCATCAACGATGCCCACGGCCACGAAGCTGGCGATGAGGTGCTGCGCCAGTTAGCGCTGACGCTGCGCGCCGCGCTGCGCACGCCAGACATCGTCGGCCGCTTCGGCGGCGAGGAGTTCCTCGTCATCGCGCCAGACACGCACACGAGCGGCGCTGCGCGGCTCGCGGAGCGCATTTGCTCGGCTGTTTCCAGCCAGGCCTTTGCCGTGAACGGCATCGCCTTGCCCGTTACTGCCAGTCTCGGCGTCGCCACGCGCGGCCCGGCCACGCCTCACCTCAACGAACTGATCAGTGCCGCCGACCAGGCCATGTACGCCGCCAAGGATGCGGGGCGCAACTGTTACCAGTCATATGCGCAGCCTGAGAAACGTAGCCAGGATGAAGCGTAGCGGAATCCGGGAGGGGTGCGCCCTCCGAATCCCTGCATGAGCGCATCGGTCAACGGGGAGAAAAACCTCTCCCGTCAGGGGGGCGAGGGACACCCATGTTGAGCGACCTTGCATGACGGATCAGGAAACAGGCATGAGCACAAAAATACTGGCTGAAAGCGTTCGTCCGAACGAGGTATGGGCCTGGGCGATGTATGATTTTGCCAATTCCGGTTATACCACGGTGGTGATTACCGCTGTTTTCAATGCCTATTTCGTGGCCGTGGTGGCACAAGGAAAGGATTGGGGCACGTTCGCCTGGTCGGCGGCGCTGGCACTGTCCTACTTTCTCATCATGGTGACGGCGCCCGCCGTGGGGGCCTATGCCGACGCCTTCGGTGTCAAGAAAAAACTCCTGTTCATCACTACCGTGGGTTGCGTGGCTTTTACTGCCGCGCTGGCGCTGGTAGGGAAGGGCGATCTGTACCTGGCGATCATGCTCGTGGTCATCAGCAATTATTTTTATGGCAGCGGCGAAAATCTGATTGCCGCTTTCCTGCCAGAACTGGCCCAAGGCGATGCCATGGGCAAGGTTTCCGGGTGGGGGTGGAGCATAGGCTTTATCGGCGGACTGGTCAGCCTGGGTGCAGCGCTTGCTTATATTTCATGGGCTCAGGGAGAGGGGCAAGTGGTGGAGCAATTTGTGCCCATCACCATGCTGATTACTGCCGGGCTGTTTGCGCTTTCCTCGTTGCCCACTTTCCTGATTCTCAAGGAGCGTGCCGTGCCGCAGCCCCATCTCGTGGGGCGCGGCGTGGTGGCCGAATCCCTGGCACGCCTGGGCAATACCCTGCATCATGCGCGCCGCTATCACGACCTGGCGCGCTTTCTGCTGTGCCTGGTGTTCTACCAGGCAGGCATTCAGGCGGTAATCGCGCTGGCAGCCATCTATGCCGAGCAGGCGATGCATTTCGGTACGCAGGAAACCATCAAGTTGGTGCTGCTGGTCAATATCACGGCTGCAGCCGGCGCCTTTGTTTTTGGGCATTATCAGGACCGTCTCGGGCATGTCCGCGCGATCGGGTTGACGCTGCTGGGCTGGATGCTGATGATCGTGATTGCCTATTATGCGGATACGCCAGGCAAATTCTGGCTGGCCGCGAACATTGCCGGTCTCTGCCTGGGTTCCTCCCAGTCGGCTGGGCGCGCGCTGGTCGGCTATCTCAGCCCGCGTGCGCGCACCGCCGAATTTTTTGGCTTGTGGGGGCTGGCGGTCAAGCTCTCATCCATACTGGGACCGCTGACTTATGGCCTGGTGAGCTGGATTTCCAGAGGGGACCACCGTCTTTCCATGCTGATTACCGGTAGTTATTTTCTGGCGGGCCTGCTTCTCTTGAAGGGCGTGAATGCCGAACGGGGCCGGCATGCAGCGCTGGCTGAGGACTAG
>JAQTLK010000100.1 GCA_028714955.1 Sulfuricella sp.
TTGGTGCCCGAGGCCGGAATCGAACCGGCACGACCGTGAGGTCGAGGGATTTTCTTACCACTTCGACTTTCGCCGCCAGCACAAACGCTGTTCGTGGTCTGGAGCACGCCTTCACCATAGCCTTGCGGCTGTAGGTGCCCGCCGTCTGCTCTCTACACCTTCCCTCGAACCATTCGATTCGGAGGCTTGGTTCGGTGTTGGCTCGGATGCCGCAGCATCCAGGGCGTTCGCCGAATTTGACGGGCTTCACCTCTGGGGTTTCCCCCGGAGGGCTCAAATTTCTTCAAGTCCCTTGTGTCTACCGATTTCACCACTCGGGCTGGGAATTTGGAGGCGGGGACCGGAATCGAACCGGTCTAAACGGCTTTGCAGGCCGCTGCATAACCTCTTTGCTACCCCGCCAGTGTAATCTGGCAAACTGCTGGCGCTAAAAAGGGAAAGCTTTGCGCTTTCCCTTGCATTCTGGAGCGGGAAACGAGACTCGAACTCGCGACCTATACCTTGGCAAGGTATCGCTCTACCAACTGAGCTATTCCCGCATTTGAGAAGCCGCCATTTTAATGATCTAGCGCCTGATGTCAAGCATCCCGGCCATTCAATTTTTCCCGGCAATCTGTGGCCAGGCCTTTCTCAGATAATAAGCCATTGACCACAAAGTCAAAACCGCCGCGACGTAAATAAAAATAGTACCGGCGGCCTGAGATTCAATCTGGCCGCCAATCTTGCCGTGATAGAGCAAAAGCGGAATCGCTGCCATCTGCGCCGTGGTCTTGAGCTTGCCGATGAATGAAACAGCCACATTCTTGCTCTTGCCAAGCCCGGCCATCCACTCGCGCAGGGCGGAAATCGCGATTTCGCGGCCGATAATGATGAGCGCGATGCCAGCGTCCACGCGCTGCAACTTGACCAGCAGGATGAGCGCGGCAGCCACCATGAGTTTGTCGGCGACAGGGTCGAGAAAAGCCCCGAACGCAGAGGTCTGGTTCAGGGCCCGCGCGAGGAATCCGTCGAGCCAGTCGGTCAATGCGGCGGCAACAAAAATCAGCGTGGCGATGTAATTGACCTCATGCGCGGAAAACCAGTCCTGGGGCAGATAAAACATGAAGACGAACACCGGTATCAGGAGAATTCTGAGCCAGGTTAGAAGATTCGGTATATTTAGAGGCATCCTAATGTAGTTCCTGATATATCTTTTCCGCCAGCGTCCGGCTGATCCCTTCCACTTGCATCAACTCGTCCACGTTGGCCGCCACCACCCCCTTCAAACCGCCAAAACGGGCCAGCAAGCGCTGCCTTCGCTTGGCGCCGATGCCGCCGATGTCCTCCAGGGAGGAATGGGTTCGCGCCTTGCCGCGCCTGGTCCTGTGTCCGCTGATGGCAAAGCGGTGGGCTTCGTCGCGGATTTGCTGGATCAGGTGCAGTGCCGGGCTATCCTTGGGCAATTGTAACGGTTTGTCGCGATGCGGGAAAACAAGCTGCTCGAGACCCGGCTTTCGTGCTTCACCCTTGGCCACACCCACTACCGCAACCTCGCTCAGGCCGAGGTTGGCGAGCACCTCCACCGCGATGGCAAGTTGTCCCTTGCCGCCGTCGATCAGGATCAGGTCCGGCATCTTTCCCTCGCCTGCCGCAATCTTGCTGTAGCGCCGCTGCAGCGCGTCGCGCATGGCGGCAAAATCGTCGCCCGGCGTAATGCCGCTGATGTTGTAGCGACGGTATTCCCCATTGCGCATGTCGCCCTGATCGAACACCACGCACGAAGCCACTGTCGCCTCGCCCATGGTATGGCTGATGTCGAAGCATTCGATGCGCTGCAGGCCATCGTTCAGGTCCAGCGCCTGCTGCAATGACGCCAGCCGCGCCTCCTGGTTTGCCTGCTGGCTGAGGCGCTGCGCCACGGCCAGGCGCGCGTTGGTAAGCGCCATTTCCACCCATACCCGGCGCTCGCCGGTGACACGCCAACTGATCTGCACCTTGTGCCGCGCCTGCTCGCTCAACAAGGACTCCAGCGCTTCGCCGTCAAGCGCATCGCTGACGAATATCTGGCGCGGCACCGGCTGGCTCAGGTAATGCTGTTCCAGGAAAGCCTCAAGCGCCGCTGCAGTATCGTACTGGCCGGCGTTGCTGGGAAAAAAGCTCTTGTCGCCCAGGTGCCGACCACCCCGCACCATCACCAGGTTGACGCACACCATGCCCTGCTGCTCGTAGCACGCGACGATGTCCGCGTCCGCCCCGCTGCCGCTGCTGACGTACTGTTTTTCCTGCACCCGGCGCAAGGCTCCGATCTGGTCGCGGTACAGCGCAGCCTCCTCGTAATGGAACTGCTCCGCCGCCAGCCGCATTTTTTCGGCAATGGCTGCTATCACCTGCTGGTCCTTGCCCTGCATGAACAACGCGGCATGGTGCACATCGGCGCGGTAGCTCTCCGCATCGATCAGACCCACGCAGGGTGCGGTGCAGCGCTGGATCTGGTGCAGCAGGCAAGGACGCGAACGATTGCTGAACACGCTGTCCTCGCAGGTGCGCAGGCGGAACACCTTCTGCAGCAGCTGAATGCTCTCCCTGGCTGCGCCGGCATTGGGAAAAGGACCGAAGTACTGGTTGCCCTTGTGCTGCACGCCGCGGTAGTAGCCAAGGCGGGGAAAGCGGTGCCCGCTGAGAATGATGAAAGGATAGGATTTGTCGTCGCGGAACAGGATATTGAAGCGCGGCGCAAGCGACTTGATCAGGTTATTTTCGAGCAGCAGCGCTTCGGCCTCGCTGCGCGTGACCGTGGTCTCGATATTGGCGATCTGCGACACCATCAGGCGGGTGCGCGGAATGTGGTCGGTTTTCTGGAAATAGGACGTCACGCGCTTTTTGAGGTCGCGCGCCTTGCCGACGTAGATCACCTCCCCCGCCGCGTTGAACATGCGGTATACGCCGGGAAGATGGGGCAGATTGGCGAGAAATGGCTTGCTGTCGAACATCACTCGTCGTCTAGCAGCTTCCCGGCAATCGCCCAGTTTTCGTCCGGCAATTCGTCAAAAGCGATGTAGGTGTAGGATTTCGGCTTGAGTGCGATGCGCTCCAGCGTATCGGTGATTTCCTCGGCGATTTTCTGCTTCTGTTCGCGGCTCAGCGTTCCGGCGATGCGGATATTGACGTAGGGCATGGTGAAGTTCCATCAAGGTGATGACGAATGTCGGCAAACACCGCCTCGAACATCTCTGCGGTAAGCCGCCCGGTCTGCGTATTATAGCGGCTGCAATGGTAGCTGGAATAAAGATCCAGGCCGCAGGGAAGCTGGTAGTGCGCGCCATGCCCGAACGGATAAGCCTTGATCTTCAGCCCCTGCGCCAGCAGCACCGCCTGATGCGCGACACTGCCTAGCGCCAGCACCGCCGTGCCTTCCGGCAAGGCCGCCAGCTCGCTGCGCAGGTAAGCGTTGCACTGGCGAATCTCGGCGGTTTCCGGCTTGTTCTGCGGCGGCAGGCATTTCACGGCATTCGTGATGCGGCACTCCGCCAGGCGCAGGCCATCGTCGGCACTGACGGATTCCGGCTGGCTGGCAAAACCAAAACGGTGCAGGGTCCGGTACAGCAGAATCCCCGCATGGTCGCCGGTAAAAGGTCGCCCGGTCCGGTTGGCGCCATGCATGCCGGGCGCCAGGCCGACAATCAGCAGGCGCGGGTTATCGTCGCCAAAGGGCGCAACCGGGCGGGCATGATAACCGGGGTGCGCCGCCTTGACTTCACCGAGAAAGTCCGCCAGGCGGGGGCACTGGCGGCAGGAAGCAAGGCTCATAGGCTATGCGCGCCGGTGTTGGTGGGATCATCCAGCGGGAGATTCCCCTCGTGCATGCCGATGCCGCCCACGGCATGAATCGCCTTGAGAAAATTGGCATCTTCGTGCAATTTCGCCAGCGACAGCGGATGGGGCCTGCCGTGCATGCGCAACAGGCGCAGCATGCCCACCGCCGGCATGTCGTAATGCAGGCCGGCCAGCAGTTCGTCGGCCTCATCCGGGTGGTTGCACAGCAGCACCATGTCGCAGCCCGCCATCAGCGCGGCTTGCGCTCGTTGCGCCGGCCCACCGGCCAGCTGCGCGCCTGCCATGGAAAGATCGTCGCTGAAAATCACGCCATCGAAACCCAGCCGCTTGCGCAGGATATCTTTCAGCCAGATGCTCGAAAATCCCGCCGGCTTCGGGTCCACCCTGGGATAAATCACATGTGCCGGCATGATGGCAGCCATGCCAAAATCCATCATTTGCCGGAACGGCACCAGGTCTTCCGCCTCGATGTCGGCAAAGGAACGCTCATCCACCGGCACTTCAAGGTGTGAATCCGCGCGCACGAAGCCGTGTCCGGGAAAATGTTTCCCCACGGCCGCCATGCCGCCCTGCTTCAACCCCAGCATCAGACTGTGCGCCAGATCGGCAATCGCCTGCGGCTGACGATGAAAGGCACGGCTGCCGATCACACCGCTGGCGCCGTAATCGATATCCAGCACTGGAGCAAAGCTGAAATCCACTCCATGAGCGCGCAGTTCGGCGGCAAGCACATAACCGGTCTGCTGCGCGAGCAACCTGGCCCGAGCGGGATGCTCGTCCCAGATCACCCCCAGTTCGCGCATCGGCGGCAAGCGTGTAAACCCCTCCTTGAAGCGCTGCACCCTGCCACCTTCATGGTCCACCGCGATCAGCAAAGGCGGCGTGCGCAGAGCACGGATTTCGGCGGTGAGCGAACACAGTTGTTCCGGCGATTCGTAATTGCGGCTGAACAGGATCACGCCGCCCACCAGCGGATGCTTCAATCGCCTGCGATCATCCTCGCTCAGCACCTTCCCCGCCACATCCAGCATCACTGGTCCCAGCGACATGTTTGCTCCTTGGTTGGCCTTACATTTCCAGAATCACGAAAGCTGCCGCCATGTCCTTCTCATCGCTGATGGAAAGATGATGGTGACGGATGGCACGGCGGACGAGCAGCGCTGTCAGTTCCGGATCGAAAGCCAGCGAAGGTTTACCCAGCTCGTCATGGGCTACGCGGATATTGTGCCAGGTCGCCGGCGCGCGTATGCCCGTGCCAAGTGCTTTGGCGAATGCTTCCTTGGCAGCGAAACGCTTGGCGAGAAAGCGCGCAGGCTGGGTGCTGGCGACAAAGCCGTCCCACTCCTGCGGCGCCAGGATACGCTGCGCGAAAGCCTTGCCATGCCGCGCCCAGGCCGCTGCGATGCGCGGGGTGGAAACGATGTCGGTGCCGATGCCGAAGATCACTTAAGAACGTGCCGCCAGCATCAGGGATTTCATTTCCCGCACCGCGTTCTCCCAACCCATGAACAGCGCCTGAGCAACGATGGCGTGGCCGATGTTGAGTTCAGCCATGCCCGGCAGCGCGGCAATAGGCTGCACGTTGTGATAGTGCAAGCCATGTCCGGCATTGACCTGCAAGCCGAGAGACTGGCCATAGGCCACGGCATCGGCAATGCGCTCGAATTCCTTTTGCTGCTCGACGCGGCAAGCAGCATCGGCGTAATGGCCGGTATGGATTTCCACCACTGGCGCGCCGGCGGCTTTCGATGCATCCAGTTGCCTGCGGTCGGCATCGATGAACAGCGACACGCGAATTCCAGCCCCCCCCAGCGCTGCGCAGGCCGCGCTCACCCTGGCGAAATAAGCCACCACGTCCAGCCCGCCCTCGGTCGTCAGCTCCTCGCGTTTCTCCGGCACCAGGCATACATCCTGGGGGCGAACGCGCAATGCGATTCGCACCATCTCGTCGGTCACTGCCATTTCCAGGTTCATGCGCGTCTGCAGCGACTGCCGCAGGATCTCCACATCCGCGTCCTGGATATGGCGGCGATCCTCGCGCAGGTGCAGGGTGATCGCGTCCGCTCCGGCGGATTCCGCCATCAGCGCCGCCTGCACCGGACTGGGATAAAGCGTGCCGCGCACCTGGCGCAGCGTGGCGACGTGATCGATGTTGACGCCGAGCTGGATCATATTTGCTGTAAATCCTTCAATAATTGCCGCGTATGGAGCGGCTGGTCGCCCAGATAGTGATTGAGCAGCGCGCGCATCAGCGCCTTGCCCTGCTGCAGCGTGAGCGGATCGCTGTAATCGTCGGCGGCCAGATCAAGCAGGGTTTTGCCGCGCAATTCTACACCGGTTTGCCCTGCGGATTGCCGCACCGGGCCGCGCTCGATCACGTAGCGATACGATTCTCCGGCAATGACCGGCGCATTCGTGCCGGCCTCGCGGTCAAGCGTCAGCGCATACCCCAGCTCCTGCAGCAGGCGTTTCTCGAAATGCCGCAGGATAGCCGCAAAGTCACTGCAGGCACTCAGCAACTGCAGCGTCTCCTGATAATGGCGGAACAACTGTTCGTGGGGATCATCGCGCGGCAGCAGCTTGAGCAACAGTTCATTGAGATAGAACGCGCAAATCAGGGCCATGCCCTGCAACTGCGGCTGTCCGCCCTGCCACTCCGCGCTGTGCAGCGTGCGCAGCTCGGTTTTGCCGAACCAGTTCAACTGCAACGGCTGGAAAGCCATCAGCAAGCCGCGCACCGCCGACCTGGGCCGACGCGCCCCACGCGCCACCAGAGGCAGGCGGCCATAATTCTGGCTGAACACCTCGACGATCAAACTGGTTTCGCGGTAGGGATAGGAGTGCAGTATGAAAGCAGGCTGGTTTTCCAGCCGGAGTTTTTGAGCGACCACGTTAAACCAGAGTTCATGCCAGGATGGCATGCAATTATGTCGTTTCTCAAGCACACGATCAAC
>JAQTLK010000101.1 GCA_028714955.1 Sulfuricella sp.
CCGTTAACTGGTCGTTTCCTTAATTAATGCAGCTTTTCGCTTTTGGCATCAACCATCACACCGCCCCGCTTGCCATTCGCGAGCAGGTGGCGTTTCACGCCGAAAGCCTGAAACAGGCGCTGCTCGACCTGGTCGATCACCGCCCGGTGAAAGAAGCCGCGATCCTCTCCACCTGCAACCGCACCGAGGTCTACTGCAATACCGACGAGCCCCAGCAGGCCATCGAGTGGATGGCGGATTTCCACCAGCTCAAGACCCACGCCATCGAGCCGTATCTTTACACGCTGCCGAAGCAGGAAGCGGTCAAGCATGCCTTCCGCGTCGCCAGCGGGCTGGATTCCATGGTGCTGGGCGAGACCCAAATCCTCGGGCAGCTCAAGCAGGCGGTGAAAACCGCCGAGCAGGCCGGCACCATGGGCACCCTGTTGCACAAACTGTTCCAGCGCACCTTCTCGGTGGCCAAGGAAGTGCGCGGCACCACCGCGATCGGGGCGAATTCGGTTTCCATGGCGGCCGCCGCGGTGCGCCTGGCGCAGCGCATTTTCCCCAGCATCCGCGAGCAGAGCGTGCTGTTCATCGGCGCCGGCGAAATGATCGAACTGTGCGCCAACCATTTCGCCACCCAGCATCCCAAGCACATCCTGGTCGCCAACCGGACACTGGAGCGCGCAGACCTGCTGGCGCAGCGTTTCGGCGGCGGCGCCATCACGCTCAACGACCTGCCCGACCATCTGGCGGCCTACGACATCATCGTCACTTCCACCGCCAGCCCGTTGCCGATCCTGGGCAAGGGCATGGTCGAACGCGCCATCAAGGCGCGCAAGCACCGCCCCATGTTCATGGTGGATCTGGCCGTGCCGCGCGACATCGAGGAAGAAGTCGGCGAGATGAACGACGTTTTTCTCTACAGCGTGGACGACCTCGCGCAAGTGGTGCAGGAAGGCATGGACAGCCGCCAGATCGCGGCCGCGGAGGCCGAGTGCATCGTCGAGTCCCGCGTGCGCAGCTTCGTGGACTGGATGGAAAACCGCGAAGTGGTGCCGACCATCCGCGCGCTCAGAGATCACGCCGACCGTTTTCGTCGCCAGGAACTGGAACACGCCCAGCGCCTGCTGGCGCGCGGTGATGACCCGCGGCAGGTGATGGAGCAGATGGCGCGGGCGCTGACCAACAAATTCCTTCATATTCCCAGCCACGCCCTCAACCACGTCAGCGGCGATGAGCGCGACCAACTGGAAGCCCTGCTGCGGCGTCTTTACAACATCCACCACGGATAGCGCCAGATGAAACCTTCGATCCTGGCCCGGCTCGCTTCCCTGAGCGAGCGGCTGGAGGAACTCAATTTGCTTCTTTCCAGCGCCGATGTCACCCGCAACATGGACAACTATCGCAAGCTGACGCGAGAACTTGCGGACATTACGCCGGTTGTGGCGCAGTACCACGCCTGGCAAAAGTGCGAGCAGGACATGCGCGACGCGCAGGAAATGCTCTCCGACCCGGAAATGAAGGAATTCGCCGCGGCTGAAATCGAGCAAGGCAAGGCGCGGCTGGCGCAGATCGAACTCGATTTGCAGAAGCTGTTGCTGCCCAGGGACCCCAACGACGAGCGCAACGTGTTCCTGGAAATCCGCGCCGGCACCGGAGGCGACGAGTCGGCGCTGTTCGCCGGCGACCTGTTCCGCATGTATGCGCGCTACGCCGAGCGCCAGCGCTGGCAGGTGGAAATCGTCTCGGAAAGCCCCGGCGAGATGGGCGGCTACAAGGAGATCATTGCCAAGATCATCGGCCAGGGCGCCTATTCCAGGCTCAAGTTCGAATCCGGCGGGCACCGCGTGCAGCGCGTTCCGGCCACCGAAACCCAGGGGCGCATCCACACTTCCGCCTGCACCGTCGCCATCATGCCCGAGGCGGACGAACTGGCCGAGGTCAACCTCAATCCCGCCGACCTGCGCATCGACACGTTTCGTGCTTCTGGAGCGGGCGGCCAGCACATCAACAAGACCGACTCGGCGATCCGCATCACCCACCTGCCCACCGGCATCGTGGTGGAATGCCAGGACGACCGCTCGCAGCACAAGAACAAGGCCCAGGCCATGAGCGTGCTGGCGGCGCGCATCATGGACGTGCAAATGCGCGAGCGCAACGCCAGGGAAGCGGCCACGCGCAAATCCCTGATCGGCAGCGGCGACCGCTCCGAGCGCATCCGCACCTACAACTTCCCGCAGGGCCGGGTCACCGACCACCGCATCAACCTGACCCTGTACAAGATCGACCAGATCATGGACGGCGACATGGACGAACTCACCGGCGCGCTGATGGCCGAGCACCAGGCGGAGCTGCTGGCCAGCCTGGCCGGAGAGGGCTGATTGGCGACGCCGGCCGGCGTGCTGGCGCGGGACGGCCAGAAGCTGCGGCAAGCGCTTGGCCTCGAACAGCGCGAGGCGCGCCTGGAAGTGCGGATCCTGCTTTGCCACGCGCTGGGCGTGGCGCGCGCCTGGCTCATCAGCCACGACCGCGATGTCCTGGCGGAACCCGCCGCACAAACCTACTCAGCCCTGCTGACGCGCCGCCTCGCCGGCGAACCCATCGCCTATATCGTCGGCAGCCGGGAGTTCTTCGGGCTGGAATTCAAGACCACGCCGGCCGTGCTGATCCCGCGCCCCGAAACGGAACTGCTGGTCGAGCTGGCGCTGGCGCGCATGCCTTTGAATCAGCCCTGCAAGGCGCTCGACCTCGGCACCGGCAGCGGCGCCATCGCCCTCAGCCTCGCCAGACACAGGCCACGGGCGGCGGTAACGGCGGTCGATCAATCACGGGAGGCTTTGGCCGTGGCGCGCGAGAATGCGGCGCGCCTGCAGATGCCGGGGGTGCGCCTGCTGCACAGCGACTGGTTCAGCGCGCTCGATGGCGAAATATTCGACCTGATCGTCTCCAACCCCCCTTACGTGGAGGCCGCCGACCCATGCCTGCAGTCAGGCGACGTGCGCTTCGAACCCCTGTCCGCGCTGGCTTCCGGGGCGGACGGCCTGGATGACATGCGCCGTATCGCCGCCGCCGCGCCGCAACATCTCAAGCCGGGCGGCTGGCTGCTGTTCGAACACGGCTATAACCAGGGCGAAGGCTGCCGCGAGATATTGCGCCGCCAGGGTTTTCTGGCGGTGGAAACCGTCCGCGACCTGGCCGGGCTGGAACGGGTGAGCATGGGGATGAAACATCCGGGCTAAAACCACTTTCCCTCACCCCCAGCCCTTCTCCCGATGGGCGAGTGCTTGCCCCCTTCTCCCCCCGGGAGAAGGGCCGGGGATGAGGGAGCAACGCTTCAGGTGGACATCTCAGTCAGGATGTTCTTCAGCCAGCTTTCGGCATAGACATGTTCCAGCCGGGCTGCCGAGAAGTCGATGGGCGACATGCCGCCCGAGTCGTGCACGGCGACGATGTTGCCCTGGGCGACCTTGTAGACTGCGGCGACGCTGATGTCCTCTTCCTCGGTGATGGCGCTGTAGCAGACATTGATGCCGGCAAAATCCATGGTTTCCCTGCCATTCATCAGCGCCACCACGTTCATGGCGCAGACCTTGGCCTGGGCGTTGGCCGAATAGCCGGCCTTCGGCATGGCGCCGGCCACGGCGGCATCGCCGATGACGTGGATATTGTTGTGGATCGTAGACTCGAAGGTGCTGACTTTGACCGGGCACCAGTTCCTGTCCGCGCCGACCAGGCCCGAACTGACGGCGATGGCGCCGGCCCGCTGGGGCGGCACGAAGTTCACCACGTCGCCCTGGATGCCCTCGACCCCTTCGACGAACAGTGTCTTCGTCCTGGCGTCCACCCTGGTGACTCTCTTGGCCGGGAGGTATTCGATGATGTCCTTGTAGTAGGTATCCCAGGCCCGCGTGAACAAGGGGCCTGCGGAAACGATGTCCGGATTGGCGTCGAGCAGGATGAGCTTCGACCGGGGCTTGTTCTTCTTCAGGTACATGGCAATCATGCAGGCCCGTTCGTAGGGGCCGGGCGGGCAGCGGAAGGGGGTCAGGGGCATGCTGATGATGACCGTGCCGCCGTCGGCCATGGACTCGACCTGCTTCTTCAGCAGCAAGGTCTGTGCGCCGGCCTTCCAGGCGTGAGGCAGGATTTCGGGCGTGCTCGCCGGGTCGTAGCCCTCGATTTCGTCGAAGCGGAAATCGATGCCGGGCGAGATGATCAGGCGATCGTAGCCGATTTTGCCGCTGTGGGTGACGACTTCCCTGGCCGCCGGGTCGATCGCGGTAACCTCGTCGCAGAGTATCCTGATGCCGTAATTGGCGGCCAGCTTGTCATAGCCGATGGTGAGGTCCGACATTTGCCGGATGCCGGCAATGACCTGGTTGCTGAAGGGGCAGGAGACATGCTGCCGGTTGCGCTCGATCAGCACCACTTCGATGGCCGGGTCCAGCATTCGCACGTATTTGGCGGCGATGGTGCCGCCGAAACCGCCGCCGATCACGACCACGCGCCTGCCGGGTCTGGGCGGGGCATCGCCGGCATGACCGGTCAAGGGAAGGCTCGCGGCGCCGGCGCCCAGGAGCTTGAGGAAATTTCTGCGATCGAGGGCCATCATCTCACCTCTGCCGTCTGGCTGGCGTAAAAGTTGGCAACGGCTTCACGGTCTTCCGGGGACAGGGCGTTCATCGCCTTTGCCTTTTTCTTCGACATTTTGCGCGTGCCGTCCTTGAATGCGTCCATCTGGATTTTCAGGTACTTGGGCCATTGGCCGGCGATCATGGGCGTTTCGTCTCCCGTGTCCGGGCCATAGTCCGCATGGCAGTTCCTGCACTGCTTGTCGTAATCCTGCCCCTGGTGAATCTGTCGCCACAGCCGGCCATTATCCAGGTGGCAGTATTTGCATTGCTTGTAGTAGATGGCCGCGCCTTTCTCCACCAGCCTGGCGTCCACCGGGCCATTCTGCGGCACGGGTTTTTGCCGGGCGAAAAAGGCGGCCATGGCCTCGATGTCCGCATCCGTGTAGCCTTTCGCCAGGCGGCCCATGACCGTCGAGGGGCGCTCGCCGCTCCTGAAGCGCTTCATGGCAACGATGAAATACGCTTTGGGTTGGCCCGCGAGACTCGGCATGCTCGGCCCCGCGCTGACCCCGCGCGCGCCGTGGCACCCGCCGCAGGCGTTGGCCAGCATGGCGGCGCTCGGCGGCGCCGCCTGAACAGAGGCCGCCAGCGCCAGCGCGCCAACAGCGAGGATTGTGCCGTACCATTTCTTTGCCATGCTTGCTCGTCTCCTCGGACAATGGACTTGGGGCAGGTCGGGCCCTTACACGCGCTGCGCCAGTTCGACGGCAATGCCGATGTAGTTGGCTGGCGTCATCCGCAGCAAATGCGCTTTCTCGCTTTCCGGTATCGCCAGGCCCTGGATGAAGGCGCGCAGCGTGTCGCGGTTGATGCCGCTCTTGCCGCGCGTGAGTTCCTTGAGCTGTTCGTAGGGGTTGGCCACGCCGTAGCGGCGCATCACGGTCTGGATCGGTTCGGCCAGCACTTCCCAGTTGTGGTCGAGGTCGTCGTCCAGGCGCTGGGGGTTGACTTCCAGTTTGCCCAGGCCGCGTAGCGCGGAGTCGTAGCCGAGCAGGGCATAGCCCAGGCCCACGCCCATGTTGCGCAGCACGGTGGAGTCGGTGAGGTCGCGCTGCCAGCGCGAAATCGGCAGCTTCTCGGAGAGGTGGCGCAGCAGCGCGTTGGCCAGGCCGAGGTTGCCTTCCGAGTTCTCGAAGTCGATGGGGTTGACCTTGTGCGGCATGGTGGAGGAGCCCACTTCGCCGGCCTTGACCTTCTGCTTGAAGTAGCCGAGCGAGATGTAGCCCCAGATGTCGCGGTCCATGTCGATCAGAATGGCGTTGGCCCGGCCGAAAGCATCAAACAGTTCGGCCATGTAGTCGTGCGGCTCGATCTGGGTGGTGTAGGGGTTGAACGTCAGGCCCAGCCCTTCGACGAATTGCTGGGCGAACTTCTCCCACTCGATCTCCGGGTAGGCGGACAGGTGGGCGTTGTAGTTGCCCACCGCGCCGTTGATCTTGCCGAGGATTTCGACGCCTGAGATGCGTGCCTTCTGGCGCTCCAGGCGGAACACCGTGTTGGCCAGTTCCTTGCCCACCGTGGTGGGCGATGCCGGCTGGCCGTGGGTGCGCGACAGCATGGGCTGGGCGGCGAGGTCGTGCGCCAGTTCGCGCAGGCGGGCGATGACTTTTTCCAGGCCCGGCAGCATCACGCCGTCGCGCGCCGACTTCAGCATCAGGGCGTGCGACAGGTTGTTGATGTCCTCTGAGGTGCAGGCGAAGTGGATGAACTCGCTCACCTTCATTATTTCCGGATTCCCGGCGAGCTTGTTCTTGAGCCAGTATTCGACGGCCTTGACATCGTGGTTGGTGGTTTTTTCGATGTCCTTCACCGCCTGCGCATCGGTTTCCGAAAAAGCTGTGACCAGCTGGTCCAGCTCTGCCATGGTGGCGGCGGAGAAGGGCGGCACTTCGGCGATGGCGGGCTCAAGGCTCAAAGCCTTGAGCCATTCCACTTCCACCAGCACGCGGTGGCGGATCAGGCCGAATTCGCTGAAATAGGGGCGCAGGCCGTCGATCTTGCTGTGGTAGCGCCCGTCGAGGGGAGACAGCGCGGTGAGGAGGGAAAGGCTCATGAATGGCTCCTTGGATCAATCTTGCAATTTTAGCATGAGCTCGGCGGAGACAGGCCGAAGCGTTGGG
>JAQTLK010000102.1 GCA_028714955.1 Sulfuricella sp.
TCTGACTCTGTTAAGATGCGGAATTGCGGCATTTGTCTCCAGTCCTTGCGCCGCTGCCCTTCCGGCTTTCTATCCCCCCTCTTCGTCCCGAGACTGGCGCTCTCCAAGAGCGACTGGCCGATATTATTTTCAGGAATCCCATGTCTTTTTCTTCTCTCGGCTTGTCCGATGAAATCGTCCGTGCCGTCACCGAGCATGGCTACACCGTCCCCACCCCTATCCAGTTGCAGGCCATTCCCACAGTGTTGATGGGCGGCGACCTGATGGGCGGCGCGCAGACCGGCACCGGCAAGACCGCCGGCTTTACCCTGCCGATTCTGCACCGCCTCTCCACCAGCGGCGACAGGACGCCGCCTGGCGGCCATGCGCCGATCCGGGCGCTGATGCTCACCCCTACCCGCGAACTTGCCGCGCAGGTGGAGGAAAGCGTGCGCACCTATGGCAAATATGTGAAGCTCAAGTCCATGGTGATGTTCGGCGGCGTCAACATCAACCCGCAGATTCAGCGCCTGCGCAGCCGCGTCGACATTCTGGTCGCCACGCCGGGGCGTCTGCTCGACCACCTGCAGCAGAAAACAGTCGATCTGTCGCACGTCGAAATCCTGGTGCTGGACGAGGCCGACCGCATGCTGGACATGGGTTTCATCCGCGATATCAAGCGCGTGCTCGCGGTGCTGCCCAGGCAACGCCAGAACCTGCTGTTCTCCGCCACTTTCTCCGACGAGATCAAGGCGCTGGCGGACGGCCTGCTCAATAAACCGGTGCTGATCGAAGTGGCGCGCAGCAATGTGACCGCCGACACGGTCGCGCAGAAGGTTTACAAGGTAGACCGCGAGCGAAAGCGCGAGCTGCTCGGCCACCTCATCAAGGAGCACCACTGGCATCAGGTGCTGGTGTTCACGCGCACCAAGCACGGCGCCAATAAGCTGTCCGAGCAACTGACCAGGGAAGGCATCCCGGCGCTCGCCATTCATGGCAACAAGAGTCAGGCGGCGCGCACCCGTGCCTTGAGCGAATTCAAGGGAGGCAACCTGCAGGTGCTGGTGGCGACCGATATCGCCGCACGCGGCATCGACATCAGCGAATTGCCACACGTGGTCAACTTCGAGCTGCCCAACGTGCCGGAGGATTACGTCCACCGCATCGGCCGCACCGGGCGCGCGGGTTCGGAAGGCGAGGCCGTTTCGCTGGTGTGCATCGACGAGAAGAAGCTGCTGGCGGATATCGAACGGCTGATCAAGCGCGAGATACCCGAGGTGGTGGTGCCCGGTTTCGAACCCGATCCGGCGATCAAGGCCGAGCCGATCCTGAATGGTCAGAATCGCGGCGGGGGCGGACAGCGCGCCGGCCAGGGCCGCGCACAGCCAGGCGGCAGCCGGGCCACGCCCAGGCCCAGGGGCCCGGCTGGAAGCGTTGGCAAGCCGCCGCTGCATCGTTCCGGCGGACGCGGTCGCTGATATCGCGTCAGGTCAAGCCGGCGGAGGGACCCCGCCCCACTCTTCTTGCCTCGCGCAAACCGGCGGCGGGGGCGTCATGCTCCGGCTGGGCTCAGAGGCTGGCGGCCTCGCGCACCACGACAGCAAGGGCCTCGGCCCAGTGCCGCACGTTTTCCTCGGACTTGCCTTCCACCATCACCCGCAACACAGGCTCCGTGCCGGAAGGCCGCAGCAGCACGCGGCCCGTGCCTTCCAGCGCGCGCTCGGCCTCCCGCTGCGCCGCCTGCACTGCGGCGCTGGCGCGGAAGTCGAAGCCTTTGACGATGGGCACGTTGAGGAGAAACTGCGGGTAAAGCACCAGTTCTTCCGTGTAGGCATCCAGAGATTTCCCGCTTACCCTGAGCGCATGCAGCACCTGGAGGGCAGAAATAATCCCGTCACCCGTGGAATGCTTGTCGAGGCACAGCAAGTGGCCAGAATTCTCCGCGCCGAGCTGCCAGCCTTTTTCCTGCATCATTTCCAGCACGTAGCGGTCGCCTACCTTGGCGCGTGAAAAGGGGATTCCCAGCCTGGCAAGTGCGTGCTCCATGGACAGATTGGTCATCAGCGTGCCGACCACGCCGCCCTTGAGCACGGATTGTTCGTGACGGAATTTGGCAATCGCATAAATCAACTGGTCGCCGTCATAAAGCCGGCCGGAGGCATCCGCCATCATCACCCGGTCGCCATCGCCGTCGAGCGCGATGCCGAGATCGGCCTGATGCGCTTTCACCATTTGCTGTAGCAATTGCGGCTTGGTGGAGCCGCAGCCCAGATTGATGTTGAGGCCATCCGGCTGGTTGCCCAGCGCCACCACCTCCGCGCCCAGTTCGTGGAACACCGGGGGAGCAACGTGATATGTCGCACCATTGGCGCAATCCAGCACGATCTTCGTGCCGCGCAAGTCGAGCTCGCTGGGGAAAGTGCTCTTGCAGAACTCGATGTAGCGCCCCGCTGCATCGTTGATACGCCTCGCCTTGCCCAGTTGCGCCGATGGCATGGTGCACAAGGGCTTTTCCAGTTCCGCTTCGATGGCCAGCTCGATTTCGTCCGGCAGCTTGCTGCCGCTGGCCGAAAAAAACTTGATGCCGTTGTCTTCGAACGGGTTGTGCGAAGCGGAGATCACAATGCCGGCCTGCGAGCGCAGGGCGCGGGTCAGGTAGGCCACGCCGGGCGTCGGCATCGGGCCGAGCAGCAGCACGTCCACGCCGGCGGCGGACAACCCGGCTTCCAGCGCCGATTCCAGCATGTAGCCGGAGATGCGCGTGTCCTTGCCGATCAGTACGCTGGGGCGCTCACCCTTGCCGCTGCTGTCCTGCGCCAGCACGCGCCCCGCCGCATTGCCCAGGCGCATCACGAAATCCGGCGTAATCGGCGCCTCTCCCACTTTGCCGCGCACGCCATCGGTACCGAAATATTTTCTGTTCATCTTGCTCCCTCAACCGCGCTGACGACCTGCAGCGCTTGTCTGGTCTCTTTTACGTCATGTACGCGCAGGATTTTAGCGCCCTTCATGGCAGAAATCACCGCCGCGGCAAGACCTGGCACCATTCTTTCCGCCACGCCCAACCCCGTCAGCGCGCCCAGCATGGATTTGCGCGACAGCCCCGCCAGTAGCGGGACAGCAAGCGACTGGAAGGCATCCAGGTCGCGCAGCAAGGCGAGATTATGCTCCAGTGCCTTGCCAAAGCCGAAGCCAGGATCGATCACGATGCGCTCGCGGGCGATACCCGCCCCCTCCGCCGCCGCGATGCGCGCGGCGAGAAAATCCTTCACCTCCGCCACCACATCCTGATAGTGCGGATTGTGTTGCATGGTGCGCGGTTCGCCTTGCATGTGCATCAGGCACACCCCTACTCCCGAATCAGCCACTGCCCGCAAGGCACCCGGGCTTTGCAACGCATTGACATCGTTGATCATGTCCGCGCCGGACCGAATCGCCGCACGCATCACCCCGGGCTTCATGGTGTCGACCGAGAGCGGCACACCACAGTTGCTCAAACCCTCCAGCACCGGCAGGATGCGTTCCAGTTCCTCCTCAACGCCCACTGATTGCGCGCCAGGGCGCGTCGACTCGCCGCCAATATCAAGCAGGTCAGCTCCCTCTTCAACCAGTTTCATGGCATGGGTAACGGCATGTTCCGGCGAGTAAAAATGGCCTCCGTCCGAAAAGGAGTCGGGCGTGACATTGACAATGCCCATGATGAGTGGGCGATCCAGGGAGAGCGTGAAGTGGCCGCAGTGAAGCATGAAAGGGCAATGAGTCAGGGGAAATGAGTAATGAGCAAGGCGAATTCCCCATTGCTCATCACCTATCCCCCATTACCGCATTATGCCTCTTGGGCAGGACTCGGCGTAGCGGTTGCCGGTGCGCTCGGGGTATGGTCCCTGGGCGGGTTGGCAGCGCTCTGGCTGGGCCTGGGCGGACGCGGGGGGAGGCCGTCCATGATATCCTTGATCTGGTCGGAATCGATGGTTTCCCATTCCAGCAGCGCTTTGGCCATGGCTTCGACCTTGTCGCGGTTGTCCTCGATCAGCTTGCGCGCCAGGGCGTACTGCTGGTCGATGATGCGGCGAATTTCCTTATCCACCTGCTGCATGGTGGCTTCGGAGACATTCTTGTGGGTCGTCACGGAGCGGCCCAGAAATACCTCGCCCTCGTTCTCGCCATAGACCATCGGCCCCAGCGCATCGCTCATGCCCCATTGCGTCACCATGCGCCGCGCCATTTCGGTGGCGCGTTCGAAGTCGTTGCTGGCGCCGGTAGTCATCTGGCCCATGAACACTTCCTCGGCAATGCGCCCGCCGAACAATACCGCGATGTTCTGCAGAATGCCCTCGCGGTTCAGGCTGTAGCGATCTTCGACCGGCAGTTGCATGGTCACGCCCAGGGCGCGGCCGCGCGGGATGATGGTGACCTTGTGGACCGGGTCGGTGAGGGGCAGCAGGCGCGCCACCACCGCGTGGCCGGACTCGTGGTAAGCCGTATTCCTGCGCTCTTCCTCCGGCATCACGATGGAGCGGCGCTCGGCGCCCATGATGATCTTGTCCTTGGCCTTTTCGAAGTCTTCCATGTCCACCAGGCGCTTGTTCAAGCGCGCGGCGAACAGGGCCGCCTCGTTCACCAGGTTGGCCAGGTCGGCGCCGGACATGCCAGGCGTGCCGCGTGCCAGGATATCCGCCTTCACATCCGGTGCGATCGGCACCTTGCGCATGTGCACCATGAGAATTTGCTCGCGGCCACGGATGTCGGGCAAGGGCACGACCACCTGGCGGTCGAAACGGCCGGGCCGCAACAATGCCGGATCCAGCACATCCGGACGGTTGGTGGCGGCAACCACGATCACGCCAGCCGTACCCTCGAAACCGTCCATTTCCACCAGCAACTGGTTGAGCGTTTGCTCGCGTTCGTCATTGCCGCCACCCAGCCCTGCGCCACGCTGACGGCCAACGGCATCGATCTCGTCGATGAAGATGATGCACGGGGCGTTTTTCTTGGCCTGTTCGAACATGTCGCGTACCCGCGCTGCACCCACGCCGACGAACATTTCTACGAAGTCGGAGCCGGAAATGCTGAAGAACGGCACTTTCGCCTCACCGGCAATCGCCTTCGCCAGCAGCGTCTTGCCGGTTCCTGGATTACCCACCATCAACACGCCACGCGGAATACGCCCGCCCAGTTTCTGGAATTTGCTGGGGTCGCGCAGGAATTCGACCAGTTCGGACACTTCTTCCTTGGCCTCATCGCAGCCGGCCACATCGGCGAAGGTCACGGTGTTGGTGGCCTCATCCAGCAGGCGGGCCTTGCTCTTGCCGAAGGAAAAAGCGCCGCCCTTGCCGCCGCCCTGCATCTGGCGCATGAAAAACACCCACACGCCGATCAGCAGCAGCATGGGAAACCAGGAAATGAAGAGATTCATCAGGAAAGACGGTTCCTCCTCGGGCTTGGCCTCAACAACGACGCCATTCTTGAGCAGGTCGGAAACCATCCACGGATCGGAAGGCGCATAGGTGGTCACGCGCTTGCCATCGGACTGCACGCCTTTGAGAACGTGTCCCTCGATGGTCACCTTGGCAACTTTTCCCTGCTTTACCTCGTCGAGAAACTGGGAATATTCCAGCGGGCTTTGCATCGCCTGGCGCGCGCCAAAATGATTGAATACGGTCATCAGCACCAGCGCGATTACCAGCCAGATTGCGATGTTTTTCATCAGGTTGTTCAAGCTTGCTCCTTAGCAGCCAGCATATAAAATAACTTTCAATTCTAAACTCTTTGCTCCAGGTGCGGGGTGATTTATTTGGGGCCGGACACCAGTCCCCTGCCCAACATGTAAACCTCGGCACTGCGATCGCGCGACGCCTTTGGCTTGCGCACCGTCACCTTCTCGAAATGAGCGCGCATCGCGCGCACGTAGTCATCGAATCCTTCGCCCTGAAAAACCTTGACCACGAAAACGCCGCCAGGTTTCAGGTGTTGTGCAGCAAATTCCAGCGCCAGCTCGGCCAGGTGCATGCTGCGCGCCTGATCCGCCGCGCCGATGCCACTGATATTGGGTGCCATATCGGAAATCACAAGGTCTACCGCGCGCCCCGCCAGCGCTTCGCGCAGCATGGCCAGCGCGGAATCCTCGCGGAAATCGCCCTGGATGAAAACCGCGCCGCGCACGGGATCCATGGGCAAAATGTCGAAAGCGACCAATACGCCAGCGGACCCGATCTTTCTTGCCGCCACCTGGGTCCAGCCGCCGGGCGCCGCGCCCAGGTCCACCACGGTCATGCCTGGCCTGAGCAAGTGATCGCGCTCATCCATCTCCATCAGCTTGTAGGCGGCACGTGAACGGAAGCCCTCTTTCTTCGCCAACAGCACGTAGGGATCGTTGACGTGCTCGCGCATCCAGCCTTTGCTGGTTCGAGTTCGTTTCATGAGTTAAACTGTCGCATTTTCGGACCATCAAGCATGTTGAATCTTACGCCCGGACAACGCCGCTTCCTGCGCGCCCAGGCCCACTCGCTCAGCCCCGTGGTCTTGATCGGCGACGCCGGGCTGACGGCTGGCGTCATGAAGGAGATCGAGCACAGCCTGACCAGCCACGAATTGCTCAAGATCAAAGTGGCCAGCGGCGACCGCGAGCAACGGGAAATCATGCTGGGGAAAATCTGTGCCGCGCTGGAAGCTGCGCCAGCGCAGCATATCGGCAAGACCCTGGTGATCTACAAACCAGCAAAAAAACCCCGGCTCATATTGCCAGAGGACTAG
>JAQTLK010000103.1:0-1879 GCA_028714955.1 Sulfuricella sp.
GAAGGCCGTCTTGTTCCAGTCGGCAGCCAGCACCTGGCCGGGCTTGAGCAGGCCGGCTGCGATGGCCACGGCTACCGTGCCGGCGGCGCCGGTGCCTTTCAAAAATGTTCTGCGGAGTGGGTTCATGTTTGGATCTCCTCGTTGTTGTAGGGTTATAGCGTGTAAATAAAATCCACGACCTGATCGATCTCGTCCTCGGTCAGCACCTTGTGCTTGCCGAAGGGGGGCATGGATGTTCTGGGGTTATTGACGGTGGCGTCCCAAACCTGGGCACGCAGCTTGCTGCGATCGGGATAGCGCAGTTTCATCGCGATCAGGGGCGGCGCGATCGAACCGGCCATTTCTCCCTTGGTGCCGGGCATGGCATGACAGGCCAGGCAGTTGCCCTTTTTATTGTTGAATGCAATTTCCTGCCCTGGCATGGCTTTTTTGACTTCGGCCGCCTGGGCCGGCCCAGCCAGACAGGCTCCCAGTAGTGGGGCCATCAGCAAAATGGAAAACGGCTTCCGCATCGTATTCTCCTCCGGTTGACTTTTATCCTTTAGCGGATGAGGTGAGCATACCGTATTTTCCCCCTGACGCAAACACTTTGTTGAATAAATTTTCCTTTGTTATCAGGTAGTAGTATGAATGTACCAGTAAAACTTAGGCTTTTGTGATCGGCCGGACCGGGGGATGGGAGAAGCGGGGGCGGAGGGGCGCTGCGCTTGCTGCCACAGGCATAAACCCAGAAATCTCAGTTGACCGCTTGCCATGAGGCATAGGGTTCTGGTTCTAAACAACTTTTGTCGCAATTTTACGCTCACCCGTCTGGTGGGGGCGCTACGGGCCGGATTGCACGGTTTTTAGGGCGCATGGCGGCGTTGCAACGCCTTGGAATGGAATAAGCATTCCGCGTCGTTGCGCCTTGACCTGCACCCGAAACGGGATAGGCAGGGATGAGCGGCTTTTTGCCCACCTCGCAAAAACCGCACACTCCAGCCCGTCCAACCGACGGTTTCTAGGATAAATTATGTTTGTCAAACACCTGGTTTTCCCTCAGAATTGTGCGAGTTTTTATTCCAACGGCGCCGGCGTGGCCGAACCAGGAAGGTTGCCCAGTTGCATGATTTGCCCAGCCGCATGATTAGCTATGATTATCCTCTCAACGAACGCGTGCGCACATTGCTGCGCCTGGAGGATTTGTACGCCAGAGTGGATTTCTTCATCACCCGGCCCCATGCGATGGATCACCATGCGGCCTTGCTCTCCCTGTTCGAGATTCTCGAAGTCGCCAGCCGTGCCGACCTGAAAACGGACCTGCTGCAGGAACTGGAACGGCAAAAGCAGATACTGGAACTCCTGCGCCACAACCCTGTCATTTCGGAGGAAGCGCTGGAAGACATCTTGCGGAAGATCGTAAGCACGGCGACAAGCCTGCATGAGATGTCAGGCAAGATGGGGCAGCATATTCGCGACAACGAGTGGCTGATGAGCATCAAGCAGCGCATCAATATTCCGGGCGGAGCCTGCGAGTTCGACCTGCCGTCCTACCACTACTGGCTGAATACGGATGAAGAAGCGCGCCGCAAGGATCTGCGCGAATGGCTCGCACCGCTGCAGCCTGTCAACAACGGCCTGCTCCTGGTGCTCAAGCTGTTGCGTGACAGCGGCAAAACCACGCGACAAAAAACCCATCATGGCGCATTCCAGCAGATGCTGGCGGGGCGTGCCGCGCAAATGATACGCATCACCCTGGACAAGAATCTACCTTGTTTCCCCGAGATCAGCGCCAACAAATACGCCATCAACATCCGCTTTACCTCGCTCGGCGGCACGCAGAAATCCCGCACGTGCGACATCAATCTCGACTTCGACCTCACTTTGTGTAATTTCTAGG
>JAQTLK010000103.1:1979-6662 GCA_028714955.1 Sulfuricella sp.
CTAGGGTTACCGTCGTGTCATCATCCCAGCCAACCACGCCACGCATCGTAGCCTGCCCCACCTGCGGGAAACCCATTCCCTATGCGACCGACAATCCCTACCGGCCATTCTGTAGCAGGCGCTGCAAGCTCATCGATTTGGGCCAATGGGCCAATGAGGAATTCCGCATACCAGAGGCGGAGAAACCCTTGCCGGACGAGGTGTAAGCGGGTTTCAGCACGGCCTGTCAGACCACGCCCCGCGCAGCATGGCAATGCCATGCGCCCCGGCCGACCATGCCGCTTCAAGGTGCGCCGGGTTCATGCCCCCCAGCGCATAGACCGGCAGCGGATATTCCTTGACCAATGCAGCGAACGCATCCCAGCCCAGCGCAGGCGCGCCGGGATGGCTCAGGGTGGGCAGCACCGCCCCCAGCAGCACATAATCCAGTCCCAGTTCCGAAGCCCGCGCCAGATCGGCGGCGGAATGGCAGGAAGCGCCCAGCAATCCGCTTCCAGTGCGCGCTTCGAGCCGCATCAAGGCGGCTACAGGCAGATGCACGCCATCCGCACCGATCGCTTCCGCCAGCGCGGCATCGCCATTGATCGCCACTTTTGCGCCGCAGGAATGTGCCAGCGCCACGACTCGCCGCGCCACGCGCTCCAGCTCGGGCCGGGGCAAGGACTTCTCGCGCAACTGGATCAGGCGCAGGCCATTTTCCAGCGCATACGCAAAACGAGACATGAATGGCTCTTCGCCCATTTCCGCGATGTTGCTGATGGCAAGGGTGGCGGGCAATTCCAGCGCGCGCAGAACGGGCCCGTTGGCGGGGAGGAGAGGGGCGACAGCGACATTGCCCGGCATCTGCCAGGCGAGCGCCTGCCCTTCCTTGCCGTGCGGCTCGCCGTCCCAGGCCAGCACGCGGAAAAAATGCAACTTCACGCTGGCATGTGGGTAGTCGAAATGCCTTGTCAGCCAGGGCCAGGCATGCTTTACCCCGATGCCCAATTCCTCGTGTAACTCGCGCGTCAGGGCTTGAAACGGGGATTCCCCCGCCTCGACCTTGCCGCCGGGGAATTCCCAGTAGCCCGCATAAGGCTTGCCGTCCGGGCGCCGCGCCAGCAGAAAGCGCCCGTCAGGCCGCATGATCACCGCTGCCGCCACGTCGACCATTTTTCTCCGCTGAATCATTGCCGGCTTTTCAGCCCCATCCGGCCGGACCAGTCGCGCGCAAATTGCCATGCCGAACGGCCGCTGCGCGAACCACGGCCAAGCGCCCATTGCAGCGCCTCGCGCCGCACCGGCTCGGAATTCCTGTCCGCCACGCCGAAATGGGCCAGCCAATGCCGCACGATGGCGAGATATTGCGCCTGATCGAAGGGATAAAAAGACAGCCACAAGCCGAAACGCTCGGAGAGGGAAACCTTTTCCTCGGTGGTCTCCCCCGGGTGGATTTCTCCGCCGACATGCTGTGCCTCCAGATTCTCCGCCATGTACTCCGGCATCAGGTGGCGGCGGTTGGAAGTGGCGTAGATCAGCACGTTTTCGGACGGCGCGGCAACGGAACCGTCCAGCGCCACCTTGAGGGCCCGGTAGCCCGGCTCGCCCGCATCGAAAGACAGGTCGTCGCAATAGACGATGAAACGTTCGCTGCGCCGGTACAGCAGTTCCACGATATCCGGCAGGTCGACCAATTCCTGGCGCTCCACCTCGATCAGGCGCAAGCCCTTGGCTGCATACTGGTTCAGTACCGCCTTGATCAGCGAAGACTTGCCAGTACCGCGCGCGCCGGTGAGCAGCACGTTGTTGGCTGGCAGCCCCTGCACGAACTGGCGCGTATTGCGGTCAATCGAGCGTTTCTGCTCATCGACCCCCTGTAGATCGGCAAGCAGGATGCGATGCGGGTGTGCGACCGGCTGAAGAAAGCCCTGACTACCGCGCTTGCGCCAGCGGAAAGCCACCGAGGACTCCCAGTCCGGCGCGGGCGGCGTGCCGGGAAGCACCTGTTCCACGCGCTGCAACAGAGATTCGGCGCGGGCAAGAAAATGTTCGAGGTCACTCATCAAGTCATGTCCAAAGGGCGGTGGCTCCACGATTCAACGCATGAGTATAAATCATCGTCTTGCGTCGAATGTGGGTATTATATGCGACGTCCATTACTCGCCATGGGGAGAGCTCATGCGTATCGCAATAATCGGTTCCGGGCCTGCCGGCTTCTATGCCGCGGAGGCGCTGCTCAAGCGCACGGATACAGTGGTCCATGTCGACATGTTTGACCGTCTTCCTACGCCGTACGGGCTTGTGCGGGGAGGTGTCGCGCCCGACCACCAGAACATCAAGGCGGTCATCCGCGTTTACGAAAAGACCGCCGCGCGGCCTACCTTCAGGTTCATGGGCAATGTGCGCCTGGGGCGCGACCTGACGGTGGATGACCTGCGCCGTCACTATCACCAGATCGTCTATGCGGTGGGAAACGAAGCCGACCGCCGGCTGGGTATTCCAGGGGAAGGGATGCCGCGCTGCACGCCGGCATCAGTCTTTATCGGCTGGTACAACGGGCACCCGGATTACCGTCATGCAAAATTCGACTTGTCGGTACCCCGTGTCGCGGTAGTGGGCAACGGCAACGTCGCGATCGACGTTGCGCGGATTCTCTTGCGCACGCCTGCCGAACTCGAAAAAACAGACATTGCCGCACACGCGCTGGAGGTTCTGCGCGGCAGCCGGGTGCGCGAGGTTTTTGTGCTGGGCCGGCGGGGGCCACTGCAGGCATCCTTTACCCCGGCTGAATTGAAGGAACTCGGCGAGATGGAAGACGCCGAGCCGGTCGTCGCGCCGGGCGAGCTGGCTGGCTGCATCGATTCGGCATCCGCGGGCAATGCGCCGCAGGACAAGAACCTGAAGATTCTCCAGTCCTTCGCGGCACGACGGCGCAGCACGAAAGCGAAGAAACTCCACCTGCGTTTCCTCGTCTCGCCGACCGAGGTGATCGCGGATGCCGCCGGCAAAGTGGCCGGCCTCAAGCTCGAGAGAAACCGCCTCGAAATCCAGGCGGACGGAACGGTTGCCGCACGCGGCAGCGGCGAATTCGAAGTTCTCGATGTCGGGATGGTATTGCCGGCAATTGGTTTTGCCGCCGAGCCGATTGCCGGTGTTCCCTATGACGAAAAAGCGCGCGTCATCGCCAACGAAGACGGACGGGTCGTCGATCCCGTCAGCCGCGCCGTGGTTGCCAACGAATACGTTGTCGGCTGGGCGCGCACAGGGCCGCAAGGGCTCATCGGCTCACACAAGAGCGCATCCGCCCACGTTGTCGCGCACATGATCGCCGATGGCGCTGGACTTGCAGCGCGTGAGCTGCCAGAGCGTAATGCGATCCTTTCCTTGCTGCGCGAGCGCGGCGTGCAAATCGTCTCCTTCACCGACTGGAAGCAGCTCGATGACGTGGAGGTGGCGCGCGGCGAACGGCGCGATGCCCCGCGCGACAAGATCGTCGATGTCGAAACGATGCTCGCGGTGCTTGCCCAACGCTGAACGCGCCAGGAGTCATGACGGATTTGAAACGCTAATCCCGCAGCGCCAGGCGCGCCATTTCAAGCGCCCCCTCCCTGGTTTTGTGCCCGGCGACGAAGCGTCCACGGTGGCAAAACACGCAGCCATTGATGCCGGTGACGCTGTCCAGTTGCGCGCCGTCCAGTCCCGCCCAGGCGGCAGGCAGGGATTTCCGGTTGTCGAAGCTGCCCGCATGATCCGGAACGGCATGCACATGCCACTTGGTTTGGCTGTCCGGCAGGATGACGAACAGGACCTGCGCGAACTCGGGCGAACCCAGTACAAATTCCTTCCAGGGTACGTCGCCATCCAGCACCAGCAAGCGCCCTGTTTCCAGCAACTTGCCCTGCGCCACCACGGCGCGTGCCGCTTCCGCTCCCCTGGCTTCCCGGATGAGGTTTTGCAGAATGGCCACGGCCCAGGCAACAGCCCGCTCGAAGGCCGCTTTCCGGGCTTGCGCAGAAGTGTCGTCCTGCCAGCCGGGATTGAAGCTGCCCAAGGCGGAGGAAATGGTCATCACGTTAACCGCCGGGGCTTCCCTGCTCAGGGTGACGCCGCAGTCCACTGCATCCACCCCTTGCACCAGCCAGCGGTCGATGCGCGAAGCCACGTCTGCCGAGCCGCAAAGCTGCGTTCCCAGTTCGCGCCAGACCAGGCCGAACGAACTCAAAGGAATGCCGTTAGCCCGCGCTTCCCGGTATTCCGGTTGATGGTGGTCGAAACGGCAGGCTGCCGGGTCGAAAATGCGCCCCACGTCGAACAGGATATCCGCGGCGTCCAACTGTTCCTGCTCGCGCGTACGCACAATGCTTAGCGCGGGATTGACCAGCCGCAATGCCGCCGCTGCCAATACATCGTCCGCGTGGAAAGAGCCTGAATGCGTAGCGGCAACGATGCCAGGACGCTGGAGAAGGGTATAAAGCATCGACATCTCGCTCACTTGATCGGAAAGCATTTCATTGTCACGAACGACGACACTCTCAAGCGCGTGATGCCGGGCGCCAAGCCGGCTTCCGGAGCAAGGGGAGTGTGAAGACAGTCCTTAACCCGGATGTTTCATAAATTCGCGTGATGATCGCGCAGGATTTTGTTCCGTAGGGGAATTTTGTGAGGGAGTGGCGTAGTTATTCATACGCCCGACCGAACAAAATT
>JAQTLK010000104.1 GCA_028714955.1 Sulfuricella sp.
AAGGCCAGCAGCCGCGCCACATTTGCCCTGGGCGCCCTGCGCGCCGCGCGCTTCCTCGCCGGGCGGGACGCTGGTTTGTATGACATGCAGGACGTGCTCGGTCTGCGATAAAACAAATTCGCGCTAGGAGCCTGTCGGACTTGAAGAATCGAAGCGAAACGATTTTAGCAGGCAAGCCGCGCAGCGGCTGCTCGCAAAATTCGGCTGGGCGAGGACAGATTTTGCCGGTTTTGCAGGTCAATAGTTATTCTATTGACCAAAAAAGCGGTGAAATATGGACCGCCCAGGCGGATTTGCAGCCGATTTCCTTCAAGTCCGACAGGCTCCTAGCGATGCCTCGTCCCCCTTCTCGCCGGATTGAGCGGGCTTGCCGCCAATCCCGGCGGGGACACCCCTCGCGGGCGCGCCCACAGGGTGGGAGAGGGCAGGGGTGAGGGAAACGATCATGGCGCGCAGCGCCGGGGTCGTTGATATAAGCCCAAGATTACAGTATAATTTCGTAAAATTAATGGGGCGGGATGGGTGAAAAACCTGTCCCGCTTTTCATGTCCGGATGGCGATTTCGCTGCCCGGGTTCGGATTCGGAGAGTTCTTGTGCCGCAACACCCGCCAGCCATTCTCGTGCTCGCAGATGGAACAGTGTTTCGCGGTATTTCCATTGGCGCCCAGGGGCATTCCGTGGGCGAGGTGGTTTTCAATACCGCCCTTACCGGTTACCAGGAAATCGTCAGCGATCCTTCCTATTGCCGCCAGATCGTTACCCTGACTTACCCCCATATCGGCAACACCGGGACCAACCCGGAAGATGACGAGGCTGGCCGGATTTTTGCCGCCGGGCTGGTGATTCGCGATTTGCCCCTCTTGTCCAGCAACTGGCGTCAGACGGAAACCTTGCCGCAATACCTCAAACGCCACAATGTGGTAGCCATTGCCGAGATCGATACCCGCAAATTGACGCGCATGCTGCGCGACAAGGGCGCCCAGAGCGGTTGCTTGATGGCGGGCGAGGTGGATGAGGGCAAGGCGCTGGAACGGGCGCGCGGATTTGCCGGTCTGGCGGGCATGGACCTGGCCAAGGTGGTGTCGCGCACCGAGCCGGAAGTGTGGCTTGAGGGCGAGTGGCAACTGGGGCGCGGCTTCAAGACCCAGGACAAACCCGGATTCCATGTCGTGGCCTACGATTACGGCATCAAGCGCAACATTCTGCGCATGCTGGCGCAGCGTGGCTGCAAGGTGACGGTGCTGCCGGCCCAGGCACCAGCCGAGGAAGTGTTCAGGCTCAACCCGGACGGCGTGTTCCTGTCCAACGGGCCCGGCGATCCGGAACCGTGCGGTTATGCCATCGACGCGATCCGCAAGGTGCTGGACAAGAAAATACCGCTTTTTGGCATCTGTCTCGGCCACCAGTTTCTGGCCCTGGCATCCGGCGCCAGGACCATGAAGATGAAATTCGGCCATCACGGCGCCAACCACCCGGTGCAGGATCTGGACAGCGGCCGGGTCATGATTACCAGCCAGAATCACGGATTTGCAGTGGACCCGGCCACGCTGCCGGCCAACCTGCGCGTGACGCACAAATCCCTGTTCGATGGCAGCAACCAGGGCTTGAGCCGCACCGACGTGCCGGCATTCAGCTTTCAGGGCCACCCCGAAGCAAGCCCCGGACCGCACGATGTAGATTATCTGTTCGACCGCTTCATTTCCTTGATGCAACAGCAAAAGTGAGGAGTGAGGCGTGAGGGGTGAGGAGTAGGGCGCGGACTTTTGCCTCACTCCTCACGCCTCACCTCTCACCAAAGAAATGCCAAAACGTACCGACATAAAATCCATCCTCATCATCGGCGCAGGCCCCATCGTCATCGGGCAGGCCTGCGAATTCGACTATTCCGGCGCGCAGGCGTGCAAGGCGCTGCGCGAGGAGGGCTACCGCGTCATTCTGGTCAATTCCAATCCGGCCACCATCATGACCGACCCGGAAATGGCCGATGCCACCTATATCGAGCCGATTACCTGGCAGGTGGTGGAAAAGATCATCGAGAAAGAGCGCCCCGACGCCCTGCTGCCCACCATGGGCGGGCAGACCGCGCTCAACTGTGCGCTCGACCTGGCAAGGCACGGCGTGCTGGAAAAATTCGGCGTGCAGATGATCGGCGCCACCAAGGAGGCCATCGACAAAGCCGAGGATCGGGAAAAATTCAAGAAGGCGATGGAGAAGATCGGTCTTGCCTGCCCGCGTGCGGCGATTGCGCACAGCCTGGAAGAAGCCTTTCAGGTGCAGGCCATGGTCGGCTATCCCACCATCATCCGCCCCTCTTTCACCATGGGCGGTTCCGGTGGCGGCATCGCTTACAACAAGGAAGAATTCATCGCCATCTGCGAGCGCGGCCTGGAAGCCTCGCCGACGCGCGAGCTGCTGATCGAGGAATCGGTGATCGGCTGGAAAGAATACGAAATGGAGGTGGTGCGGGACAAGAAGGACAACTGCATCATCATCTGCTCGATCGAGAACTTCGATGCCATGGGCGTGCACACCGGCGACTCCATCACCGTCGCGCCGGCCCAGACGCTCACCGATCGCGAATACCAGATCATGCGCAACGCAAGTCTGGCGGTGCTGCGTGAAATCGGCGTGGAAACCGGTGGCTCCAACGTGCAGTTCGGCATCAACCCTGACGATGGGCGCATGGTAGTGATCGAGATGAACCCGCGCGTGTCGCGTTCCTCGGCGCTGGCCTCCAAGGCCACCGGTTTCCCCATTGCCAAGATCGCGGCGAAACTGGCAGTCGGCTACACCCTGGACGAGTTGCAAAACGACATCACCGGCGGCGTCACGCCGGCATCGTTCGAGCCCAGCATCGATTACGTGGTGACCAAGATTCCGCGTTTCGCCTTCGAAAAATTCCCCCAGGCCAACAGTCGCCTCACCACCCAGATGAAATCGGTGGGCGAGGTGATGGCGATTGGCCGCACTTTCCAGGAGTCGCTGCAAAAAGCCTTGCGCGGGCTGGAAACCGGCAACGACGGGCTGGACGAAAAAACCACCGACATCGATACGTTGGAAACCGAGTTGAGCGAACCTGGTCCGGAACGCATTTGGTATATCGCCGACGCCATGCGCTGCGGCATGAGCCAGGCGCAGATTCAAGAACTGACGCATATCGACCCGTGGTTTCTGGCGCAAATGGAAGACCTGGTCAAGCAGGAGCGGGCGCTCTCCGGCCGCAAGCTGGCCGATTTGGGGCGCGACGAAATGCGCCGCCTCAAACGCAGCGGCTTTTCCGATCAGCGTCTGGGCAAGCTGCTCGGCGTGACCCAGCATGAAGTGCGCAATGCACGCCAGGCACTGGGGGTGCGCCCGGTATACAAACGGGTGGATACCTGTGCCGCCGAATTCGCGACACACACCGCCTACCTGTATTCGAGCTACGAGGAAGAGTGCGAAGCCGCGCCCTCGGGCAAGAAGAAAATCATGGTGCTGGGCGGCGGGCCAAACCGCATCGGCCAGGGCATCGAGTTCGATTACTGCTGCGTGCATGCCGCGCTGGCGATGCGCGAAGACGGGTATGAGACCATCATGGTCAACTGCAACCCGGAAACCGTGTCCACCGACTACGATACCTCCGACCGCCTGTACTTCGAGCCGCTGACGCTGGAAGACGTGCTGGAAATCGTCCATGTCGAGCAGCCCTACGGCGTGATCGTGCAGTACGGCGGACAGACGCCGCTCAAGCTGGCGCGCGACCTCGAAGCCAACGGCGTGGCCATTATCGGTACCACGCCAGACATGATCGATGCCGCGGAAGATCGCGAGCGTTTCCAGAAACTGCTGCACGACCTCGAACTCAGGCAGCCACCCAACCGTACCGCGCGCACCGAGGCGGAAGCGCTTGCTGCTGCCGCGGCAATCGGCTACCCGCTGGTGGTGCGCCCTTCCTACGTGCTGGGTGGACGGGCCATGGAAATCGTGCACGAGCAATCCGACCTGGAACGCTACATGCGTGAGGCGGTGAAAGTCTCCAACGATTCTCCGGTGCTGCTCGACCGCTTTCTGAATGACGCCACCGAAGTGGATGTCGATGCCATCTGTGACGGCACCGATGTGCTGATCGGCGCCATCATGGAACACATCGAGGAAGCCGGCGTGCATTCCGGCGATTCCGCCTGTTCCCTGCCGCCGTACAGTCTCAGCCAGGCATTGCAGGACGAGTTGCGCCGCCAGACCGTGGCGATGGCCAGGGGGCTCAACGTGGTAGGGCTGATGAATGTGCAGTTTGCCATTCAGGGCGAGACGGTATTCGTGCTGGAAGTGAATCCGCGCGCCTCGCGCACCGTGCCGTTCGTGTCCAAGGCCACCGGCCTGCCGCTGGCGAAAATCGCGGCGCGCTGCATGGTGGGGCAGACGCTGAAACAGCAGCACGTTGGCAGGGAAGTGATACCATCCTATTACTCGGTGAAGGAGGCGGTATTCCCCTTCGTCAAGTTCCCCGGCGTGGACCCCATTCTCGGCCCGGAAATGAAATCCACCGGCGAGGTGATGGGCGTTGGCAGCACCTTCGCCGAAGCCTTCCTCAAGTCGCAGATGGCGGCGAGCGTCAAGCTGCCCGCCGGCGGCAAGGCGCTGATCAGCGTCAAGACCGGCGACAAGGGAAAGGTGCTGGAAATCGCCCGCAGCCTGGCCAATCTGGGTTTCGGCCTGTATGCCACGCGCGGCACCGCGGCGGCGATCCAGGCGGCAGGCATCGCGGTGACGGCGGTGAACAAGGTGCATGAAGGGCGCCCCCACATCGTCGACCTGATCAAGAACGGCGAGATCAGCCTGATCATCAATACCGTGGAAGACAAGCGCGCGGTGCAGGACTCCTATGCGATCCGCCATGCCACGCTGCAACAGCGGATTACCTACTACACCACCATCTCCGGCGCCCGCGCCGCCTGTGCCGGGATGCAGCACATGAAGGAATTGCAGGTGTACAGCCTGCAGGAATTGCACAAACGGCTGAATTGATCCGGCCCAACGTATGAATCGTGCGGATTGGGGCGACCCGATCCGCATTGTTATTTGATCTCAAGGAAAGAGTGTAATGAACAAAGTTCCCTTAACGGTACGAGGCGCCGAATTGCTGCGCGCCGAATTACAGAACCTGAAAAATGTGGAGCGGCCGAACGTCATTGCCGCCATCGCTGAAGCCCGGTCTCATGGGGACCTCTCGGAAAATGCCGAATATGATGCCGCCAAGGAGCGCCAGAGCTTTGTCGAAGGCCGTATCGCGGAAGTCGAAGGCAAGCTGTCCAATGCGCAGATCATCGATCCCAAGCTGCTGGACGCGGAGGGCCGCTGCGTGTTTGCGTCCACGGTAGAGCTCGAGGATCTGGAAAGCGGCGACAAGGTAACTTACCAGATCGTCGGTGACGACGAGGCCGACATCAAGCAGGGCAAGATTTCCATCAGTTCCCCAATCGCGCGCGCCCTGATTGGCAAGTCGGCTGGCGATGTGGCGGAAGTCCAGGCGCCGGGCGGCATTCGCGAATATGAAATTCTGGACGTGAAATACATTTGAGTGAGGAGTGAGGGGTGGGTGCGAGGATTTTTTCTCCTCACTCCTCACCATGAAATGACATGGATAAATTCGCCGACAAGCTTTCCTTCGTCGCCGTCACCTTGTGGGTAGGCGGGCTATGGGCCATCGGCTATCTTGCCGCGCCGGTACTCTTTTCCGCCCTGGCCGACAAAACCACGGCGGGCATGCTGGCGGGCAAGATGTTCACGCTGGTTGCATACATCGGCATGGCCTGTGGCTTTTATTTGCTGATTCATCGTCTGGCGAGTTTTGGCAGTGCTGCGCTGAAGCAGGGGTTTTTCTGGGCCGCGCTGGTGATGCTGCTGCTGGCGATTGCCGGGCATTTCGGTATTCAGCCGATTCTCGACGGGCTCAAGGCGCAGGCCTTGCCCAAGGGCGTGATGGAAAGCATGTTCCGCGACCGCTTTGCGCGCTGGCACGGTGTTTCCAGCATCGTCTATCTGGTGCAGAGCGTGCTCGGGCTGGTGCTGGTGCTGGCGCCGCGCAGAAGTTAGGAGCCTGTCGGACTTATGGGGATCGAAGCGCAACGATTTTAGCAGGCAAGCCGCAAAGCGGCTGCTCGCAGAATTCGGCTGGGCGAGGACAGATTTTGCGAGTTGGGCGATAAAGCCGCCCATCCCTGCTAACCCCATTTGCCGGTTTTGCAGGTCAATAGTCATTCTATTGACCAAGAAAGCGGTGAAATATGGACCGCCCAGGCGGATTCGCAGCCGATTCATCATAAGTCCGACAGGCTCCTAGTCCTCTGGCAATATGAG
>JAQTLK010000105.1 GCA_028714955.1 Sulfuricella sp.
CCCGCTTGCGGGGGAGGGGAGCTAATTACCGGCTGATCGGCTTATACCGAATCCGCTTCGGCTTCGCCCCTTCCTCGCCCAGGCGCCGTTTCTTGTCGGCCTCGTATTCCTGGTAGTTGCCGTCGAAGAACGTCCATTTCGAGTCGCCCTCCGCCGCCAGGATGTGGGTGGCGATGCGGTCGAGGAACCAGCGGTCGTGGGAGATGACCATCACGCAGCCGGCGAATTCGAGCAGAGCGTCTTCCAGCGCGCGCAGGGTTTCCACGTCGAGGTCGTTGGAGGGCTCGTCGAGCAGCAGCACGTTGCCGCCGGAAATCAGCGTCTGTGCCAGGTGCAGGCGGCCGCGCTCGCCGCCGGAAAGCTGGCCGACCATCTTGCCCTGGTCTGAACCCTTGAAGTTGAAGCGGCCGATGTAGGCGCGCGCCGGGGTCTCGTATTTGCCGACGGTGAGGATGTCGTTGCCGCCGGATATCGCGTCGAACACGGTCTTGTCGTTCTGCAGCGAGTCGCGCGCCTGATCGACGTGCGCGATCTTGACGGTGGAGCCGATCTTCACGCTGCCGCTATCCGGCTGTTCCTTGCCGGTAATCAGCTTGAACAGCGTGGATTTGCCCGCGCCGTTCGGGCCGATGATGCCGACGATGGCGCCGGGCGGCACCTTGAAGCTGAGGTTGTCGATCAGCAGGCGGTCGCCGAAGGCTTTGCTCACGCCATCGAATTCGATGACTTCGTTGCCGAGGCGTTCGCCGACCGGGATGAAGATCTCCTGCGTCTCGTTGCGCTTCTGGTATTCCTGCGAATTGAGCTCCTCGAAGCGGTTCAGACGCGCCTTGGATTTGGCCTGGCGCGCCTTGGGGTTCTGCCGCACCCATTCCAGCTCCTGTTTCATGGCCTTCATGTGGGCGTCGATCTGCTTGTTTTCCTGCTCCAGGCGCGCTTCCTTCTGCTCCAGCCAGCTCGAGTAGTTGCCCTTCCACGGGATGCCGTGGCCGCGGTCCAGTTCCAGGATCCACTCGGCGGCGTTGTCGAGGAAGTAGCGGTCGTGGGTCACCGCCACCACGGTGCCGGGGAAGCGCACCAGGAACTGCTCCAGCCAGTCCACCGATTCGGCGTCGAGGTGGTTGGTGGGCTCGTCCAGCAGCAGCATGTCCGGCTTTTCAAGCAGCAGCTTGCACAACGCCACACGGCGCTTCTCGCCGCCGGAGAGGTGCTCTATCCTGGCATCCCACGGCGGCAGGCGCAGCGCATCGGCGGCCAGTTCCAGCTGATGTTCGGAATCGGAGCCCGAGGTGGCGAGTATCGCTTCCAGTCGCCCCTGTTCCTCGGCCAGCTTGTCGAAGTCGGCATCCGGCTCGGCATAAGCGGCGTAGATTTCCTCCAGCTTTTTCTGGGCCTGCATCACTTCGCCCAAAGCCGATTCGACTTCCTCGCGCACCGTCCTGGCCGGGTCGAGCTGCGGCTCCTGCGGCAGGTAGCCGATGGAAATGTTGGGCTGGCGCTGCACCTCGCCCTCGTATTCCTTGTCCGCGCCGGCCATGATGCGCAGCACGGTGGACTTGCCCGAGCCGTTGAGGCCGAGCAGGCCGATCTTGGCGCCGGGGAAGAAGCTGAGGGAGATATCCTTGATGATCTGCCGCTTGGGCGGGACGGTTTTGCTCACGCGGAGCATCGACATTACATATTGGGCCATGGTGTTCGCTTAACTTCCGGGCAATGGGAATGCGCGCAATTTTACGGGATTTTCGGCGAGCTTAGGCGAAACTATCCCCGATATGAGCGCTTGCATACCAGGCATTCAACCCATCAGCCGGGTGCCCGGCAGCCCAGAACGCCTGGTCGGCCTCGCCCACTGGCATGTACGGCCCCCGCTTCACCTCGAAAATGATGCCGCCATGGTCCAGCGACAGCACCGCGTGCCAAACGCCGGCCGGGTTCTCCAGCACCTGGCAGTCTTCGCCCAGCACGGTGCGCTCGGTGACCCGGCCCGCCTGATCGAAATGCAGCACCAGGAAGCGCCCGCGCAGCGGCAACAGCAGCTCCCAGGTTTGCGGGTGGCGGTGCGGCAGCACCAGGGTATCGGGCTCCATGGCGATGGCCAGGCGCTGGACCGGATCGCTCAGTTCCTGATGCAGGTTATGGTTGGCGCGGCGGCGCGGGGATTGCCGGGCCTGCAGGGCAAGGGCATCCAGCATTGCAGCGGTGAGCTGTTTCAAGTCGCGACTCCAAAATGTGATAATCCGGATATTATCTCTCCTCTCGGAAAGAAGGCCAGGCAATGAATGATCTGATCAAGGCACAACTACTGGCGCTGTTCCCGTCATTACGGGATTTGCCGGCCGAGCTGATGCGGCGGCTCGAGCAGGAGGCCGTCTATATCGAGGCGCCCGCCGGTACCGTGCTGTTCGAATCCAGCAGCCCATGCCAAGCATTTCCCATGCCGCTCACCGGGTCGGTGCGCGTGGTGCGGACCGGGGCCAACGGGCGCGAACTGCAGCTTTACCGCGTCTCCCCCGGAGAGAGCTGCATCATCACCAGCTCCTGCCTACTGGGCCAGAATGCCTACCCCGCGCGCGGCATCGCGGAAGGGATGCTGACCGCCGTCGTGCTGCCGCGCGCGCTGTTTTCTCTCCTGATCGAGCAACACCCACCCTTCCGCGCCTATGTTTTCAACCTGTTCGGCGAACGCCTTGCCGACCTGATGCAACTGGTGGAAGAAGTGGCGTTCCATAAGCTTGACCAGCGGCTGGCAGCGCTGCTGCTGAACAAGGGCGAAATCATCCATGTCACTCATCAGGGTCTGGCGGACGAACTCGGCAGCGTGCGCGAGATCGTCAGCCGCTTGCTCAAGAGCTTCCAGGATCAGGGCATGCTCGAACTGGGGCGGGAACAGGTGCGGATTATCGACACCAAGGCATTGCGCAAGGTGGCAATGTAACCAAAGTCACAGACACCGGATAGCGCGCACCATACCATGGGCCCGTCGCATATTTTTTTCATGGAGAGCTGAAAATGAAAGCAAACGTAGGTGGAATCGACAAGATATTGCGCATCGTGGCTGGCGCGGCCTTGATTGGCCTGACGCTGAGTGGCGTCATCGGTATGTGGGGCTGGATCGGCGTTATCCCGCTGGCCACCGGGCTGATGGGCTGGTGCCCGTTCTACCCGCTGCTCGGTTTGAATTCATGCCCGAGCAAGCGCTGATTTTTAACGCAGTCGCAGCACGGTGACAAGAACGCAGGATGGAAACATCCTGCGTTTTTTTACGCGCTTATATTCGCTCAATCTTTCCAAAACGCCCATCGTAGGGGCGAATTCATTCGCCCATGAGTGCCCTGGCCGGAGATGGGTGAATGAATTCGCCCCTACGCGCTGATGGGCAATCCGGATTCAAATCAGCGGCGAATTCACGTTCTCGCCGCGCTCGTACACGATATTGGCGCGTCCCACCAACAGCGGGTCGAGCGGGCCGATGGCGGCAATGTCCTTGTTGTCGTAGGGCAGCTTGTGCAGCACGTAGCGCAGGGCGTTGAGGCGCGCGCGCTTCTTGCAGTCGGACTTGATCACCGTCCACGGCGCGTCGGCGGTGTCGGTGTAGAAGAACATCGCCTCCTTGGCCCTGGTGTATTCGTCCCACTTGTCCAGCGAAGCCAGGTCGATGGGGCTCAGTTTCCACTGTTTGAGCGGGTGCACCTCGCGCTCCCTGAAACGCCGCCGCTGCTCCTCGCGGCTCACCGAAAACCAGAACTTGATCAGGTGAATGTTGCTGCGCGCCAGGTTGCGCTCAAATTCCGGCGCCTGGCGGATGAATTCGAGGTACTCCTCCTGCGTGCAGAAACCCATCACCCGCTCCACGCCTGCACGGTTGTACCAGGAACGGTCAAACAGCACGATCTCGCCTGCGGTGGGCAGGTGCTGGATGTAGCGCTGGAAGTACCACTGGCCACGCTCGGTTTCGGTCGGCTTTTCCAGCGCCACCACATGCGCGCCGCGCGGGTTGAGGTGCTCCATGAAGCGCTTGATGGTGCCGCCCTTGCCCGCCGCATCGCGTCCCTCGAACAGGATCACCAGCCGCTGGCCGGTTTCCTTGACCCACGCCTGCAGTTTGAGCAGTTCCACCTGCAGATGGTATTTCTGGCGCTCGTAATTCTTGCGCGACATCAGGTTCTTGTAGGGATAACCGCCATCGCGCCAGTCATCGGACAGAATGTCATCCGGGCTGACCTGCATTTTTGGCGCCACAGGCTCATGCTCCTTGAGCAGCGCCCGCCGCAACACCATGGCATCCTCGGGAGAAGCGCCCGCCATGATGGCCTTCAGGGTCCGAGCCAGGGCATGAGCATCACCCTGCGGCTGCGCGGCCAGAATTTCCTTCACCGCCTCGACCTTCGACTCCTGCGCTGCCGCGACGGCCTCATGCACGACAAATGTCTCGATTCCCGGCGTGTTCGTCTCGGGTGCGATATCGCCAGAGGAAGCGGGACGCACTGCGGAAGCACGGCGGTGCGGAGACGTCTTGCCGGATGCCGCAGCGGTTCCGCCAGCAGGGTTGTTCTGTTGCTTGATAGCCAAGATATTTCCTTTACCTGCGAGCGGCTTGGGGTTGCGCATCGACGCAAGCCCGTCGCGAATAGAATTGGGAAGATTATTCCATCCCGAGGCAGGTAAGTAAATCGCGAGATGCAGAACGATGCATGCCGCCTGAAAACGGTTTATACCTTGATATAGCCCCAGCCCTGTTTCAGCCGCCGGGTAATCTCGTCCACGGCTGAAGGCGCTATTTCCGTATTGGGCAAGAGGCGCACGTCCACCCCCCTGGCGCGCAGATTCCTGAGCGTCTGGCCGCATGCCGTCAGTTCTAGGTTGGGATATTTCTCGCGCATCGCGGCGATGCGCTGCGCGTAGGGCGAGGAACCCGCACGGAGCAGCTCCAGGCCGCCGCCGTTGGCGATGATTTCCACCCGTATCGGCCGGTTCGCACGCTTCGAACCGGCAAGCAGGCTCTCCGCTTCGTCCAGCGCCGTGGACAGCCTGACCGGGTTGGCATTCCCCACGTGTATCATCAGCTTGCGCGGGTCCGCGCCGAGATCGTTGCGCTGCACTGCTTGCAGCAAACGCATGATTTCGCGGTCGGAGGTGTAGCCGGTCCAGTTATGGGCAAACCAGCCGGAAAGGCTGCCGAGCGCCAGCAGCAGGCTGGCGGCGAGCGCCTGGCGGTACGGCGCCCCGCCCAGCCAGCTTTTTTCCGTGGCGTGCACTGGCAGCGGCGGCTGCAGGTAGGCGAGCTGCACCTTTTCCTTCAGTCCGCGCAATTCGCATACGCGCGCCTTGAGGGATTCGTCCTGCTCGATCAGTTCGATGGTCCGGCTTTTCTCGGCCGGGTCGAGCTGATCGTCGACAAAGGCGTTCAGGAATTCATCCGAAAGTGCTTGTTCTTGTTCCTGCTTCATTTGACCCTCCTGAGCGGGGTGACCTGGGCCGACTGCGGCGGCGCAAGTTCCTGCAATAAATCCTTCAATGTCCTTCTGGCCCGGCACAGGCGGCTCATCACCGTTCCCGCCGGCAAGCCCAGGATGTCCGCGACTTCGGCGTAGGAAAACTCCTCCAGGTCGACCAGCGTCAGGACTTGGCGCTGCCCCAGCGGGAGCAGGGAAACGGCGCTCCTCACGCGGTTGACGATCTGGTTCCGCGCGTGCGCATCTTCCGGGGTGTATGGGTTGACGCAGCGATGGTCCTCGATTTCGTCGATGTCCTCCATTTCCATATGGCCGCGGAAATGGTCATGCCAGCAATTGTTCAGGATGCGGAACAGCCAGCTGTTGAGCTGTTCGTGATCGCGCAGCTGACCCGCGCTCTTCAGCGCCTTGGACAGGGTTTCCTGCACCAGGTCGTCGCTCAGCGCGGCGTCGTGGCACCAGGAATAGGCGACCCGATAAAGCTTGCTGCGGCTCTGCTCGAGCTGCTTGCGGAATTCGTGGGAGCGGCAGATCAGGGAAATGATTTTCATCGTACCGGGATATCGACCTGAAAAAGTGAGCTTAA
>JAQTLK010000106.1 GCA_028714955.1 Sulfuricella sp.
CTAGTTATGCTTGGCGGCCATAGCAAGGTGGAACCACCCCTTCCCATCCCGAACAGGACCGTGAAACGCCTCCGCGCCGATGATAGTGTGCATTACGCATGTGAAAGTAGGTCACCGCCAAGCTCCTCACCCAGACAAAGCCCTCCTCGCGAGGGCTTTGTCATTTGCGGCGCGTATGCACGCTGGTAGAATTGTTATCATCAACAGGATGTTGCAAGTCACTCGTGGCAAAAAAACTTTTCATTAAAACTTTTGGCTGCCAGATGAATGAGTACGATTCGTCAAAGATGGCGGATGTGCTGCATGCCCAGGCTGGCATGATCTGCACCGACAACGCGGAAGAGGCAGACGTCCTTTTGTTGAATACTTGTTCCATACGCGAAAAGGCCCAGGACAAGGTATTTCATCAGCTTGGCCGCTGGCGCAAACTTAAGCTGGATAACCCTGATTTGATTATCGGCGTGGGCGGTTGTGTGGCGAGCCAGGAGGGGAATGCAATCATTGCCCGCGCGCCCTATGTGGATATTGTGTTTGGCCCACAAACCTTGCATCGTTTGCCCCAACTTATCCAGGATTGTCAGTCCAGCGGCAAGCCTCAGGTCGATATAACTTTTCCTGAAATTGAAAAATTCGACCATTTACCCGAGGCGCGCGTTGAGGGAGTGAGTGCATTTCTTTCGGTGATGGAAGGGTGCAGCAAATACTGTACTTACTGTATTGTCCCCTATACGCGTGGCACAGAGGTCTCGAGGCCATTTGACGACATTCTTGCCGAGGCCGCGCAACTGGCCAGTAAAGGCATAAAGGAAATCACTTTGCTGGGACAGAATGTAAATGCATACCGTGGGGAAATGCATGACGGAGATGTTGCCGATCTTGCATTGTTGTTGCATTATCTGGCAGAAATTCCCGGCATTGAGCGTTTGCGATTTGTTACTTCTCATCCAGTGGAGTTTTCGCAGAGTTTGATTGACGCATATGGCAGCATACCCAAACTGGTGAGTTTTCTGCATTTACCCGTGCAGTCCGGCTCAGACCGTGTGCTGGCAGCCATGAAGCGTGGCTATACGGTGCTGGAATATAAGTCAAAAATACGCAAGCTGCGCGCGGTACGGCCAGACATCACGATTTCTTCCGATTTTATTGTGGGTTTCCCCGGGGAAACCGAGGCGGAGTTCGGAGCTACGATGAAACTGATTGATGAAATCGGCTTCGATACCAGTTTCAGTTTCATTTTTAGTCCCCGTCCTGGCACGCCGGCAGCCGAACTTCCTGACGACACCCCTTATGCGGTCAAGCAGGCAAGGCTGAGGCGATTGCAGGAGAAGATCGAGGCTCAGGCCATGGAAATCGGTCAGAAAATGGTAGGCTCAGTGCAGCGCATCCTCGTCGAGGGCGTTGCGCGGAAGGATGCGAATGAGCTATTTGGACGTACCGAAAACAACCGGGTGGTTTATTTTAATGGACAGCCACGATTGATCGGCCATTTCGTGAGTGTAACCATCACTGCTGCAGTGCCACATAGTTTACGTGGCGACATCATAGTGAGTAATCATTGAAGCCGAAATCAATCGATATCGCGTTTACTCCGACGGATAATAACCGTTTGGCCAATATGTGCGGCGCTCTGGATGAGAATCTGAAGCAAATAGAGACTGCGCTGGATGTAAGCATTGTCCGTCGTGCCGAGCAATTTTCCATAGTTGGTCGTTTGGGGCAAAGCCGTCTGGCCTCGCAGGCATTGCAAAAATTTTACACGCAGGCCAAGCATGCCTTGTCTGTGGATGAAATTCAGCTTGGCCTGATTGAATTGAACAATGAATGCGAGCCCGAAGGCACTGTTGACATGGTGCCCGTACTGATGACTCGCAAGCACGATCTGCGCGGACGCACCTCTCGCCAGAATGCATATCTGCAGCACATACAAGCACACGATATCACCTTCGGAATTGGCCCTGCCGGCACTGGCAAAACCTATCTGGCGGTCGCTAGTGCTGTTGATGCGCTGGAACGCGATGTAGTAAAACGCATTGTGCTGGTGCGTCCCGCAGTGGAGGCTGGCGAACATCTTGGATTCTTGCCCGGCGATTTGGCGCAAAAAGTCGATCCCTATTTGCGCCCCCTGTACGACGCACTCTATGACCTGATGGGATTTGACCGGGTGGGCAAGCTTTTTGAACGTGGCGCCATTGAAATTGCGCCACTGGCTTATATGAGAGGGCGGACCCTTAATCATTCCTTTATCATTCTGGACGAAGCGCAGAATACTACGCCCGAGCAGATGAAAATGTTCCTGACGCGGATTGGATTCGGCACCAAGGCAGTCATAACCGGCGACGTGACACAAATCGACCTGGCCAAGGGACAGAAAAGCGGGTTGGCCAATGTGCATGCAGTGTTAGGGAAAGTGCGGGGCATTGCTTTTACTTTTTTCGAATCAGAAGACGTGGTGCGCCACCCCTTGGTGCAGCACATCGTAAATGCCTATGCACGCTATGAAGCGGCCAGTAAATGAAAGCCGGACGACAGAAACTGTCGCTTGCGGTGCAATATGCCTTCAGGCAGGCGGATGAGCCAACGCGCGCCCAGATACGGACCTGGGCAAGTTCTGCTCTCGAGGGAGATGCCGAAGTGACGGTGCGATTGGTGGATGAGGAAGAAGGGCGCAGGCTTAATCGCGAGTTCCGGGCCAAAGACTATGCCACCAACGTCCTTTCATTCGTGTATCAGCAGGAATTTCCATGTCAGGGCGACCTGGTATTGTGCGTGCCGGTAGTGAACCGCGAAGCAGTGGAGCAGGGGAAAAGCGTCGAAGCGCATTACGCGCACCTGGTTGTTCATGGCATGCTGCACTTGCAGGGTTACGACCATGAAAACGAGAGTGATGCCCTGGCAATGGAAGCGGTTGAAACCCACATCATGTGTAAGCTCGGTTATACTGATCCCTATCTTGTTTAAAGAGGTAATGCGGCTGCATGGATGAACCTGCCAAACCGGGCTGGGTCGAACGCTTGGGAGCATGGCTTTCGCCCGAACCGGATAACCGGGAAGAGTTGGTGGAAATTCTCCACACTGCTTATGAAAAGGACCTGCTCGATGCCGATGCGCTTTCCATGATCGAGGGTGTGCTGCAGGTGTCGGAAATGCAGGTGCGCGATATCATGATCCCACGTGCCCAGATGGACGTGATTGACATTGCCGATGCCCCGGAAGCTTTTATCCCCTTTGTGATAGAGACCGCCCACTCGCGTTTTCCCGTTATCGGAGAGAACAAGGACGACATCATCGGCATCCTCCTCGCCAAGGATCTGCTGCGCTATTACGCTGGCGTGGAGTTTGACGTGCGCGACATGCTGCGCCCGGCGGTGTTCATCCCGGAGGCCAAGCGTCTCAACGTGCTGCTCAAGGAATTCCGCATGAACCGCAACCACATCGCCCTGGTGGTGGATGAATACGGCGGCGTTTCCGGGCTGGTGACCATCGAGGACGTGCTGGAACAGATCGTGGGGGAAATCGAGGACGAATATGACTTCGACGAAACCGAGGACAATATCATCCAGGACCGTGCTGGAAACTACCGGGTAAAGGCGGTGACGGAAATTTCCGACTTTAACGAGGCGCTGGGCACGTCTTTCAGTGATGAAGACTACGACACGGTGGGAGGCTTGGTGGTGAGCAAATTCGGTCGCTTGCCCAAGCGCGGTGAAATCATCACGCTGGATGGACTGAAGTTTCAGGTTCTGCGTGCCGACAGCCGGCGTTTGCACACCCTGCTGGTGGAAAAGTTGCCCGCAGTGGCTTAATGCTCGGCAACCCGCTTAAACACAATATCCCATACTCCATGTCCCAGTTTTAATCCGCGCTGCTCGAATTTGGTGAATGGGCGGTAATCTGGCCGTGGAGCGTAATCTGCTGCTGTGTTGGCCAGACGCGACTCCGTGCTGAACATTGCCAGAATATGCGCAGCGTATTCTTCCCAGTCCGTGGCGGCATGCAGATAAGCCCCCATTTTTAGACGCTCGCAGAGCAATGCGACGAATTCAGGCTGTATCAACCGGCGCTTGTGATGGCGTTTCTTCGGCCACGGGTCGGGGAAGAAAATGTGCACGCCATCCAGCGCGGCCGGAGCCAGCATGAATTTCAGCACTTCTACCGCGTCGTGTTGAATGATGCGGATGTTGCTCAGGCCCGCTTCCTCGATTTGCTTGAGCAGGCTGCCGACGCCGGGAGTGTGAACCTCGATGCACAGGTAATCGTTCTCAGGGTGTTCCCGCGCGATTTGTGCGGTGCTGTCTCCCATGCCAAAACCAATTTCCAGGATTTTTGGCGCGTTGCGGCCAAAGGCGTGGTCCAGGTCCAGGCGTTCCATTTTAAACGGAATGCCGAAGCGGGGCATGAGCGTTTCATGGGCCCGGCCTTGGGCATTGGACATGCGGCCCTGGCGCAGCACGAAACTGCGTACGGGGCGGTGTGAAGTTTCGCTCATGCGCGTCCGGGGCTACTTGCCGATGAGGCCTGTGGTAGGCGAGCTTGGGCTGGCGGAATAGAGCTTCTTTGCCATGCGTCCGGCGCGGAATGCCTCGCGTCCGGCTTCTACTGCCTTTTTCATCGCTGAAGCCATGAGAATCGGATCTTGCGCCGCGGCGATTGCCGTGTTCATCAGCACCCCGTCGCAGCCGAGTTCCATGGCGATTGCCGCATCCGATGCCGTGCCCACGCCGGCGTCAACGATGACCGGAACCTTGGCGTTGTCGATAATGATTTGCAGGTTCCACGGGTTGAGGATGCCCATGCCGGAGCCGATCAGTGACGCCAGCGGCATGATGGCAACACAGCCGATTTCCTCGAGCCGCTTGGCGATGATGGGATCGTCGGAGGTATAGACCATCACCTTGAAACCTTCCTTGACCAGGATTTCCGCCGCGTTCAGCGTTTCCATCATGTTCGGATAAAGTGTTTTCGGGTCGCCCAGCACTTCCAGCTTTACCAGATCATGCCCGTCCAGCAATTCACGCGCCAGGCGCAGGGTACGGACGGCATCGTCGGCGCTGTAGCAGCCTGCGGTGTTGGGCAGGTAAGTGTATTTTGAGGACGGCACGGCATCCAGCAGGCTGGGTTCGCCGGTATTCTGGCCGATATTGGTGCGGCGGATGGCCACGGTGACGATTTCTGCGCCGCTGGCTTCGATGGCGCGCCGGGTTTCGTCGAAATCCCGGTATTTTCCGGTTCCCACCAGCAGGCGGGAGGCATAGCTGGTTCCTGCGATGATCAAGTTGTCCATAATTTCCGCTTGGGTTAATTAGCCCCCGCCAACAGCCACGACAATTTCAAGCCTGTCGCCGCTGGCCAGGGGAGTATCACTGAATTGACTGCGCGGCACGATGTCACCATTGCGCTCCACAGCGATGCGTTTGCCGAGCAGGTCGAGGTTGGCTACCAGCTCGGTCACGTTGAGCGGCCCGGCGAACTGGCGCTGCGTGCCATTGATGGTTAATTCAATCACGGAATGCTGCCCTGCATATTAAACTAAATAATAATTTTATCACTCTTGCCAGAAGCGGACATTACTTCTGGCGGCAATACGGCACCTAGGAGCCTGTCGGACTTAGCACCTAACCAATTGATTCCATTAAGGATCGCATTTTTGTTTGCTGATAAATATCATTTTATATCAATGGGTTATGTTTTGCTGACCTCTCAAGTCCGACAGGCTCCTAGGAGCCTGTCGGACTTGAAGAATCGAAGCGAAAATTCGGCTGGGCGAGGACAGATTTTGCCGGTTTTGCAGGTCAATAGTCATTCTATTGACCAAAAAAGCGGTGAAATATGGACCGCCCAGGCGGATTTGCAGCCGATTTCCTTCAAGTCCGACAGGCTCCTAGGAAAATATTAATATCCGGGACTTCTGGAATCAGGCCGGCGGAATGGGTTAAAATTCGGCCTCTTTCGAGAGTGCCCAATATTTTATGTCCGGCGATAATCTGGTCGAGTTCCAAAACGTCAG
>JAQTLK010000107.1 GCA_028714955.1 Sulfuricella sp.
CCCTACGGGACAAAAGACCAGCGAGGGCGCGCGTCAATTTATGAAACATCCGGGTTAAGGCGTAGGCGCCTTGGGTGGCCGCTTGTGGAATTTCCTGGCTGGTTTTTTGACTGGCGTGCCACCGTTTGGCCTGGCTTGAACGGTGGCTGGCGGTGCATTGCGGCGAACGTTCGGTTCATGCGTTTCAGCTCGATTCACCGGGGCCAGCACGATCTCCAGTTCGTTGAGCTCGTCCCATTGCGCATCGGTCCGCTGCCGTTCCGGGATGGCCAGAAGCTCTTGCTGGCGACGGCGGGGAGAAGTTGGTTGTTGTTCAGTCATGGCGCTATTATCTCACCATCACTCAAAATCTGTGCAATTTATCTCTTGCATATTGCGACGGATTCCGGACCAGAAACGAAGGACGTGGCATGAAAAACAAACTCATCCCGATCATCGCCATCGCGATCATCCTGCTGGCAGGCGCCGCGGTCTGGTTGCGCCACAATGGGAAACCGCTGGAGCATGACCTGATCCTGCATGGCAACGTGGATATCCGGCAGGTGGAACTGGCTTTCAATGCCAGCGGCCGCATCACCAGCATCCTGGCGCGCGAGGGGGACCGCGTGAGCGCGGGACAACTGCTGGCCAGTCTGGACACCGAACGGCTGCGCCTGTCTCTGGCTCAGGCAGAGGCCCAGGCGGAGGCCCAGCGCGCGGTGCTGGCCCGCTATCTGGCCGGATCTCGCCCCGAAGAGATCAGTCAGGCGCGCGCCCAACGGGACGCGGCCCAGGCTTCAGTGGCGGATGCCGAGGCGTATTACCGGCGCCAGACGGACCTGGTAGCGCGCAATTTTGTCTCCCGGCAACAGGCGGATAGCGCCAGGTTCGCGCTGGACAAGGCGCGGGAGCAGTTGAAAGCGGCGGCGGAAACCCTGCGCCTGGCGCAACTGGGGCCGCGCAAGGAAGACATCGCGGCGACCAGGGCCACGCTGGCGGCCAACGAGGCCGCAGCGGCAGGCATCCGGCGCGATATTCAGGAAGGCGAACTGCGCGCGCCTTCCGGCGGGGTCATCGAGAACCGCATCCTGGAGCCGGGCGACATGGCTTCGCCCCAGAAACCGGTGTTTACCCTCGCCCTCACCGATCCGCTCTGGGTGCGCGCCTACCTGCCCGAAACCCACCTCGGCCGCGTGCCCATTGGCGCCCGTGCCTGGGTGGAGAGCGACAGCCATCCGGGCCGGCGCTACCGTGCCTGGGTCGGCTACGTTTCCCCCAGCGCCGAATTCACGCCCAAATCGGTGGAAACCACCGAAATTCGCGCCAGCCTGGTGTACCAGGCGCGTGTGTTTGTGTGTGAAGGCGGGGACATGCTGCGCCTGGGCATGCCAGCCACGGTAATCATTCCTCTGGACCAGGCCGTGCCGGCACGGGGGACAGCCCCTTGCCGGGATGGCAAGTGAGCGGGGCAAGCATGGACGGCGCGCCGATCCTGGTGGCAGCGAACCTGGCCAAGACCTTCAGCGCCGGGGGCCGGCGCACTCGCGCGCTGGATGGGGTGAGTTTCGCCATCCGGCCAGGCGTGGTGACCGGACTGATCGGCCCGGACGGCGCTGGCAAGACCACTCTCATGCGTCTCGCCGCCGGGCTGCTGGTGCCCGATGACGGCACCATCCAGGCCCTGGGGCTGGACTCCACCCGCGCCTCGCTGGCGGTGCAGGCCGCGCTGGGCTACATGCCCCAGCGCTTCGGCCTGTACGAAGACCTCAGCGTGCAGGAAAACCTGGACCTTTACGCCGACCTTCAGGGCGTGCCGCAAGCAGAGCGTGCCGCGCGCTATGGCGAGCTGATGCACATGACCGGTCTCGCGCCGTTTACCCGCCGCCTGGCTGGCCGGCTGTCCGGCGGCATGAAGCAGAAACTCGGCCTGGCCTGCACCCTGGTGCGGGCGCCAAAGCTGCTGTTGCTGGACGAACCCACGGTGGGGGTGGACCCGGTCTCGCGACGCGAGCTGTGGGTCATCGTCGACCGCCTGGTGCGGCAGCAGGGCATGAGCGTGCTGCTCTCCACCGCCTACCTGGACGAAGCGGAACGCTGTCAGGACGTCATCCTGTTGCACGAGGGCAAGGTCCTGCGGCAAGGCCCTCCGGCTGCCATGAGCGCCGCCATGGCTGGCCGCACCTGGACCGTCAGCGTCGCGGGCCGGCGCCATCGGGATGTGCAGGCGGAGTTGACGGGCCAGGCCGGAATAGTGGATGCCCTGGTCCAGGGCGATAAGGTGCGCCTGGTGACCGGGCAAGCGGCCACGCCCGAGGAACTGGCCCGGCTACCCGGCCTCGAAGACGCCCGGATCCAGCCCGTGGCGCCCCGTTTCGAGGACGGCTTCGTCGACCTGCTGCGCGCACGCGCGGGAAACATCCACCACGGCGGTGCCTTTGTCAACGGGTTGCAAATGGAGACGGGCAGCAGGCCGGAGGAAAACGCCGTCATCCAGGTGGAAGGACTCGAGCGCCGCTTCGGCGACTTCTGTGCGGTGGACGGCGTGAGTTTCCAGGTGCGCCGGGGCGAGATCTTCGGCCTGCTGGGCGCCAACGGCGCGGGCAAATCCACCACCTTCCGCATGTTGTGCGGCCTGTTGCCCGCCAGTGCCGGCAGCCTGCGGGTGGCCGGGCTGGACTTGCGTCACGCGGCTTCCGCCGCACGGGCGCGCATCGGCTACATGTCGCAGAAGTTCTCCCTCTACGGCAATCTCAGCGTGATCCAGAACCTGTCCTTCTTCGCCAGCGCCTACGGTCTGGCCGGGCGGGCACGCCAGGCGCGCCTCGCCTGGGCACTCGCGGAGTTCGAGCTGGAGGAATATGCCGCGCAGCTTTCCGGCGACCTCTCGCTGGGCTACAAGCAGCGCCTGGCAATGGCCTGCGCGCTGATGCACCGGCCGGAAATCCTGTTTCTGGACGAGCCCACCTCCGGAGTCGATCCGCTCGCCCGGCGTGAATTCTGGCAGCGCATCAATGCGTTGGCTCGGGTCGGTGTGACGGTGCTGGTGACGACCCATTTCATGGAGGAAGCGGAATATTGCGACCGCCTGGCGATCATGGCCGACGGTCGCATCCTGGCCATGGACACGCCCGTCGCCCTCAAGGCTGGCGCCCGCTCCGCCGGCAATCCCGAACCCAGCATGGATGATGCGTTCATCCATCTGGTGGAAAGCGCAGCCGAAGTGCGGGAAGCGGCATGAGCGGCGCGCGCCGCGGCGGCAGCGTCATGCGTCTGAAAGGCCTGGTGCGCAAGGAATTCCTGCAGATCGCGCGCGACCCGAGCAGCATCGCCATCGCTTTCCTGATGCCGCTGTTTCTGCTGGTGCTGTTCGGTTACGGCGTGTCGCTCGATGCCGATCATCTGCCGGTGGCCCTGGTGGCTGATAACCCTTCGCCGGACACGGCGGATTTCCTCGCTTCGCTGGAAGGCAGCCATTATTTCGCGCCGCGCCGCGCCCTCACCATGGCCGCAGCGGAGCGGGACCTGCGGGACGGCAAGGTGAACGCCATCGTGCACCTGCGCGCCGACTTCGCCACGCAACTGCGGCAGCCCGACGGCGCCCCTGTCCAGCTCATCGTCAATGGCGTGGACGCCAATACTGCGCGCCTCACCCAGGGCTACGTAGAAGGAGCCTGGAGCAACTGGCTGGCGCGCCGCGCCGCGAGCCGGGGACAGGATCTGGCCACGCCGCTGCAACTGCAGCAGCGGGTGTGGTACAACAGCGAGGTGAAGAGTCGCTACTTCCTGGTGCCGGGCCTGGTGGCCATCATCATGACCCTGATCGGCACTTTGCTCACGGCGCTGGTCATGGCGCGGGAATGGGAGCGGGGCACGCTGGAGGCCCTGCTGGTGACGCCGGCCAGCATGACCGAGATACTATTGGGCAAGATCATCGCCTATTTCACGCTCGGCACGGGCGGCATGCTGCTTACCGTGGGCCTGGCGGTGTGGCTGTTCGGCGTGCCGCTGCGCGGCTCCTTCTGGCTCCTCTGGGCGTGCGCCTCGCTGTTCCTGCTGGCGGCCCTGGGCATGGGCCTGGCCATCTCCACCCTGGCCCGCAACCAGTTCGTGGCGGGCCAGATTGCCATCATCGGCACCTTTCTCCCCGCCTTCCTGCTGTCCGGCTTCATCTTCGACATCGACAGCATGCCGTCCGTGGTCCAGGCCGTCACCCATCTCATCGTCGCCCGCTACTTCGTCTCCATCGTCCAGACCCTGTTCCTGGCCGGGGACGTGTGGGCGGTAGTGCTGCCCAATGCCCTGGCCCTGGCGGTCATGGCGGTCTTCTTCATGGGCGTTACCTGGCGCAAATCGCGCAAGCGGCTCGAATGATGGACGAGACATGATCCTGGAAACCTCGGTTGACCGCTTATCATGAGGTATAGCGTTTTGGTTCTAAACAACTTTTGTCGCGATTTTACGCTCACCCGTTTGGTGAGGGCGCTACGGGCTGGATTGCACGGTTTTTCGGGCGCATGGCGGCGTTGCAACGCCTTGGAATGGAATAAGCATTCCGCGTCGTTGCGCCTTGCCCCGCACCCAAACGGGGTAGGCAGGGATGGGCGGCTTTTTGCCCACCTCGCAAAAAACCGCACACTTCAGCCCGTCCAACCGAGGTTTCCAGGATCATGCTGATTCGCCTTCTGGCGTTGATCCGCAAGGAATTCCTGGCTCTGCTCAAAGACCCCAGGAGCCGCCTGGTGCTCATCGTGCCGCCCATGATCCAGCTTCTGGTGTTCGGCTATGCCGCCACCTTCGACCTGAAAGAGATTCCCTACGCCCTCTACAACGAGGACCGGGGGGCCGCAGCGCGCAATCTGGTGGCGGCTATCGACGGCGCGCCGGTTTTTCAGCGTCGGGCCACGCTGCATGCCGAAGGCGAAATCGCGCCACTGGTGGATCGGCGCGATGTGCTGGTGGTGGTCCACATCGGCCCGCGTTTCAGCGCTGACCTGCTGTCTGGCCGCAGCGCCTCTTTGCAGGTCATCGTCGACGGGCGCAACTCCAATACCGCCATGATCGCCCTGAATTACGTGAGCGCCATGGTGGAGCGCTTCAACCGGGAATGGATCGCCGCCCATGCGCTGCAATCCCCGCCCGCCCGCCTGGACATCCGGTCCTGGTTCAACCCCAACCTGGAGAGCCGCTGGTTCTTCATCCCCGGCATCGTCGGCATGCTCACGCTGGTGACCACCATGCTGGTCACGGCGCTTACCGTGGCCAGGGAGCGCGAGCAGGGCACCTTCGAACAGTTGCTGGTCACGCCTTTGCGCCCCGGCGAGATTTTGCTGGGCAAAGCCCTGCCAGGCTTCCTCATTGGCATCGTGCAGGCCACGGCGATCCTGCTCATCGCCACCCTGTGGTTCAAGGTTCCCTTGCTGGGCAGCCTGCCCGCCCTTTACGCGGGGCTGGCACTGTTCCTGCTCTCAGGCATTGGCGCCGGGCTGTTCATCTCCTCCCTGGCGGCGACCCAGCAGCAGGGCCTGCTGGGGGCCTTCCTGTTCATGGTGCCGGCGGTGATCCTGTCCGGCTTCGCCACCCCGATCGCCAACATGCCCTCCCTGGTGCAGGCCCTCACCCGGATCGATCCGCTGCGTTACTTCCTGGTGATCCTGCGCAAGGTGTTCCTCGAAGGGGCTGGATTCGATGTGCTGATGAACCAGTTGTGGCCCATGGCCGTGATTGGCGCGGTGACTCTGGCGTTGGCCAGTTGGCTGTTCCGGCACCGCATGGTTTGATATTTGTCATCTGTTTTTGGGGAAGTGTATGGACGAGTAAGAGAAACTCCCGCAAAATCCGTGCAATCCGCCTCGTAGCGGCGCCACCTCGTGGGTGAAACGATCATTCAGGAAGAAACTTGTTGGATTCATTTACGAGCCTTAA
>JAQTLK010000108.1 GCA_028714955.1 Sulfuricella sp.
GGAGACCCGGCGCCGGAAAATATTCGGCGTGTAGCAGGGAAGGGCTGACTGGCACGAATGGCCGCAGTTTGCCATAATTACCCTTTTCGGAAGGCGAGCTCGGCACTAACGATCATGGCGATTCGCCATGATCGTTTCCCTCACCCCCGCTCTCTCCCAAAGGGCGAGGGGGGACGAGGAAACGCTTCGCGTTGTTTCACGCTAACGTATTGAACGAGAATCAGGAGTTGTCAATGGCATTCGATAAGCGCCACACCAGTCATTTTCCCGGCGGCCTGGCCAGTCTGGGATTCTGCCGATGGATATTGCTCATGGGCATGGCATTCGGCTTTGGTGCGTCTGCATTTAGTGCCGAAGCGCCGTCGGCCCCCCTTGACAATCCACCGCCATCGCTTGAACAAACGCCTCCCGCGCCCGTCGTGCCTATTGAGGTCGACAAGGCTGTTGGCCAGAAGACACCCCAGGATCACAGCCGCTTCAAACAACTTCAGGGGCCATTCACCTCGCCCGAACAGGTTACCCAGGCTTGTCTGAGTTGCCACACCAAGGCTGCGAAGCAAATGATGTCCACCATTCACTGGACCTGGAAGGCATGGAATCCCAAGACCAGGCAGATGGTTGGCAAGAACCAGGTTTACAACACATTCTGTGTCAGCCCGATCAGCAACGAGCAGTTCTGCACTGTCTGTCATGTTGGTTATGGAAGCACGGATCCGGAAAAATTCATCCCGTTTGAACAGCGCACTGAGGACCATGTCGATTGCCTGGTCTGCCACGATCAGACCAGGACCTATCGCAAGATTCCATTTATCGGGGGCAATCCCGCGATGGAGAAGATCGCGGTCAGGCCTGGCTGCAATGAAGTTTATGGGACTGACAAGCCGTATGTCATGCCGCAGGATCTTGCCCGCATCGCTCAGAAAGTGAAAGCGCCGACCCGCTATACCTGCGGCATATGCCATTTCTATGGCGGGGGGGGAGACGGCGTCAAACACGGCGATCTCGACAGTTCGCTCAACGACCCATCGCATGAGCTCGACGTGCATATGGATGCGAAGGGGCTGAATTTCTCTTGCCAGAAATGCCACGAGACAAGCGACCATCATATTAGCGGAGAGCATTACGCCATCGATGCCGCTCCCAAAACTTCCGCATTCATGCGGGGCTTCCAGCACAACGGCAACGCAGCCACCTGCCAATCCTGTCATGGCCAAACGCCTCATCATGCGGACAAGCGGACGTCGACGCCAGAGGCCGCCGCCCTGAACATGCATACCCGCAATATCGCCTGTGAAACCTGCCATATTCCGGAGTTTGCGCGCGGCGGCAAGCCGACCAAGATGAACTGGAACTACGCCACCGCTGGCAAGCTGGCGCCCAACGGCTCGCCCCTCGTCATCGAGGATGAAAAAGGCTGGAATACCTACTGGGGTGTAAAAGGGAGTTTCCAGTGGGGCGAAAACGTGGTGCCAGAATACCGCTGGTTCAATGGCACCGAGCGCTGGATGCATGTCGGCGACAAGATCCAGCCGGATAAAAATGGCGTGGTCGGCGTCAATGATATTTCAGGCAGCCCGACGGATGGCCAGTCGAAGATCTGGCCATTCAAGATATCCCGGAACAACCAGCCCTACGACACGCAAACAGGGGTTCTCGCCGTCTTCCATTCGTTTGGCTTCGACCAGGACTCTTATACGATGACCTACGATTGGCAAAAAGCCATCTCAGCAGGCATGAAGGCAGCCAAGCTGCCTTTCTCGGGACACTACGGCTTTGTCAAAACCCAGATGTATTGGCCCATTGCCCATATGGTTGCACCAAAGACAAAAGCGCTGGGCTGCGTGCAATGTCATGCGGACGGCGGGCGTCTTCAGGACATCGATGGCGTCTATATGCCGGCACGCTCCAGGGATCACCAGCCATGGATTGAGCGCATTGGCCTGCTGGTGACGGCCCTGGCCTTTGCTGGCGTGCTTCTGCATGGCCTGATCCGCGTCATCCTGTGGCTCCGCCGCAGGTCATAACTGAAAATTGGGGACTGCCATGTCGACTCATCGCATCTATCTGTTCAAACGTTTCGAGCGTTTCTGGCACTGGAGCCAGGCCGCACTTGTCATAACCATGCTGGTTACCGGATTCGAGATCCACGGTTATCTGGGCGGGTTCGATTTCAAGTCTGCCGTGCTGGTCCATGGCTATGCGGCATGGGCCCTGGTCACGCTCTGGGTCTTTGCCATCTTCTGGCACTTCACTACCGGCGAGTGGAGGCAATACATTCCAACCCTCCAGAAAATATTTCTTGTCGCCAGGCACTATGCATGGGGGATTTTCCGGGGTGAGGCGCATCCTTACCATCAAACGCCGCAACATAAGCACAACCCCTTGCAGCGCCTTGCTTATTTGTGGCTGAAGCTGATGATCAATCCGCTTATCTGGCTCAGCGGGGCATTCCTGCTTATTTTCAGCTATGACTGGATCCGGACCATGCCGTTCGGCCTTACCCTTGCCGACATGGCCTGGACGCATACTGCTGCCGCCTACATGATGTTGCTTTTCTTTATTGCACACGTGTATCTGGCCACTACCGGCCACACTCCCCTGACTTACATCAAGGCCATGATTACCGGTTGGGAAGACAGTTATGATGGGCCACAGGCAGGGGATTCATCTCCTTCAAAAAATGCTTGATTCTCCGACCACACTCGAGACCATGAAATAATGGATAAAACCGTTTTCCCCGCTGTTCCCGACTTTCGCATGACAAAATGCGCAGCAACGCTGGTGTTATGTGCGCTCTGTGTCAGCCCGATTGCGCTTACCTGCGCCCAGGCCGCGCCAACGGGCGTCAATCAGAATGCGCCGGGCCTGGCCGATACGCCCGGCACCAGGTCATCAGTTTCATATTCAAAGCCCTTGTCTGAAAATTCTCTCAAGCTCCAAGATGGCCTGGCGCAAATCGATTCGGACATGCTGCTGAAAGTGTATTTCTACGCATATTCCGGAACGCCGGTCGATTACAGCGCGATCCTGACGGCCAACACGGAAAATATCGTTCCTCCCAAACCCGCGCAACCGGGCAATGACCAAAAGAAGGTGATCGACAGATTGATCCAGAATGCCAGGGCCCATCCTGACATATTGATCAAGGTCGACGATATTGCGCTGGACGCTTACGACATGGCGAACCAATCCTTCCCCATCGTGAACCGTCTGTTTATCGACGGAACCCATTTCTATTTCGACAACTCGCCTTACCACTACTATTACTCTGACACCGCTGCCTTCCACACCTTGCATTGTGCGGACGGCAAGACGATTGCCACCATCAATTCAGCGGTTGCTAATTATGAACATTTCTCGATGGATATCATCGGCCATGTCAGCCATGCCGTCGCCAGGGAAGATGCTTTGGTGATTGACTTGCGAAAAGTTGTTCTGAAAACCGCCCTCGGCGATCCGTTAATCACCCAGGTCAAGCAGTAGAAATTGAAGATGGGCCAATTACCTGGTCATCTGGGTATCCGGCCGGCCTGTATCTGATCTGGAGCGCAAGCTGAAATGGAAAACGAATTCTCGACCCGACTGAACGGCCAATTTCACGGCATCCTGCGCTGGCAGGATCTGGACGCCTTGTGGTCTCGCGTGCGCGCCGAACCTGAAGGCTGGTATGCCACCCTCACGGGCGAGGCCGCTCCCGATGCGCCGCTCGCCGCGGATGACCTGAAGCATCTTGTCGCGGAAGTGGACGCCTTGCTGCGGCGCGAGCACGATTACGACTACTGCGGCATCGTTTATGCCGACAACCCTGACCAGCCCGGTTTCATCAAGATTTACGACCCGCACAATCTGGGCTCCTCCTGCGGAAGCTGCGGCTACAAAATTCCGCCGCGCTGGGTGCTGAGCCGGATCAAGCCGGCCCGCATCGAGGACGATGCGCCATTGCCGAACAGCCGCAAGCGCTGGTGGCAGCGCCTGTTCGAGTGAGAATCCCGGCCACGGTCGCTTTTCTACCCTGAAGGGCGTGGTTTCGAACCAGCAAGGAATAAAGATGAACAAGCCCAAATGGCAGAGCGTGAACAGTCTTCGACGGCGGCAGCCCTGGCCGAGACCGGCGGCCTGCCGCAAGCCATCCATCCTGACGATCCCCGCGCGATGACTGCCTGCCGCCAGCCGCCTCCGGGCGCCCCCCGTTTTGCGCTGACCCTGGCGGGCAGCGGCGAACCCCTGCTGCGCCTGGAAAAGCGCCTGTCGTGCGCCGCCGCCGGGCTGGGACTGGCGCTGGATGTGGAGATAAGGAAGGACGCAGAAACGCTGGGCATTCCCTTCGAACAGACCCCGGCGGTGCTGGTGGACGGGAAGATGGCGTTCACCGGCCTGCCGCGCACCGAGGAAATCGAGGACTGGCTGCGCGAAAAAATGAATACACTGAAAAAGGGTCAGGCATGAGCGCGACACACGATCACGACCATCATCACGGCGCGGCGGCGGGCTGGGTTCTGTGGTCCGCCGTGGCGCTGACCCTGGCCTTCGCCGGGGTGGAGGCGGGGGTTGGCTGGTGGGCGGGTTCGCTGGCGTTGGTGGCGGATGCCGGGCACATGGTCAACGATGCCGGGGCGCTGGTGATCGCGGCGGTGGCAGGCTGGATCGCCCGGCGCCCCGCCTCGCGCGTGCACTCCTACGGCTTGGGGCGGGCGGAATTTCTCGCCGCGCTGGTCAACAGCCTGGGACTGCTGGCGCTGGTGGTGTGGCTCGCCGTCTCCGCCGTTACCCGCCTGCAAGCGCCGCAGCCGGTGCAGGGCGAGGCGGTTTCGCTCACCGCCGCGCTGGGGCTGGCGATCAACATCGGCGTGGCGTGGCTGCTCTCGCGCGGCGAGCAGAACCTCAACACCCGCGCCGCCATGCTGCATGTCATGGGCGACCTGCTGGGGTCGGTGGCGGCGCTGGTCGCCGGGGTGGTGATTACCTTCACCGGCTGGACGCCCATCGACCCTTTGCTGTCGCTGGCCATCGGCACGCTGATCCTGGTTTCCAGCCTGCGCCTGTTGCGCCAGGCGCTGCACGGCCTGATGGAAGGGGTGCCGCTGCATCTCTCGCTGGAGGAAATCGGGCGCGAGATGGCCGGCGTGCGCGGCGTGAAGTCGGTGCACGACCTGCACGTGTGGAGCGTGGCCTCGGATGAAATCATGCTCTCCGCGCACCTGCTGGTCGAAGACATGCGCCAGTGGCCGGACATCCTGGCGACCAGCCGCGCGCTTCTGCACGAACGCTTCGACATCGGGCACGTCACGTTGCAACCGGAAGCCGACATTCATGTCCTGCACTTGCGCCCTGTGCCGAAAACGGCCGGCGGTGAGGCGCATGGGCACGACCATGCCTGAAGCCGGGCTCGCGTTGTCCGTTGCTGCCTTCCGTGATGCGTGGCTACGTCCAACGGGCCATGTCACTTTCAGGCGGACTGAAACAAGATGCGTTCCCCTCACCCCGGCCCTCCCAAAGGGCGAGGGGGACGAGGAAACGCTTCGCGTTGTTTCCGTTAACCGGCGAGTTTGGAATGATATCCTGCGCCTTCTTCGTGCTGCTGTTCCTGCTTTCCCTCATCGCGCACCAGAAAAGCCGCAAGCGCATGCTTGCCATCGTCGTTACCTGGATTGCCGCCCGGCTCACCACAAGAAGGGATGCCTGAGCGCCTCCCTCACGCCGGGCCTCCCTCACCCCTGGCCCTCTCCCGGTGGGAGAGGGGAACGCTGCCCCTTCTCCCTCCGGGAGAAGGTCGGGATGAGGGAGGGCGCGCCCGCAACCGGGATTGGCGGCAAGGCCGCTCAATCCCGCCCGTAGCGCCCTCACCAAACGGGTGAGCGTAAA
>JAQTLK010000109.1 GCA_028714955.1 Sulfuricella sp.
CTAGCAAGTGGTAATGGGTAATGGGTAAATCGTAACCCATCACCCATTCCTCATCACCCATCACGGAACTGATCCATGAACCGCTACCCCCTGTGGAAAAACATAGTCGTTGCAATCGCCCTGCTGCTGGGATTTCTCTACACCCTGCCCAATTTCTTCGGTGAAATGCCCGCGGTGCAGATTTCTTCCGCCAGAGCCACGGTAAAGGTGGACCAGGCCACGCTGCAACTGGTCGAAGACACGCTGCGCCAGAGCCAGATTGCCGCCCGCGGCGTCACGCTCGACAGCGCCAGCATCAAGGCGCGCTTCGCCGATACCGATACCCAGCTCAAGGCCAAGGACCTGCTGCAAAACAAGCTCGGCGACGGTTACGTGGTGGCGCTCAACCTCATTTCCAGCTCGCCGCACTGGCTCACCAGCATGGGCGCGCTGCCCATGTATCTCGGCCTGGACCTGCGCGGGGGCGTGCACTTCCTGCTGGAAGTTGACATGAAGGCGGCCCTGGTCAAAACCATGGACCGCTATACCGCCGACATTCGCAGCGCGCTGCGCGAGAAGAAAATCCCCTACGCTGGCGTAAGCCGCCTGCCGGACCAGACCATCGAGATCAAGTTCCGCGATGCCGAAACGCGCGGCCAGGCCATGAACGAACTGCTCAAGAGCATGCCGGACCTGCTCCTGAAGGAATCGGAAGCCGGCGGCGAATTCAAGATCAGCGCCAGCATGAACCCGCAGGCGCAGAAAAAGAGCCAGGAATTCGCCCTGCAGCAGAACATCACCACCCTGCGCAACCGCGTCAATGAACTGGGCGTGGCCGAACCCATCATCCAGCAGCAGGGCGCCGACCGCGTGGTGGTGCAGTTGCCCGGCGTGCAGGACACCGCCAAGGCGAAGGAAATTCTCGGCCGTACCGCCACCCTGGAAATCCGCATGGTGGACGACGAGCACGACATCAATGCCGCCCTGCACGGCGAAATTCCATTCGGCGACGACCTCTACACCGAGCGCAAGGGCTCGCCGCTGCTGGTCAAGAAACAGGTGGTGCTGACCGGCGAATACATCAGCGATGCCGCGCCCGGCTTCGACCAGCAGACCAGCGAACCGGTCGTGCACATTTCGCTGGACGGACGCGGCGCCCGCATCTTCCGCGACACCACGCGCGAAAATGTCGGCAAGCGCATGGCCATCCTGCTGATCGAGAAAGGCAAGGCGGAAGTCATCACGGCTCCGGTGATCCGCGAGGAAATCGGCGGCGGCCGCGTGCAGATCAGCGGAGCCATGACCACCCAGGAGGCCAACGACGTCGCGCTGCTGCTGCGCGCCGGCGCGCTTGCGGCGCCGATGGAAATCATCGAGGAGCGCACCGTCGGACCAAGCATGGGCGCGGAAAACATCGCCAAGGGCTTCAACTCCAACATTTACGGCTTCATCGCCATCTCCCTGTTCATGGTGATGTACTACCGCTTCTTCGGCCTGATCTCGACTCTCGCCCTGAGCGCCAACGTGCTGTTCCTGGTGGCCTTGCTGTCGATCCTGCAAGCCACGCTGACCCTGCCCGGCATGGCGGCTATCGCGCTCACCGTCGGCATGGCGATCGACTCCAACGTGCTGATCAATGAACGCATCCGCGAAGAACTCAGGAGCGGCATGTCGCCCCAGGCGGCGATCAATGCCGGATACGAGCGCGCCTTCGGTACCATTCTCGATTCCAACATCACCACTTTCATCGCCGGCACCGCCCTGTTCTGGCTCGGCTCCGGGCCGGTGCGCGGCTTCGCGGTGGTGCTGTGCCTCGGCATCCTGACTTCGATATTCAGCGCGGTGGTGGTGTCGCGCAGCCTCGTCAACCTGACTTATGGCCGCAAGGCGAGGCTGGAAAAAGTTTCAATCTAATGCTTCGATCGCATTGACAAGGAAAAAACATGCTGGAATTTTTTCATATCAAACACGACATCCCGTTCATGAGCTATGCACGGGTGACGACGATGATCTCCCTGGTGACTTTCATCCTGGCGGTGGCCGCGTTGAGCATGAAGGGGCTCAACCTGGGCGTGGACTTCACCGGCGGCACGGTGATGGAAATCAGCTACCCTCACCCGGCTGAAGTGCCCAAAGTGCGCGACACGCTCGCCAAAATCGGCCTGAACGATGCGGCAGTGCAAACCTTCGGTACTTCGCACGACATCCTGGTGCGCCTGCCGGTCAAACCCGAACTCAGCAGCGCCAAGCTCTCCGAAAAAGTGTTTCAGGCCCTATCGGCCGCCGACTCCAGCGCCAAGCTGCAGCGCGTCGAATTCGTCGGCCCGCAGGTCGGCAAGGAACTCTACGAAAACGGTGCGCTGGCCCTGCTGGTGGTGGCCATCGGCATCATGGCCTATCTTGCCATACGCTTCGAATGGCGTTTTGCGCTGGCCGCCATCATCGCCAACATGCACGACATCGTGATCATCCTCGGCTGCTTCGCCTTCTTCCAGTGGGAGTTTTCCCTCACCGTGCTGGCCGGCGTGCTCGCCATCCTGGGCTACTCGGTGAACGAATCGGTGGTGGTGTTCGACCGGATCCGCGAGAATTTTCGCAAGATGCGCAAGGCCAGCGTACCGGAAATCATCGATAACGCCATTACCCGCACCATGTCGCGCACCATCATCACCCACTCCATGACCCAGTTGATGGTGCTGGCCATGCTGTTTCTCGGCGGCGAAGCGCTGCACTACTTCGCTTTGGCGCTGACCATCGGCATCATCTTCGGCATCTACTCCTCGGTGCTGGTCGCCAGCCCGATCGTGCTGTGGCTGGGCGTATCGCGCGAACAGTTCATCAAGCCGGAGAAAAAGGGAAGCGGGGAAGCGGAGGTCCTGCCTTAAGGCCCCTACCTTACCCGTGGAACTGCTTCTTTCCTTCGTCGATCTCGTCCTGCACCTGGACAAATATTTGCCATTGTTGATCCAGCAATATGGCACCTGGATTTACCTGGCGCTGTTTCTGGTCATATTTTGCGAAACCGGGCTGGTGGTGACGCCTTTCCTGCCCGGCGATTCCCTGCTTTTCGTTACCGGCGCGCTTGCCGCGACCGGCGCGATGGAACCGCAATGGCTGCTCCTTCTGCTGGTATCCGCGTCATTCCTGGGCGACAACACCAACTACTGGATCGGGCGCCTGGCCGGACCGCGAATATTCAGAAGCGAAGCCTCCCGCTTTCTCAAGCGCGACTATCTCGACAAAACCCACCGCTTCTATGAAAAGCATGGCGGCAAGGCGGTTGTGCTGGCACGCTTTTTCCCCATCATCCGTACCTTCGCGCCCTTTGTCGCCGGCATGGGCAGCATGGATTATCGCCGTTACCTTGCCTTCAGTTTCGCCGGCGGCCTGTGTTGGGTCGGCTTCTTCGTACTGGGCGGGTATTTTTTCGGCAACATCCCGGTGGTGAAGCAGAACCTCACCCTGGTGATGCTCGGCATTGTCGTCGTCTCCCTTCTGCCCGGCGCGCTTGGCTACCTGCGTCACCGCTTCCAGTCCTGACGCGCCTGCCTGATCTTGGCGCAAACGACGACAGATGACAGGGAAGAACGCCCTGGCCGGTCTCAAGCAGTGGTATTGATGTGTTGCCCGAGATTGGGCGGCAGATTGGCGGAAGTCTTTAGCGGGGCGGGAGCGCCATTTGCCAGTTGACGGGCGTCTTGCGCCTGGACTTCCAGAGCCTTTTTCAGCGCACGGGCGGCCTCCCCATCACCGGCGGCCTGGCCGGCCAGGGATGCCAGAGCGGTACTTGCATTCATGCTTACATTCATCTCGATCTCCGCTTTCAAACAGCGCTTCGAGTATACGCCCCCTTTTTCAGTCTTTGCAATTGACCTGTCCCGTGACGCCGACCGGCAGGGCGGTCCTGTCCGTCACGCGGCGCATCACGAAGCTCGAATGCACGCCGCTGACGCCCTCGATGCGCGTAATCTTGTCGAGCAGCAACGCCTGGTAGGCGTCCATGTCGCGCACCACGGCCTTGAGCAGATAATCAGCGTCCTGGCCGGTAATCAGCAGGCATTCCATCACTTCGTCCAGTTCACTCACGCGCGCCTCGAAATTGGCGAATCGCTCCGGCGTGTGGCGGTCCATTGAAATCTGGATCAGCACCGTCAGCGTGAAGCCGAGCTTTTTCGCATCCAGCAAGGCCCGGTAGCCGGTGATGAGGCCGTTTTCCTCCAGCGTTTTCACCCGGCGCAGGCAAGGGGATGCCGACAGGCCGATGCGCTCGGCCAGATCCTGGTTGCTAATGCGCCCGTCCTCCTGCAGCACCTCGAGAATGCGCCGGTCGTAACGGTCTAGCTCCATCTTCGCCCCAATTGGTATTTGACACTTATATTTTCACATTATACGCAATTATATTGCGTATATGCCACACATCAGGGCCATATTCGCAAGCACATTTCGTACCGATCGGTTTAATCTTTCTCCAACTCATGAACCCCAGGGAGCAGATGCCATGAAAGCCTTCGACCACACCAAATACCGCCCTGCCGCGGCAGTGCCCATCCGCCAGCGCAAGTGGCCGAACAACACCATCACGCGCGCGCCGCGCTGGGTCAGCGTGGACCTGCGCGACGGCAACCAGGCGCTGCTCGAACCCATGGACGTGGCACGCAAGCGGCGCATGTGGGCCTTGCTGGTGAAGATCGGCTTCAAGGAAATCGAGGTCGGTTTTCCCGCCGCGAGCCAGCCTGACTACGACTTCATCCGCTGGCTGATCGAGGCGCAGCAGATTCCCGAGGACGTCACCGTGCAGGTGCTGGTGCAAGCGCGCGAGGAACTGATCGTGCGCTCGTTCGAGGCTTTGCGCGGCGCGAAGCGGGCGGTGATGCACGTCTACAACTCCACCTCCACGGTGCAGCGCGAGCGGGTGTTCGGCAAGGACCGCGCCGGCATCACGGCCATCGCGCGCAACGGCGCGGCGTGGGTAAAGCGCGAGGCAGAAAAATACCCCACAACCGAATGGGTATTCGAGTACACGCCGGAGAGCTTCACCAGCACCGAGCCCGAATATGCGGTGGAAATCTGCGAGGCGGTGCTCGACGTGTGGCAGCCCACGCCGCAGCATCCCTGCATACTCAATCTACCTACCACGGTCGAAGCGTCCACGCCCAACGTGTTCGCCGACCAGGTGGAATATTTCGCCAGCCACATCAGCCGGCGCGGCAGCATCGTCCTCTCGGTGCACACCCACAACGACCGCGGCTGCGCCGTGGCCGCTGCGGAACTGGCTGTGCTGGCCGGCGCCGACCGCGTCGAGGGCACCCTGCTCGGCAACGGCGAGCGCACCGGCAACATGGACATCGTCACCATGGCGATGAACCTCTACAGCCAGGGCGTCGACCCGGAGCTCGATCTCTCCAGCCCGGACGAAATCATCCAGGTCTACGCCGAATGCACCGGCCTGCCGGTCCATCCGCGTCATCCGTGGATCGGCGAACTGGTTTACACCGCCTTCTCCGGCAGCCACCAGGACGCGATCCGCAAGTGCCTGCACCTGCAGCAGGCGGACGAGCCCTGGCAGGTCGCCTACCTGCCCATCGACCCCAAGGATCTCGGGCGCGACTACCAGGCCGTCGTGCGCGTCAACAGCCAGTCGGGGAAGGGCGGCGTGGCCTTCGTCATGGAACGCGATTACGGCCTGCACCTGCCGCGCTGGATGCAGGTGGAGCTGGCCCAACTGGTGCAGCGCGCCAGCGAGGAACGGCGCGGCGAGAT
>JAQTLK010000110.1 GCA_028714955.1 Sulfuricella sp.
CGTGAATCTCGCCCTGAATTCGACGCCATGCTGGCCAACGCGCTGCTGCTGTGCGTGCGCCAGCGGCTAGGTCTGCCGCCGTCCTTGCCCGGCGGCAACGCCGAAGCGCAGACGGCCAGTCACCCTGTTCCCCAGCCCGCGCGCGCCGACATTGTCGTGGCGAATTTGTCCCGCGTCGAACGCGCTGTTTGCCTGGTGGTAAATACCGGACAACACGCCATCAAGCTCGAAGACGCGCTGTGCGCTGTACCTGCGGACTGGCCTATCCCTGCGACCGAACTGCCGCCCGGCAGCTGGCTGCGGATCGAAGCATGACACTACGCATCGGCCTGATCACCTCGGAATTTCCGCCCGATCTCGGCGGTGTGGAAACCTATGCCTGGCAACTGGCGAAAGAGCTCGGCCGTCGACCCGGTTTACAGGTAACGGTTTACTCACCACCCAAATCCGCGACCATTACACCGCCACCGGGTGTCACGATCAAGCCAATTATACAAAGCTGCATAGGGCTGGACTGGGCCAAACTCAAAAATGAGCCCATCGACGTGTGGCATGCACTTTCCGCAGGCCACGCCTGGATAGCCGAGCAAAACAAACCCACGGTGGTGTCGGTGCATGGCAACGACTTTCTCGCACCCTACCCGTTCACAGCGCGCCCCGCCCTCGCTTTGCCCGGCTTCTGGCGGCTGCGCCCCTGGATATGGTGCAATCTATACCCGCTGTGGCGAAGCGCAACCCGGCGCATGCTGGCACGCGCCCTGCCCAAGGCAAACGCACTGATTGCCAACAGCCGCTATACCGCCGACGTTCTGCTGGTAAAGTACCCCGCATGTGCCACGAAAACACATATCGCCTGGGTAGGGGTCGATCCGATATTTTTTGAAATACCGCGTGCGCCGAAAGGTAAGGTGGCGCGGTTTCTCACTGTCTGCCGTCTGTCTGAAGAACGCAAGAATGTCGATCTCGTGTTGCGTGCGCTGGCCATTTTGAAAGATCGCTTTGAATTTGAATACACCATTGCTGGCGAAGGCACGCTACGCCCGGCATTGGAGCGCTTAGCCGATACGCTGGGACTTGGGGAGTGTGTGCGCTTTGCCGGGCGGGTGAGCGATGCCGCATTGCGCGATCTTTACGCTCGTGCCGATTTGTTCGTGCTGGCTGCGTCCATTGTTCCCGGCAGCCACGAAGGCTTCGGCATCGTTTATCTTGAAGCCGCGGCCAGCGGCGTGCCGAGTCTGGCAGCTCGACTGGCGGGTGCGGCGGAGGCGGTGGCCGAGGGTCGTTCCGGGTTTTTTGTTGAACAACCTGATGTGGCTTCCATTAGTCACGCACTCACCCGTTTCTTGTCTGGCGAAATGCATCTGAATGAGGAAGACTGCCGTGATTTTGCTCGGGGTTTTAGCTGGGCGTGTGTCGCCGACGTTGCTGAAGTAGCTTATCGGCAAATTTCTGTGCGAAACTCCCGCTCATGAGTGAATCTTTCGTCTCCTTACGCATCAGCGTCATCATGCCGTGCTACAACGCCGCTACCTTTGTCGAGGACGCGGTGAATTCCGTCATGAACCAGACCTATCACGACGTTGAACTGATCGTTGTGGATGATGGTTCGACCGATGGCAGCGTGGGCCTCCTGCAACGGCTTGCTTCGCAACATTCGCCGCGCCTGATTCTGCTATACCAGGACCACATGGGTCCGTTTCCCGCGCGGAATCTCGGGCTAAAACACGCGCGGGGCGGGCGCGTGGCGTTTCTCGATGCCGATGATTACTGGTCGCCGGACGCACTGGAAAAACTTGCCGCAGCGATGGATGCCGATCACGCCGACATCGCCTACTGCGGCTGGCAAAACGTGGGGGAGGGCGCGCCCGGAACAGAACCCTACATCCCGCCGGATTACAGCCAGATGGACACGGCGGCGGAGTTTTTGCGTTCATGCCCCTGGCCCATCCATGCGGCGCTGGTGCGGCGGGATGCCATCGACGCGGTCAAAGGATTTTCTGAACGGTGCTTTTCGGCCATGGATTACGATTTATGGCTGCGGCTCTATGCACATACTCAGGAACTCGTGCGGGTGCCGGAGGTGCTGGCTTTTTATCGCTGGCACGATAAAGGGCAAATTTCCAGAACAAAGTGGAAACAGGTATTGAACGCTCTCCGGGTGCGGCGTGATTTTGTGGCGCATCACCCTGAACGCGTTGCGCATTTGCCGGAAAGCAAGGTGCTCGAACTAACGGATGGCTATTTGCTGCGCGAGGCTTATAAGGCTTACTGGCAGCGCAACCTGTTGGACGCACAAAAACTGTTCCGCCGTGCCTTCATGCAGGGCTTATGGAAAGTGGGCGACCTGAAATATCTCCTCCCCGCCCTGCTCCCTGGCGCGCTTTTTCAGTGGCTGGTCGGCCGCGCTGACCACTTGAAAGAGAATCGCACATGAGCGCCGAGCGGGTTCCCGTGCTTATGTACCATCGCGTGGGCGATGCGCATAACGACTGGGAACACAAGTATTGCGTCAGTCCGCAGCGGTTTGCCGAACATATGCAGATACTCGCACGTGCAGGTTGGCAGGCGGTGTCAATCGGTGACTTTTTCGCTTGGCTGGACGGCAGGGTGGAATTGCCGGAACAGTCTTTTTTGCTCACTTTCGATGATGGCTTCCTTGGCGTGCATGAACATGCCGCGCCGGTGCTAGCTTCGCTTGGCTGGCCGGCCACGGTGTTCTTGGTGAGCCAATTGATCGGTCAGCGTGATGCCTGGTGTGAAACACAGAACCCCAGCGGCATTACTTATCCCTTGATGGATGTGTCGCATATTCGTGAACTGCGCGCCCAGGGATTCAGCTTACACTCCCACACGCGCAGCCACGCTGACCTGCCGACGCTCGATGACAGCGAACTGCATAGCCAGCTCGCGGGCGCACGCGACGATCTGCAAATCCTGCTAGGTGCAGCGGTCGATTACTTGGCTTATCCATATGGCCACTATGACGATCGCGTGTTGCACGCGACACAGGCGGCGGGTTATCGTGCGGCATTTTCAGTGCAGGCTGGCTTTAATCGCCGGGGTATCGACCGCTTTCGCTTACGCCGGCTGGATGTGTTTGGCACTGACAGTGCCGCTGCGTTGCGTCGTAAAATTACGCTCGGCAGCAATGATGGCAGTCTGATACACACCGCATTTTATGCCGCAAAGCGGGTATTGGCGCGGTTGGGCTTTGAGCATAATTGAGTATGGAGCCGCCTTCAGGCGCGATGGGGTGCGGTGATGGGGTTATTTTTCCGCGTCTGAAGGCGCTCCTACGGTGCATGGACGACGTAGCGTTGGTGATTCTTTAAAGGTTTTTAGTGGTACTGTTTTTTTCTGACCATCTGGATTATCAATAAAACGTGATGCAACCATTTCTCACTGTTGCCTTGTGCACCCATAATCACGCTGACCGGCTTGTGCGCACGCTTGCTGAGCTGGCACACGTGCAGTCGCCAAGCTTGCCTTGGGAATTTTTGGCCATCGACAATGCCAGCCGCGATGCCACACCAGCGTTGCTTGCTGCAACGGACTGGCGACCTTCTGGGGTGGAAGTACGCGTCATACGCGAAGAAAAGCTTGGGCTATCCAACGCCCGCAACCGCGCGCTGCAGGAAGCGCGAGGCGAATACATCCTGTTCATGGATGACGACGAAACGCCTGATTCCTCCTGGCTTAGCGCGTATGAACAAGCCATGCGCGAACACCAGCCGGACGCGCTGGGTGGGCGCATCGAGGTGTTTTTCGAGGATGGCGTGCGGCCGCGCTGGTTGCAGGATGAACTGCTGGGCTTTCTGGGCAGGATCAATCACGGCGAGGCGCGCTGGCTGACCGAGTGTGCTACCCCCATTTTCGGCGGAAATTTTGCTTTCCGCCGCAGCGTATTCGCGCGTATCGGCAACTTCGACGCCCGGTTGGGGCGTCAGGGCACCGCGAATATAGGAGGCGAAGATACCGAAATTTATCGACGCCTACTCGAACACGGCTGTAGTGTACGCTGGGTTCCAGAAGCCATTATCCATCACCGTATCCAGACTCCCAAGCTGCGGCGCAGCTATTTCCTTGACCTGCACTTTCGCCAGGGCCGCGTGGAAGGTGCGCGGAAGCGCGGTATGGCCTCACGTATCCCACCCCTTTATCTTATTCCGCAAGTGGCGCGCGCATACGGGCGTGCCCTGGCGCTACGCTTGCGGCAGGGCGCGAAACACTCTCTGCGCCTGGAAATGAACGCGGCCTATTTCACCGGCTACATGGTGGGCTGGATGAAGGACACGGTATGATCCGCTTGGCCCTGCGCTTTGACGATCCTTCCGCCACCTCTGATCGTGGGCTGGAAGAAGCCATATTCGCGGCAGCCCAAACAGCGGGCATTCCCCTTACCGTTGCGGTCATTCCCTTTCGCCGCCAAGAGGGTGGTTTGATCCCCCTGTCCCGCGAACGGGCCGCCCACCTTCTTGATGCACAGCGTGCCGGTGTCATCGAGGTGGCTCAGCATGGGTATTGTCATGAATCTTCCCGTGGGGGGAAGCGGCCGCCCAGCGAATTCATGGGCGAGGATGCCTCCCGCCAAATTGAATTGATAGGCGAAGGCCGCGCGCTTCTGGGAACGATTTTCGACAAGACCGTCAGCGGCTTCGTGCCACCCTGGAACACCTTTGACGCCAACACCACCCAAGCGCTTGAAAAACTCAAGTATGGCTACCTTTCCGCCAGCTGGGAACTGGATGCCGGCTGCTCGCCCGGCTTGTCCTACTTGCCCCGCACATGCCTGATGGTGGAACTCCAGGAAACGCTTAGCGCGCTTGAGGCTTTTGCGTCCCTCGATCCGGTGGTTGTAGCGGTCATGCATCATCATGACTTTTCAGAGAGTGGCAACCCCCTGGCACCTTCTGACCTAAATCGTTTCAAGGTGCTGCTGCAAACCCTGACCCGGCATGAAAGGGTGCAGACCATGACCCTGTCCAAACTTGCGGGAGAACCATTGGCCCATCATACAAGCAGGCAGCGGCAAAACGCCTGGGAAAAACTGCCTTGGAAAATCCGC
>JAQTLK010000111.1 GCA_028714955.1 Sulfuricella sp.
CTAGGAAGCTGTCCCTCTCCCGCAGGGAGAAGGGAGGAAGAACCCCTCTCCCTCCGGGAGAGGGGCAGGGGTGAGGGAATCCGGTAACCCATAATCGAGGCGATTCGACCATAGCACTTTCAGATCCGGAATCCGGCGCCATGCCGGACGCGCCCGCCAAGGCGGCGCCAGGCACCCCGCCCCGTTGGCCTTCATTCGCCGCGCGCGAGGCTGGCTGGCTGCGCGCGTGGCTTGCCGCGGCCTTGCGCTGGATGTCTCAAGGCTGGCGCGAACAGGGCCCGCAAGCCCTGGCTGCCTTGCTGGCCGCCTCCTGTGGAGGATTGCAGGTCCACCAGCGCTGGGGCGCGCTGCTTGCCGCGCTGGACGACCTGCTGCAGCATGGCACTGACGCGATTTTCCGTGCCGCCGACCTGGCCGCGTTTCCGCGCACACTGATCGGCATCGGCCTCGTCCTGATGTCTTTTGGGCTGCTGTTGCGCGCGCGCGTGGCCTGGGCCATCAGCCTGCTGCTGGCGCTGCTGTCGGCAGGACTGGCGTTGTGGTTTGCGCGCAGGCCGGATATGGTGTTCATCACCGCGTCGCTGCTCATCTTCGTGCTGCTGGCGTATGGCCGGCGCTTCAACCGCAGCAGCCTGACGGCGGGCTCGCTGTTCGCGTTGCTGGGCGTGGGCAGCCTGCTCGTTTACGGCATGCTCGGCAGCCTCTGGTTTGGCGCAGGATACGCGCCGCCCATTCGCAACCTGTCCACCGCGCTCTATTACACGGTGGAAACCATGTCCACCGTGGGCTATGGCGACATCGTGCCGCGCGCGGCGGAGGCGCGCATGTTCACGGTGTCCCTGATCGTGCTGGGCATCACCGTGTTTGCCACCACGCTGTCGGTAGTGATCGGGCCGCTGGTGGGCGGCAGTCTGAAACGTGCTCTGGAGGGCAGAATGCAACGCCAAAACCGCCATAATCACTATGTCATCATCGGGGCATCGAGCCTGGCCCACATGCTCTGGAAGGAACTGCACAGCCGCAACGTGGCCATCACGGTCATCGTCCCGCCAGGGCGCGCTTCGCCCTACCCGGAGGACGCCGACGTGGTGGTGGGCGATGCCACGAGCAATGAGGTGCTGCTGCTGGCCGGCGTGCCGCAGGCCAAGCTCGTGCTCACCCTGCGCAACGACGATGCTGAAAATGCCTTTACGGTGCTCGCCGTGAAGGAACTGGCGCCGGGGGTAAAAACCATCGCCGGGGTCAACGATGCGCGGCATCTTTCCAAGATCCGCCGCGTCCAGCCCGACATGCTGTTCGCCCCGCAGTTGCTGGGCAGCGAAATCCTGGTACGCAACCTGTTCGACGAGCCCATCGACAACGACATGGTCAGGAAGCTGTTGTTTGGGCATGATTGAACCCTAAACTTCCCGAGGCAAGCTGAAAAAAAATGGATTCCAACGCACTGCCCCCGCTGCTGCTGCAGTTCGCCGCCACCGTGGTGCTGAGTTTCGTGCTAGGGCTGGAACTGCACAGCTACCGCCGCGCGCAGGATGAAGGCATCGGCTTCGGCACCACGCGCACACTGACGCTCATCGGCGCGGCCGGCTTCGTGCTGTGGCTGCTCGACGGCCCGCAACCGCGCGGCCTGTATCTGGCCGGACTGGCAGCGCTGGCGGCGTGGCTGACGGTCGACCTGGCGCGCGGCGCGCGGCTGGGCGGTGCGCTGGCAGCGGGATGCGACGCCAGCGGCGCGCTGCTGCCGGCGCTGATCGTGCTGCTGACCTATGGCCTGGGGCCGCTGACGCTCACCCAGCCGGCCTGGCTGGTGGCCGCGGTACTGATCGTCACCATCCTGATGCTGGCGGAAAAACCTCTCATTCGCCGCCTGTCGGACGCGCTGCCGGTCTCCGAGGGCGTGACCCTGGCGAAGTTCCTGATCCTCGCCGGTCTGGTGTTGCCGCTGCTGCCCGACACGCCCATCCCCGGACTGGTGGACATCAGCTACGCCAAGGTGTGGATGGCGGTGGTAGTGATCTCGGGCATTTCCTACCTCGGCTATCTCGCCCATACCTATGTCTTTCCCGCCGCCGGCACGCTGCTGACCGGCGCCCTGGGCGGGGTATATTCGAGCACGGCGGCAACCGTGGTGCTGGCGCGCCAGGCGCGTACCGACCCGGGCATCGCCGCGCAGGCGCCGGCCGCCACGGTGCTGGCCACGGCGATGATGTATGTGCGGCTGTGGCTGGTCATCATCGCGCTGGGCCACTGGCCGGCGGCGTTGCGCCTGGCGCTGCCCTTCGGCCTGCTGCTGGCCGGCTCGCTGGCCATGACGTGGTGGCTGTGGCGGCGCGGGCGTTCCGGCGCGGCACCTGCCGCCACGGCCAAACTTGCCCCGCACAACCCGCTCGACTTGCCGGTGGCCTTTCTGTTCGCCGGGCTGTTTGTCGCCTTCGCCGCCCTCACTGCCTTCGTCACCCAGCAATTCGGTGTCACCGGCCTGCACGTGCTGAGCTTTCTGGTGGGCTTCACCGACATCGACCCCTTCGTGCTCTCGCTGCTGGCCGGGCATTTTCAGGTCAGCGAAACCGCCGTGACCACCGCCATCCTCATCGCCAGCGGCAGCAACAACCTGCTCAAGGCCGGCTACGCCATCGCCCTGTCGCGCCAGCGCACCATGCTGCCCGCCGCTGCCTGGCTGGCGCTGACCCTGGCGGTCTCGGCGCTGTGGACGATGTGGCTGTGGCAACGGTAACCCGTGTGAATAGCCTGCTTGCCACGGCGCACCCCTACATTGCCCAGTACGGCTATGGCGCGCTGTTCGGCGTACTGTTCGCCGAATCCTTCGGATTGCCGTTGCCGGGCGAGACCTTCCTGGTCGCCGCGTCGCTCCTCGCCGTGCAGGGCCAGCTCAACATCTGGCTGGTGGGCCTGGCGGCATGGGTAGCGGCAGTGCTCGGCGACAACGTCGGCTATGCCATCGGCCGCTTCGGTGGCCGCAGGCTGGTGGTTCGCCTGGGCATCAGCGCCGCGCGGCAGGAGAAGGCAGAGCGATTCTTCGCGCGCTATGGACCGGAAATCGTCATCGTCGCGCGTTTCTTCCCGCTGCTGCGGCAGCTCAACGGCATCACCGCGGGCAGCGCCGGAATGGACTGGAAACGCTTCATGTTCTACAACGCGCTGGGCGGGTTCCTTTGGGTGGCGGCATGGAGCGCGGGCATCTACCGCTTCGGCCACCAGGCCGGGCAGTAAGGTGACGGCAGCCCGCGCGCCAACGGATGAGGCGCCCATTGCGCCAACGCCCTACGGCCGCAACGTGCAGTTGTTGCGTCTGCTCGGGCTGGCGGTCATGGTCGGCATACTCGGCGCGCTGGCGGTACTGGCGTTTCATCATCTGCTGCTTGCGCTCGAAGCCGTGGTGTATGGTTCAAAGCAGGGGCTGGTGGCCGATGCCAGCCACCTGACGCCCGCATTACGCGCCGCCATTCCCGCTCTGGGCGGACTTGCCGCCGGCCTGGTGCTGCAATATCTTCTCGGGCGCGGCAAGGGCAAAAGCGGGGCGGATTACATGGAAGCCATTAACGCCGGCAGCGAAGTTGCGTGGCGATCCTCGCTGCTGAAATCGGCGGCATCCGCCGCCACGGTCGTCTCCGGCGGCTCGATCGGGCGCGAGGGTTCGATGGTGCAACTGGCGGCCTTGTCCGGCGGCCTGCTGGGAAAAGTCCTGCGCCTGTCGCCTGCCGAACAGCGTTTTGCCGTGGCCTGCGGCGCGGCGGCGGGGCTCGCGGGCGCCTACAACACACCGATTGCCGGCGCCTTGTTCGTCGCTGAAATCGTGCTCGGCGGCATCAGCGTGGGAAGCTTTGGCCCCCTGCTGCTGGCGGCGGCGATTGCCGATTCCGTGGTGCGCCATATCAGCCACGTCGGCCCCATTTTCGCCGCCGCGCCCGGCAATCTGCAAAGTCTGCCGGAGTTGCTGCTGGTGGTGGCGACCGGTATCGCGGCGGGATTGCTGGGGCCGCTGCTTATCGCCGCGTTAAATGGCGCGCACCGCAGCCTGGCCGCGCTGCGCTGGCCCCTGTGGCTGAAGATGGCGCTTGCCGGACTGGCGGTCGGCGGGCTTTCGGTAATCCGTCCGGAAGTGTGGGGCAACGGCTACTCGGTGGTGAATTCCTTGCTGCACCTGCCATGGCTGTGGCAAAGCGTTCTGCTCATCCTGGTGCTGAAAGTCGTTGCCACGGTATTGACTTCGGGTTCGGGGGCGGTCGGCGGCGTATTTACACCGGCGCTGTTCGTCGGCGCGGCACTCGGCACGCTGGCGGGCAGTGCCGCACAGCTTGCGCTGCCCGGCGCGTCGATGACGGCGTTCACCCTGGCCGGCATGAGCGCGTTTCTCGCCGCCGTCACCCACGCGCCGCTCACGGCGGTGGTGATGGTCAGCGAAATGACTTCGGGCTACGGCCTCGTGCCCGCGCTGGTGCTGGCGAGCCTGTCCGGTTATTACGTCTCGTCGGTGCTGCATCCGGGATCGATTTACGCGCAATCGATTCCACAGAATCACCCTACGCAAAATACGCCCTCCCTGCGTTTGTAAGCAGTTATTGTTCCCTCCCCCTAATTCCGCCCTAATTTTCGCGGCGTAGAGTGATCATCACGGTGGACGCCAACGCGCCTGCCAGATTTCAATCAACTCCATAGGAGCATCATCATGGCAGCATCGAAGAAACACGTTATAAGCTTGCTGGGCCTGGTTCTGACGGTGGCCGCAGCCAATGCGTTCGCCTACACGGGCCAGAAATTCGCCGGGGAAGCCAAAATCAGCATGGAACAGGCGCGGGAGATTGCCCTCAAGGCCCATCCCGGCAAGATTACCGATGAGGAACTGGAGCAGGAGAAGGGCGGCAGCGGCCTGCGCTATTCCTTCGACATCAAGCACGGCAAGGTCACGCAGGAAGTCGGCGTGGACGCAAAAACCGGCGACGTGCTGGAAAACGCACCGGAAGGCCCTAATGCGGACTAA
>JAQTLK010000112.1 GCA_028714955.1 Sulfuricella sp.
CGCGACCAGATGAATTTCTGCAGCTACCAGAGGGAATGCCGGGAAGCGCCCTGAACTGCCCGCCGGGTGCCGGAAAAGCGTTCAGCCCTGCGGCGTGCGCGGCACGAAACAGCACACCTTGCCCGCCGCGTCGAAGCGCACCTGACAGGCCAGGGTGAGGTGTTCGCGCAGGCGCTTGCGCGCCCGCTGCACGCGGGACTTGGCGCCGGGCAGGGAGAGGCCCTTGAGCCGCGCGTAATCTTCCTGGTTCAGCCCCTCCAGGTCGCACAGCGTGATGGCCTCGCGGTCTTCTTCCTGCAGTTCCGCCAGGGCGCGCGGCAGACAGGCCGCCAGGCTGTCCACGGCGTCAGGCTCGGCGCTTTCGGCGACCAGGTCGTCCGGCAGTTCCACCTCCTCCTTTTTCAGGCGCAGGCGGTCCGCCAGGGCATTGCGCGCGACCTCGAACAGCCAGGCGCGGGCGTTGTCTAGCTCGCAGAATTTCCGGTCCTGGCGCAACGCCTTGAGGAAAAGTTCCTGCACCATGTCCTCGGTATCGTGGGTGTTGCCCAGGCGTCCGCGCAACCAGGCGCGCAGCTCGCCCTCGTGACGGTGCCAGGCGGTCATCAGGCAGTTCATATGTTCACGTTTTCCTGCAAAATGTTCAAAAAGTTTGTTCTAACCCGGCACGCCCCGTCACGAAGACTTCGAGCTGGTCGGGTGGCAGCGGCTTGCTGTAATAATAACCTTGAATTTCATGGCACCCCTGCTCGCGCAGGAACGCCAGTTGCGCCTCCGTTTCCACGCCCTCGGCGATCGTTTGCAGGCCCAGGCTTTTCGCCAGGCTGATCACGGCGTTGACGATGGCCTTGTCTTCCGGGTCTTTGGTCAGGTTGCGCACGAAAGACTGGTCGATCTTGAGCTTGTAGACTTTGAAGCGCTTGAGGTAGCTCAGGCTGGAATAACCGGTGCCGAAATCGTCGATCGACATGCGGATGCCGCGCCGGTGCAACTCATTCATCACCGCGATGGCGGCGAGCGGGTCGTCCATGGCAACGCCTTCGGTCAGTTCCAGCTCCAGGTACTGGGGCGGCAGGTTTTCCTCGGTGACGATGCGCGTCACCAGTTCGGGCAGGCTGGGCTGGCGGAACTGCACGGCGGAAAGATTGACCGCGACGATCATCGGCGCGATGCCGCGGTCCATCCAGGTCCTCATCTGGCGCACCGCGGTGCGCAGCACCCACTCCCCTATCGCCGCGATCTGGCCGCTGTCTTCCGCGATCGGGACGAATTCGGCCGGGGAAACGTTGCCGAGTTCGGGATGCGTCCAGCGCAACAGGGCTTCCACGCCAATGACGCGCCCGTTGCCCACCGCTATCTGGGGCTGGTAATGAAGCTGCAACTGGCCGCGCTCCAGCGCGCGGCGCAAAGCGTTTTCCAGTTGCAGGTTGCGGGACGAGCGCGCCTGCATCTCCTGCGTGAAAAATCGATAGCGGTTGCGGCCATCATGCTTGGCGCGGTACATCGCCATGTCGGCGTTCTTTGCCAGCGCTTCGAAATCCTCGCCGTCTTCGGGGTACATGGCGATGCCGATGGAGGCCGTGATCACCAGTTCATGCTGTTCGTGCTCATAGCGCCGGGCCACGGTTTCCAGCAATTTTTCCGCCACGTGCGCCGCGCCGGCGACATCTGAAGTCGGCAGCAGCAGGACGAATTCGTCTCCGCCCAGGCGCGAAACCGTGTCTTCCTCGCGCACCAGGGATTGCAGCCGTTTTGCCATCTCGACCAGCAACTCGTCGCCGACGTGATGGCCGAGCGTGTCGTTGATGTTCTTGAAATGATCGAGGTCGAGGAACAGCACCGCCATGGGCTTCTGGCTGCGCTGCGCGATGCTGAGCGCGTGGCTGACCCGGTCATTGAGCAGCACGCGGTTCGGCAGCCCGGTGAGCGCGTCGAAATGCGCCAGCCGGAGGATGTCTTCCTCGGCTTTCTTGTGCTCGGTGATGTCGCTGAAAATGCCGATGTATTCCGTCACCCTGCCATCGCTGTCGAGCACGCGGCTGATCGAGAGCCATTCCGGGAACACGCTGCCGTCCTTGCGCCGGTTCCATATTTCGCCCTCCCAGCTTCCCCCCGTATTGATGGCGTTCCACATGACGCGGTAGAAATCCTTGTCGTGGCGGCCCGAAGCCAGGATGCGCGGATTCCGGCCCAGCACCTCGGCTTCGCTGTAACCGGTGATGGTGGTGAAGGCCTGGTTGACCGTCACGATATTGCAGTCGGCATCGGTAATGCTGATGCCTTCGCTGGACTGCTCGAACACCTTGGCGGCGAGCGCGAGTTGGGCGGCAGCGCGCCGGCGCTCGGCTTCGCGCTCGAAATTGTCAAGCGCATAGCTGATGTCCAGCGCCATTTCCGTGAGCAGGTTTTGCGCGGCTTCGTCGAAGGCGTTGATTTCACTGGCGTACAGGTTGAAGGAACCGACGACCTTGCCACCGCGGTGCAGCGGCAGCGCGGCGGAGGCGGCCCAGCCGTGGCTTGCGCCAAGCTCGTGCCACGACGCGGTGCGCGGGTCGTGGATGAAATCCTGGCACCAGAACGGATGATCCTCGCGCAGCGCAATGCCGGTCGGCCCGCGGCCTGTCGCGGCGTCCGCGTCCACCGAGATCGAGAGGCCGTCCAGATATTCGGTACCCGCACCGAACGAGGCAACGGGACTGACCGCTTTGCTCGCCGCGTCGATCATGCCGATCCACGCCAGCTTCATGCCGCCGAACTCGATTGCATCGCGGCAGACCTGCGGGAACAGCTCCGCCTCGCTGCCGGCGCGCACGATGGCCTGGTTGCACTGGCTCAAGGCGGCATAGAGCCTGGTCATGCGCCGAATCTTGGCTTCGGCGGCCCGGCGCGCGGTAATGTCGCTCAGCATGGTGACAAAATAATCCACCGTGCCATTGGCGTTGCGCACGCACTTGACATCCATGCTGACATACACCACCGCGCCATCCTTGCGGATGAAGCGCTTGTCCATCGCGTAGCCTTCGGACTCGCCGCGCAGCACCCGCTCGAACTCGGCGAGATCGCCATCGAGATCTTCCGGGTGGGTCATCTCCGCCCAGTTCTTCGCGGCCAGTTCCTCGCGCGTGTAGCCGAACATCTCGCATAGCCGGTCGTTGAACTTCAGCCAGCGCTTGCTCGACGGCGAAGTCACCGCCATGCCGATGAAAGGCAGGTCGTAAAAATGGCGCAGCAGGCGGCTTTCCCGCGCCTGCAGCGCCAGGCGATGGGCACGCTGCTGCTGGTGCCACAGCAACAATAGCGCCACGCTCACGGCGGCAACACCAAGCAGCGCGACCAGGCTGACCCACCACACCAGCTCATGCAGGGGCGCCATCACTTCGTCGCGGTCGAGCTTGGCGACCAGATGCCAGGCGGTGCCCTGCACCGGACGGTAAGCCGCCAGCACCGGCACGCCGCGATAGTCCCTGCCTTGCAGCGTGCCGGGTTTGTCTGAAAGGACGACAACGGCAACAGGGGGTTGCGACCCGTGCAAGGGGACGCGCAGCGTCAGGGCCGTGCCCTGGCGATGCCGCAGGGTGTTGAGAAAAATGGCGGATTCGCCCTCACGCCGCACCAGCAAGGTCTCGCCGCTGGCGCTGACGCCCGGCCAGCGCTGAAGATAGGGAAAAAGAAAGCGCTGCGGATCGACGCGCAGCACCACCCCGCCAACCGCCTCCCGCCCCGTGGCGCTGGAGCGCAACAGGGGAACGACATAATCCAGGTGAAATCGCCCCGTCGCATCGCGCCACAGTTCGCCGCGCTGCACCTCGCCGCTGGCCAATGCCGTGGCCAGCAAGGCCTGAGTGGCTGCCGATGCATGTTCGCCCAGGGCGAGCAGCGGCTGGCCCTGGGGATCCAGCAACAGGATGGCATCGTAGCCGCTGGCCTGTCGGATCGCTTCAAAATGGCTGCGGATTTTATCCCGCTGGGACAAGTCACCCCGGCGCAGGGCGGCAACACTTTCGACAAACCCCTCGTTCCCGGCCAGCATGACACCGTCGGCCCGCCGCTCGGCCAGCCAGGCCTCGATTTGCCCGGCCTTGAGTTCGGCGATGGCTTGCAGATCGGCATAGGCATTGCGCTCCAGTGGCGGGCCGTACAAGCGGGCGAGCATGAACGCCAGCAGGGGTACGGACACGACCAGGGCGATCAGGACCAGCACCAGAGGCCGGGTTACCGGCGGGCGCAAGTCCTTGTCGGACGCGCGGCGCTCCGGCTCGTGCCAGGTATTCAGCAGGAAATAAAGCAGGCCGCTGGTCACGGCGACAAACACCAGGCCCTTGGCGAGTTCGATCCAGTGCTGGAGAAGCGGATCGCTGACGCTGAACGTCAGCAGCGTGTCCGATGCGACGATCCACAGGGCGGCAAAACCCGCGTAGGCCAGGACGATAGTGGCGAGGGAAGATCGCCTAGACATCGGCGGATCCGGGGATGAGCATGTCGGCGCCAGGTAAGTACCTCATACCCGCGATTATGCCTTTTTTACCCGGACAGGTCATCACGAAGGCGCGCGACCACCCGCCGGCACGGTAAATGTTGGGTTATGGCGCAGAAACCGTCTGGTGGAACCGTTGCTCCCTCATCCCCAGCCCTTCTCCCGGGGGGAGAAGGAAGGGGCTCCACGGTAAATTTGTTTTCACGCCAACCTGCTGAATGAGCGCCATTCCCG
>JAQTLK010000113.1 GCA_028714955.1 Sulfuricella sp.
ATTCCCCAGCAGGCCGCCTGCCTGCTGATCGCAGCCGTTCAGGGCCTGGCCTTCCGCTGGATTCTCTCCGAACACCGCTTCGAACTGGCGGAGCAGGACGAAATCATCATCACCACCCTGATCGAAGGCTGGGCGCCGCGCTAGCCCCTGCGCCCGTACCCCGCCACACCCATCAATAAGCGCACCCCGCCATAACTGAGCCAGGACAGAAAGCGCCGGTAAAGTGGCTGGCGCTTCCAGTTTGCATAAGTCACCACGCGCGAGCCTTCTCTCATCGCCTGCTCCAGGCTGGCGCGCAGTTGCGTGGAAAATCCGGCATCGCTCACCACCACATTCGCTTCGCGCGAAAGCAGCAGGCTGAAGGGATCGATATTGGAAGAGCCCACCGTAGCCCAACTGCTATCCACCACCGCCACCTTGGCGTGCATGAAACTCCTGTGATACTCGTAAATCTCGATTTCCGCATCGAGGAACAGGCCATACAAGGCCCGTGTAGCATAATGCAGCAGAAAATATTCCACCCGCCCCTGCAGCAGCAGCACCACCCGCACCCCGCGCGCCGCTGCCTGGATCAGGGCCTGGCGGAAATGGCGCCCGGGCAGGAAATAGGCGTTGGCAAGCACGACTTCGGAGCGCGCGCCATGGATCGCTTCCAGATAGGCCTCCTCGATATCTCTGCGATGGCCGATATTATCGCGAATCACGAACGCGGCGCGCATATTGCCTGCCGCGATCGGGTTGAGGACGAGAGGCTGCCGTCGCCGCCGGAGCCTGAGCTGGGACCAGGATACCAGCCCCCACAGTTTCCTCACCACGGCATGTATTTGCGGCAACAACGACCCTTCCACCCTGACCGCGTAATCGTAGCGCGGCGGCGTCTGGCCGGGCGTGTCCATGTCGTCGATGATATTGATGCCGCCGACAAAGGCGATACGGCTGTCCATCACGGCGATCTTGCGGTGCAGGCGGCGGTAGCTGCTGCGCCGGAACTTGGCCAGCGTGGGACGGTAAATCAGCACCTGCACTCCGGCGGCGCGCATCGCCTCCACCGCCTCGCGCGGCAGGGTTTTCCCGCCGTAGCCGTCCACCAGCAAGTGCGTCGTCACGCCGCGCCGCGCGGCGCGCATCAGTGCCGCGGCAATTCTCTTGCCAGTGCTGTCATACTCGAAAATGTAGGTTTCCAGGTAGATTTCCCGTACCGCCAGATCGATCGCAGCTTCCAGGGCGGGGAAATATTCGGTGCCGTTGCACAGCAGACTGACCTGATTGCCATCCAGGAACTCGATCATGGGCGCGAAAGCACGGCGCTCAACGGCGCGTGGTCCGAAATGTGCGACCAGGGGTGGCCGGAATGCACCTGTGCGCTCCTCACCCGCAGTCCGCGCACGTAGATGCGATCGAGGTGCAGCACTGGCAGCGTCGAGGGATAACTGCGCGCCGGCATGCCGTGCACTTGTTCGAAAGCCTCTTTCAGGTGCATTTCGCGCACCATGAAACGGCACGCCTCGAACCGCCAGTCGTTGAAGTCGCCGGCGATGATGAGCGGGTCTTCCGACGGCACCAGGCGCTCGATGTGTTCGCGTAGCGCGTGCATCTGCTTCCTGCGCCAGCGGGCAAACAGGCCCAGATGCACGCAGATGCAATGCAGCTTGCGCTCCCAGCCGGGAATCTGGATTTCGCTGTGGAGCAGGCCACGCTGCTCGGAACTGTGGGCGGAGATGTCGACGTTTTCCCAGCGCGTGATGGGGAAGCGGCTCAGGATGGCGTTGCCGTGATGCCCCTCGGGATAGACCGCGTTCTTGCCATAGGCGAAATCGTGCCAGATCGAGTCGGCAAGAAACTCGTACTGTGATTCTTCCGGCCAATTCTCATGCTGTTCCGCATGCACGAGATGCACCCCCTGCACTTCCTGCAGAAACACCACGTCGGGCTGCATGGCGCGCAGCTGGTCGCGCAGCTCGTGCAGCATCATGCGCCGGTTGAACTGCGAGAAGCCCTTGTGGATATTGTAGGTCGCAATGTGCAACGAATTGACAGCACAGGCTTCACTGCCTTGCAGGGCCTCTTGTGGGGCCATCTTGGACTCGGTAACTAAAATGGGTTGCTGCAATCTTAAACCAGATAGTCAGGGCTGATCCACTTTTCTCCACACCAGCGTCCGGTTGTTGGCGGGCATCGCCACGTCCAGCAGCAAAACCATGCCTTGCGCCTCGGCCAGCTGATTGACTGCCCCGAAATCCCGCACCCCGCGCTGTCCGGTGCCGCTGGCGATTTCGAGCACCCGCTTGTGGTCTGCGAACACCTCCCGCAGCACGGCCAGGATGGGATCGCGGTTTTGTTCGCAGGATTCGGCGTAAGGTTTCATGACGAGCAGCTCACTTCGATATGTTGCGCCCAGTCGGGCGGCAGGGCGGCGTAGCGCCCCATCTCCGGCTGCTCGTCGAAAGGGCGCTTGAGCAGCGTAAGCAGGCGCTCCACCTCGGAAAAATCGCGCGTCTTTTCCGCCTTTTCGATGGCGATCTGGGCCAGGTAATTGCGCAGGATGTATTTCGGGTTGACGCCGTCCATGCGCGCTTTGCGCTCGGCATCCACGCTCTGCTCGACTTGCAGGCGGGCCCGGTAGGCCTCGGCCCAGGCGTCGAAGGCGGCGCGGTCGATGAACTGGTCGCGCAGCCTGGCGTTTTCCGCGCCCGGCGCGGAATCGAAATGTCCCAGGCTGCGGAACAGGTGGGTGTAATCGACCTGGTTGACCTGCATGATTCCCAGCAGCTTTTCCACCAGCGCGGCATCGTCGGGGCGAGCGCTCGCCAGCCCGAGCTTGGCGCGCATCAGTTCCAGGTAATGCCCGGCAAAAATCGCTTCATAGCGCATCAACGCCGCATTGGCGTCATCCACCGCAATGATCGGCGTGAGCGCCTGCGCCAGACAGGCAAGATTCCACAGGCCGATGTGCGGCTGCTGGTCGAAGGCGTAGCGCCCACCGTGGTCGGAGTGATTGCACACATGGCCCGGATCATAGCCATCCAGGAAGCCGAACGGTCCATAGTCGAAAGTCAGGCCAAGAATGGACATGTTGTCGGTATTCATCACGCCGTGGGAAAAGCCCACCGCCTGCCACTTCGCCATCAGTCGGGCGGTGCGCGCGACCACTTCCCCGAGGAACTGCGGGTATTTGTCAACCGCGTCGGCGAGGCGGGGAAAATGGCGTTCGATGACGTAGTCCGCCAGCTGCGCGAGGGGTTCCCGCTGCTTGCGATAGTAGAACACCTCGAACGAGCCGAAGCGCACGTGCGACGGCGCCATGCGCGTTACCACGGCGGCGCTTTCAATGGTCTCGCGGTACACCTCCTGGTCGCTGCCGACGATGCACAGCGCGCGCGTGGTCGGGATGCCGAGGCCATGCATGGCTTCCGAACACAGGTATTCGCGGATGCTGGAACGCAGCACGGCGCGGCCGTCGCCGCTGCGCGAATAGGGCGTGGTGCCGGCGCCCTTGAGCTGGATCTCCCATGTTTTACCCGCCCGGTTTTTTACCTCGCCCAGCAGGATGGCGCGCCCGTCGCCCAGTTGCGGCACATAGTGGCCGAACTGGTGGCCGGCGTAGAGCATCGCCAACGGATCGCTGCCCGGCAGGAGGCGATTGCCGCTGAAATGCTCGGCAAAATCGTCCCGTCCCGCTTCACCCGGGTCCATATCGATCAGTCGCGCCGCGTCGGCGTTGAAGCTCACCAGATAAGGCTCGGGCAAGGGCGTCGGCGCAAGACGGCTGTGGAAAGTCTCCGGCAGCCGGGCAAAGCTGTTGGCGAAATTGAGCTGATCGAGTTTTTTCATGGAAAGCACATTATAGCCGAGTGATTTAGTAAACTTTGTCCGATTCGGCTAGAATCAAGCATCGCTATTGCGGAACGTGCAGTTCCACTGGCACAACCCCGCTTTGCGCAGGCAGTGGACGACTATCTCAAGCGCGAGACCCGCGGCATGCGCTTCTACATGGATGAACTCAACGAGAGAAGCCCGTTCAAAGAATAAAGGAGCTTAAAAATGACAGACAACCACGACAAACCCGACGCAGGGGAACTCAAGAAACGCCTCAGCCCGGAGCAATACCGCGTCACACAGGAAAACGGTACCGAGCTGGCGTTCCGCAACGCTTACTGGGACAACCACGAGGATGGCATCTACGTCGATGTCGTGTCGGGCAAACCGCTGTTCAGCTCGCGCGACAAGTTCGATTCCGGTACTGGCTGGCCAAGCTTCACCCGGGCGCTCGACCCGGCCAACATCACCCTTCGCCAGGACCGCTCGCACTTCATGACTCGCACCGAAGTGCGCAGCACGCATAGCGACTCGCATCTCGGGCACCTGTTCGACGATGGCCCTGCGCCGACCGGCATGCGCTACTGCATGAACTCGGCCTCGCTGCGCTTCATCGCCAGGGAAGATCTGGAAAAGGAAGGCTATGGCGAATACTGGAAACTATTCGAGTAAAAATATCCATTCCAGCCAGCGGATCTTCCCGAGCCACTAGGAGCCT
>JAQTLK010000114.1 GCA_028714955.1 Sulfuricella sp.
CGCGGGCCAGTCCTGCGCCAATACTGGCCGCCACATCGGCAACCGTCACGGCCTGGTCAAATTTGCGTTCGGAACCATCAGGCAAACGAATTACGGGCATATCCGGGTCATCCAAGAAGATTTAGCGCAAAAACAAAAAATGCGGCCAAAGCCGCATTTTTTATAAAAGCTGGTAGGCGCGATTGGACTCGAACCAACGACCCCCACCATGTCAAGGTGATGCTCTAACCAGCTGAGCTACGCGCCTAGGGTGGGCGAATTATACGGAGAAGTTCCTAACAATTCAACGAAAACCTTCAGAGGGTCTTATCCCACCCATTTCCGGGCGTTGCGGAACATGCGCAGCCACGGCCCGTCCTCGCGCCAGCTATCGGGATGCCAGGAGTGCTGCACGGCGCGGAACACCCGTTCCGGATGTGGCATCATGATGGTAAAACGGCCATCGGGCGTCGTCAGGCCGGTGATGCCGCCGGGCGAACCATTGGGATTGAGCGGATAGGTTTGCGCCGGCTGGCCGCGATGGTCGACGTAACGCAACGCCACTTGCGCATTGCGCAGCGCATCCGGCGTCGCGAACTCGGCATAGCCTTCGCCATGGGACACCACGATAGGCAGCCTGCTGCCCGCCATGCCGTCAAGGAACAAAGACGGATTCTTGGGCACTTCCACGGTCACGAAACGCGCCTCGAACTGCTCGGACTTGTTGCGCACGAAATGCGGCCAGTTTTCCGCGCCGGGGATGATGGCGTGGAGATTGCTCATCATCTGGCAACCATTGCACACGCCAAGCGCAAAGGAATCGCTGCGCCGGAAAAAGCTCTCGAATTCATCGCGGGCGCGGGCATTGAACAGGATGGACTTGGCCCAGCCCTCCCCCGCTCCCAGCACGTCGCCGTAAGAGAACCCGCCGCACGCCACCAGTCCCCTGAAATCCTTGAGAGAAACCCGTCCGGCGATGATGTCGCTCATGTGCACGTCCACCGCCGCGAAGCCGGCACGGTCGAATGCGGCAGCCATCTCCACCTGGCCGTTGACGCCCTGCTCGCGCAGGATGGCCATCGCCGGGCGTACCCCGCTGCTGATATAGGGCGCGGCGATATCGTCGTTGACGTCGAATGTGGCCTGCACCTGCAAACCGGGGTCAGCGGCGTCGAGAATGCGGTCGAATTCCTGTTGCGCGCATGCCGGATTGTCGCGCAGCATCTGCATCCGGCAGGTGGTTTCCGCCCAGGCGCGCTGCAACCCGATGCGGCTTTCATGGAAAGCCTCCGTGCCGTTGCGCAGGATGCGCAGGCTGTCGTCGCCGTTAAGCGTGCCGATGACATGGAGCTCGCCTCTCATGCCGGCATCGAAAAACGCGCGCATGACCGCGGGCGTATCGCTGCGCCGCACCTGCAGCACGGCGCCGAGCTCTTCATTGAACAGCACGCCGAAGACGCGGCTCGAATAGCTGCCGGCGGCAATTTCCGGCTCGGCCTTGCCGTTTTCTTCCACATCGCTGCGGATGTGCTCGTAACAAAGTTCGTCCACCTCCAGCGTCACGCCGACATGGCCCGCAAACATCATTTCGCACAAGGTCACGAACAGGCCGCCATCGGAACGGTCATGGTAGGCCACGATCCGGCCTTCGCGGTTGAGCTTCTGCACCGTCTGGAAAAATGCCCTGAGATGCGCGGCGGGCGGCGCATCCGGCGCATCGTCGCCCACCTGGCCATAGACCTGCGCCAGCGCGGAGCCACCGAGGCGCGCCCGGCCGTTCCCGAGGTCGATCAGGATCAGGTCGCTGTCGCCCACGTCGCTGCGCAACCGGGGCGTAAGGGTGCGGCGCGCATCAGGAGTAGGCGCGAAGGCGGAAATAATCAGGGAAAGCGGCGAAGTCACCGACTTCCTGGCGCCGCCTTCCTCCCAGACAGATTTCATGGACATCGAGTCCTTGCCGACCGGGATGCTCACCCCGAGTTCCGGGCAGAACTCCATGCCCACCGCGCGCACGGTATCGTACAAGGCGGCATCCTCGCCCGGATGTCCGGCCGCCACCATCCAGTTGGCGGACAGCTTGATGTCGCCGAGGTCGTCGATCAGCGCGGCGGCGATGTTGGTCACCGCCTCGCCGATCGCCATGCGGCCGGAAGCCGGCGCATCGAGCAGCGCCAGCGGGGTGCGCTCGCCCATGGCGAAGGCCTCGCCGGCGTAAGTGTCGTAGCCCATGGTGGTCACGGCCACGTCCGCGACCGGCACCTGCCAGGGACCGACAAACTGGTCGCGCGCGGTGAAGCCGCCCACGGTGCGGTCGCCGATGCTGATAAGAAAAGTCTTGTCGCCCACCGCTGGCAGGCGCAGCACGCGATAAGCGGCCTCTTTCAGTTCCAGGGGCTCCACGTCGAAGGGGGTCAGCACGCGCGGGGCATGGGCCACATCGCGCGTCATGCGCGGCGGCTTGCCGAGCAGGACGTGCATGTCCATGTCCACCGGCGTGTTTTTGAAATAGCTGTCCTCCACCACCAACTGCGCCTCGCTGGTGGCTTCGCCGATCACGGCATACGGGCAGCGCTCGCGTTCGCACATGGCCGCGAACCGCTCCAGGCTGTGCGGCGCGATTGCCAGCACGTAGCGCTCCTGCGACTCGTTCGACCAGATCTGCATCGGCGACATGCCGGGCTCTTCGGACGGCACGGCACGCAGATCGAAGCGTCCGCCGCGCCCCGAGCCGTGCACCAGTTCCGGCAAGGCATTGGAGATCCCCCCGGCGCCAACGTCGTGGATGGAAAGAATGGGGTTGTCCCCACCCATCTGCCAGCAGCGGTCGATCACCTCCTGGGCGCGACGCTGCATTTCCGGGTTGCCGCGCTGCACCGAATCGAAATCGAGGTTTTCGGCGTTGGAACCGGTGTCCATGCTGGAGGCCGCGCCGCCGCCCAGGCCGATCAGCATGCCCGGCCCGCCGAGCTGGATCAGCAGCGCGCCGGGCGCGACATCGCCCTTGAAGCAATGGCGCTCGGCGATGTTGCCCACGCCGCCGGCGAGCATGATGGGCTTGTGATAGCCGCGCATCTCGCCCGCCACTTCCTGCTCGAAGGTGCGGAAATAGCCGCTCAGGTTGGGGCGGCCGAACTCGTTGTTGAAGGCCGCGGCGCCGATCGGCCCTTCGAGCATGATCTGCAGCGCCGAGGCGATGCGCTCAGGCTTGCCATAAGAGTGAGGGGTGAGGGGTGAGGAGTGAGGAGTGGAGGGACCACCATATATCTCCCAGGGCTGGATGAAGCCAGGGATATTGAGGTTGGAAACGGAGAATCCGCATAGGCCCGCCTTGGGCTTGGAGCCGGTGCCCGTCGCGCCCTCGTCGCGAATTTCGCCGCCCGAGCCGGTAGCCGCGCCGGGGAAGGGCGAAATGGCGGTGGGATGGTTGTGGGTCTCCACCTTCATCAGGATATGGGTTTTTTCCGTGACATAGCGGTAGCGTTTGCCGGATGCATCGGGGTAAAAGCGCGCAATGTCGGCGCCCTCGATCACCGAGGAATTATCCGCATAGGCGACCACCGTGCCGCGCGGCGCCCTGGCATGGGTGTTGCGGATCATGCCGAAGAGGGAATGCGGCTGCGGCTTGCCATCGATCACCCAGTCGGCATTGAAAATCTTGTGGCGGCAGTGTTCGGAATTGGCCTGGGCGAACATCATCAGCTCCACGTCGGTCGGGTTGCGCCCGATGCGCGTGAAGTTCTCCACCAGGTATTCAATTTCATCTCCGGACAATGCCATGCCCCATTCGCGGTTGGCCGCATCCAGCGCGGCCGCCCCGCCGCCCAGGATGTCCACCGAGCGCAGGGGCTGCGGCTCGACATGGTGGAACAGATGCTCGGCCCGGGCAAAATCGCCTAGCACCGTTTCGGTCATGCGGTCGTGAATCAGGGGCAGCAATGCCGCCCTGTCTTCCGCGGTCAGCGCCGCGCCATCGCGCTTTTGCACATGGAAGGCGATGCCGCGTTCGATGCGTTCAACCGCTTCCAGCCCGCAATGCCGCGCGATGTCGGTAGCCTTGGAAGACCACGGCGAGATGGTGCCGAAACGCGGCGTCACCAGCAGCAACTCGCCCTGCGGCCGCGCTTCCTGCGCGGCGGGGCCATAAGTCAGTATTTGCGCCAGCCGTTCCCGCTCGCTCGCTTCCAGGGGACGGGCAAGCGCCACGAAATGCCAGTATTCGGCATAGACGCGAGAAATGGCGGGAACACTGCCGGCCAGGGCGCGCATCAGTTTGTCATGGCGAAACGGGGAAAGGGCATTACGGCCACGCAACGAGATTGCATGCGGCGAATTGGCTTGGAACGTCATGGAATATCCGGGGCTGGGTCGGAAATGCGTGATTTTACCCCAAAACCGCTCAGGTGCCAGAACGCAGCCAATTAACCCGGATGTTTCGTCCTGGGAAAGGCAGCCGGGTTGACGAAACCTGCTGCAATGC
>JAQTLK010000115.1 GCA_028714955.1 Sulfuricella sp.
CCAGTATTTGCGTAAAACATATCCTTCTCAGCCTATGCAATTAATCTGTACGAGCCTACTGCCTATTCGACTGTCTGCATAGGAGTGTGATTGCCGCCGATGGTTTGTGAAAACTGTATGACCGCAATCAGTCTGTAGCCGGCATCGACCATGAAGGCTCGACTGGCAGCAATTGGCACACTGTCGCCAGACGACTTTGATATTACGCAGCCCGAAAGCAGCTAATCGATCAATAAATGATGAAAGTCAACTAGCGATAAAGCCACTTATAACTACTTGAAGCGTTGCTTGTTGTCAGCTGCTTTCGGTGAGTCTTGCAACAGTGCCGTGGCACTCTCAGCACTGATGCTTTTTTGCCTGAGTGGCTGGAACGTGACTTAGCCATATCGTACGTTATGAGCGGGTCAGCACAGAAATGAGCAAAACGGGAAAGGGCAGATAGGGCAGAGCGAAAGAGAAAAATACAGATGGTGAATTGTTAATCCTGTTTACAAAATATAATTTGTAAATGTAATATACATATTCAGGGCTGTTAATTTTGTTTACAGTTTGATGTTTGTATTTCTGAAGGATTGTGAACGGAGGTAAAAGTGATTTATCCCATCAAAACGCTCAGCCAGCTTCCGCTGGTCCTCAAGGGTTTTCGCAAGGAAAAAGGGCTGACTCAGGCAGCCATGGCCGAAAGGCTGGGGATCACTCAGCAAAGTTATGCACACTTTGAAGGCAATCCATCGACAGCAACGCTTGAGCGGATTTTCATGGTGCTGCGCATGCTGGATGTGGAAATTTCGCTGAATCAAACTGCTTCTGCTACCAGCGAGAGTGTTACACCTTCCGTCAAGGTCGCCAGTAAGCGCACCGCTAAGTTAAAAATTATAGGCCAGAAACCGTCGGTCGTTGTCAAAGCGGCGCGTATTGTTGCTCCATCAAGAAAGAAAGAAAGTTGGTAACCATGGGGCGCCGCGCAAAGACACAAAAGCTGAACATCTGGATGAACGGCATCCCCGTTGGCTACTGGGAAACGACCCGGCTAGGCGAACGCCTTGCTTACTTCGATGAATGGCTTACGGATGAACAGTCCCGTCCCTTGTCCTTATCGCTACCATTTGTGCCAGGCAATGCGCCTTACCAAGGGCAAATCGTTACGAACTATTTTGACAACCTTCTGCCCGACAGCGATGCCATTCGCCGCCGTCTGGCGCAACGTCACCAGGCAGGGGGCACGGATGCCTTTCATCTGCTGGCAAAACTGGGCCGAGACTGCGTTGGTGCAATTCAACTCCTCCCTGAAGATGAAGCGCCGTCGGACGTCTTTGAAATCAACGGTGAGGAGTTAAACACTGAAAGGATCGCTCACCGACTACGCAGCACTACGTCGGCTCAAGCACTGGGGAATCACGATCACGACGAGGATCTGAGACTGTCCATCGCGGGGGCGCAGGAGAAAACCGCGCTATTGCGCCATGATGACCGATGGTTTTTACCCCACGGCAGCACACCAACAACACACATCTTCAAACTGCCATTGGGCTTGGTCGGCCATATGCAGGCCGATATGCGTACTTCAGTGGAGAACGAATGGCTGTGCTCAAAAATCATGGAGGCTTACGAGATCCCCATCGCGCGCTGCGAAATCGAGCATTTCGACGACCAGAAAGCCCTCGTTGTTGAACGGTTCGACCGCGCCCTATCCAGTGATGGAAGCTGGATCATCCGTCTGCCCCAGGAGGACATGTGTCAGGCAACGGGTATGTCGCCACTGCGTAAATATCAGTCAGATGGCGGCCCAGGCATTGCTCGAATCATGGAATTGCTTCTCGGGTCGGATACTGCTGAGCAGGACCGGAAAAACTTCTTCAAAACCCAGATCATTTTTTGGGTGCTGGCCGCCACCGATGGCCATGGGAAGAACTTCAGCATCGCCCATCTTCCTGGCGGCCACTACCGCGCCACACCGATCTATGACGTGCTTTCTGCACATCCCGTCATCGGGACAGGAAAGAATCAAATTTCCCCGCATAAGGCCAAACTTGCCATGGCAGTGCGGGGAAGTACCAATTACTACCTGATTGATAAAGTCCAGCGACGACACTGGATTGCTCAAGCGCAGCAAGTCGGGCTTGGTGCTGCTGCGGCAGAGGAATTGATTGAGGAGGTTATTGCAACTACGGAATCTGTGATTGGCGAAGTGGAAAAGTTGTTGCGGGATGACTTTCCCATGGATGTGGTAGAAGCTGTATTCAGCGGGATGAGAAGACAGTCTGCCAAGTTGGCAAAACAAAACTGAGAGTTGCAAATTAAAGCCTTGCTCTGTGCCAGAGGTTAAGGCCGCTCAGTTTCTACTAAGGTATTTTTCAGAAAAGATGCTGAATGTGCAATTGTGCCGTGGCACACTCTTGGCACACTGAGGGGTGAAAAACAGGAAAACATGGCAACAGGCCAGAATAGATAACTTGTTGATATAATTGTTTTAGTTTGTTCTCTGGTGCTTTGGTTTTCTTGGTTTTTCTGACTCATAATCCTTTGGTCCACGGTTCAAGTCCGTGCGGGCCCACCAACTACTGTTCCGGAGAAGTCCGGGATCATTCACAAAGCCCGCGTCAATGCGGGCTTTGTCTTGTTTGTTAGTCCAGTGTAATCCGTTGAATGGGTTATTCAGAGGGTTGAGTTTCAGTCTCAGTCCATATAACATATCCATATGTTATATGGAGGTATTATGCACTTCAATGTTTATATGGATGACCAGACCGGTCAACAGCTGAACGCCGTCGCGCAGCAACAAGGCCAGACCCGCAATGCCCTGATTCGCGCTGCGGTCAGGGATTGGCTGTCACGACAGAATCAGCCGAAATGGCCTGAGGAAGTGCTCGGTTTTCAGGGCATGGCCGATATGCCGCCATTCGAGGCGGGGCGCGAGCAACTCAAGCTCCCGGCGGCTGATCCGCTGGCATGAAGTATCTCCTCGATACCTGCACGGTCAGCGATTTCGTCAAGGGCCAACCCGGTGTACTGACGCGCATCAAGGCAACCTCGCCCCAGCTTATCGCCATTTCTACCGTGACACGGTTTGAAATCGAGTTTGGCCTGCAACTGAACCCTGATCGTGCCCGGAAACTGGCGCCGGTGATGGATGCTTTTCTCTCCAGCATTACCATCCTCCCCTTCGAAGATGCCGATGCCCAGGCTGCAGGGGCGATTCGCGCTGCGCTGCAGAAACAGGGGCAGCCCATTGGCGCCTATGATGTCCTGATCGCGGGCTGTGCGCTGGCGCGTGGCATGGTGGTGGTGACGTCAAACTTGGGCGAAATCCAGCGCATTGGCGGCCTTCAGGTGGAGAACTGGCGATGAAGTTAACTCCCCGACAGCAGCTTTTCGTTGCGGAATATCTCATAGATGGAAATGGCGCACGCGCGGCGCGCAGCGCCGGATACAGCGAAAAAACGGCCCGGCAGATTGCCACGGAAAACTTGTCAAAGCCTTACATACAGTCCGCTATAGCCGCGAAACTTCGCCATTTCGCCCCGGCGCAGTTGTTTGCGCAGCACGGCTTTGCCGTGCGCATCCGCCCCGTGAACCTGGAACACTTCCTTTGCCAAATCGATGCCTATCGTAGTAATCTTCATGATGGACGCTCCTCTCTATTTGGTGGGCTTTACTGCACCACTACTTTGGCACTTTGATGCCGTTTAGGGTAGTGGGCGTCCATTCCATTATCAAGGGAAAATCCAAGTTCCATGCCTGGGTCAGCCCTTGGAAGGACAAATCCATAGGAGGGACCCGCCGGCGCACAAAACGCCTGAGAGGGGGGCTGTGGAGTTGTGCGCAAAATGGATGAAACGAAATTTACTTTTATCTGCCAAGGAAGACGGAAATCTATAAATTACAAAATGAATTGCAGTTATAGATAAACCAATAACGGCACGATAACGGCACGTATTGAAGCAGCAGAAACGACAAAGGCCTAAGCAATTACGCTTAAGCCTTTGTTTTGTTTGGCTCCCCGACCTGGACTCGAACCAGGGACCTGCGGATTAACAG
>JAQTLK010000116.1 GCA_028714955.1 Sulfuricella sp.
GCCACGATGTTGCGGAACATGTCCTTGAGGTTGCCGGCGATGGTGATTTCTTCCACCGGGTACTGGATTTTTCCGCCTTCCACCCAGAATCCTGACGCGCCGCGCGAGTAGTCGCCGGTGACGGGATTGACGCCCTGGCCGAGCAGTTCCGTAACCAGCAGGCCGCGCTCCATGGTCTTGAGCAGGGCGGCGAAGTCCTGGCCGGTGTCGGCCAGGATCAGGTTGTGGCTGCCGCCGGCGTTGCCGGTGCTGGTCATGCCGAGCTTGCGCGCAGAGTAGGTGGAGAGGAAGTAGCCCTGCACCACGCCGTCCCTGACCACGTCGCGGTTCCGGGTGGCGACGCCTTCGTTGTCGAAGGGGCTGCTGGCGAGGCCTTTTTTCAGGTGGGGCAGTTCCTGCAGCTGGATGAAGGGGGCGAAGATTTCCTTGCCCAGGCTGTCGAGCAGGAATGAGGATTTGCGGTACAGGCTGCCGCCGCTGACCGCGCCGACGAAGCTGCCGAGCAGGCTGGAGGCCAGCGGTGCCTCGAACAGCACCGGCGCCTGCATGGTTTTGAGCTTGCGCGCATCGAGGCGGCGCACCGTGCGTTCGCCCGCCATGCGTCCCACGGCGGCGGCACTGTCCAGGTCGGCGGCGGCGCGTGCCGTGGTATACCAGTAGTCGCGCTGCATGCCCTGGTCCGATTCCGCCACCACCGCGCAGCTGATGCCCTGGCGCGTAGTGGGGTAGCCGCCGATGAAGCCGAGGCTGTTGGCGTACACGAACAGGGACTCGTGGGTGGAAACCGAGGCCCCTTCCGAATTGTTGATGCGCTGGTCCACGCCCAGCGCTGCGCTTTCGCACTCCTGCGCCAGCGCGATGGCCTGATCCACCGGCAGTTCCCAGGGGTGGTAGAGGTCGAGCTCGGGGATTTCCCTGGCCAGCAGGGCTTCGTCAGCGAGGCCCGCGAATTCGTCGCTGGCGGTGTGCCGGGCGATGCTGCAGGCCGCTTTGACGGTATCGCGGATGGCCTCCGGCGACAGGTCGGAAGTGCTGGCGTGGCCGCGCCGCTGTCCAAAGTAAACGCTCACGCCGAGGCCCTTGTCGCGGTTGTATTCGATGGTTTCCACCTCGTTCTGGCGTACCGTGACGCTCTGGCCGAAGCCCTGCGAGACTTCCGCCTCGCAGGCGCTGGCGCCGGCCTTTTTGGCCTGATTCAGAATGTCCTGGGAAATTTGCTGGAGGGTGTCGAAAGTATAGGTAAAGCGGGAGTCCTGCACGGTGACCTCAATTGGTGGCAACGGCGCGGCTGAAAGCAGCCTGAAATACGGTTATGATAACAACTTTAATCAGCGAAGCGAAACCATGCCGGACAGTGAGATGCAGGAGGACGAGGAAATCAGCCGTTCGCAGCGCAAGCGCGAGGTGGAGGCGCTGCAGGAGATCGGCGAGCGCCTGGTGACCTTGAACGCTTCCCGGCTGGGCCAACTGGACATTCCGGACAAACTGCGCGAAGCGGTGCGCGAAGCCAAGCGCCTGACTGCCAACGGGGCCATCCGCCGCCAGAAGCAATATATCGGCAAGCTCATGCGCAACGTCGATCCTGCACCGATCCTGGCCAAGTTTTCCGAGTGGGACGGCAAAAGCCGCGAGCAGGCGGCCAAGTTTCACGAGCTGGAACGCTGGCGCGACAGGCTGCTGGCGGACGACAAGGCCATCAGCGAGCTGGTCCTGGCGCATCCCCGCGCCGATGTGCAGCGTCTGCGCACCCTGATCCGCAACGCGCGCAAGGAACAGGCCGCAGGCCGGCCGCCGAAAAGCAGCCGCGAGCTGTTCAAGGAGCTGCGTCAGCTGATGCTTGAAGAATCGGGCACGGACGACGAGACGGATTACGAAAACTATACCCAACAGGACGATTGAAATGCCCGTGAACTTGAATCCCCCCCTTGCCGAACAACTGCTGCCCGTGAAAGGCGTCGCCCTCGGCATCGCCGAAGCCGGCATCAAGAAAGCCGAGCGCAAGGACCTGATGGTCATGCGCCTGGGGGAAAAGGCGCGCATTGCTGGCGTGTTCACCCTGAACCGCTTCTGCGCCGCGCCGGTGACGCTGTGCCGGCAGTATTTGCAGTCTGGCAAGCCGATCCGCGCGCTGGTGGTGAATACCGGCAACGCCAACGCCGGCACCGGCGAGGAAGGCATGAGCCGGGCGCGCCAGACATGCGCTGAGGTGGCGCGCCTGCTGGCCTGCGACGCAGACCAGGTGCTGCCTTTCTCTACCGGGGTGATCCTGGAACCCTTGCCGGTGGACAAGATTGTCGCCGGCTTGCCCGCGGCAGTGGCGAACCTCAAGGAAAGCAACTGGTTCGACGCCGCGCACGCCATCATGACCACCGACATCCTGCCCAAGGCGGCCTCCCGGCAGATCAGCCTGGGCGGCAAAACGGTGACGATCACCGGCATCGCCAAGGGCTCCGGCATGATTCATCCCAACATGGCGACCATGCTCGGCTACATCGCCACCGATGCGGCGGTGAGCCAGGCGCTGCTTGAAACGCTGGTCAGGCATGCCGCCGACAAATCTTTCAACTGCATTACCGTGGACGGCGACACCTCCACCAACGATTCCTTCATGCTGATCGCCAGCGGCGAGGCGGACCTGCCGGAAATCAGCGATGCGGCAAGCGCCGAATACCTTGCGCTGCGCGATGCCGTCACGGGCCTGGCCCAGGTGCTGGCGCAAGCCATCGTGCGGGACGGGGAGGGGGCGACCAAGTTCATGACCATAGCCGTCGAAGGCGGCGCCAGCGAGGCCGAATGCCGCCAGGTGGCTTACGCCATCGCGCATTCGCCGCTGGTGAAAACCGCCTTCTTCGCGTCCGACCCCAACCTCGGGCGCATTCTCGCGGCCATTGGCTATGCCGGCATCGCCGACCTGGACGTGGATAAAATCAGGCTCTATCTGGGCGACGTGCTGGTGGCGGAAAACGGTGGCCGCGCGGCCAGCTATCAGGAGCAGGACGGCCAGCGCGTGATGAAAGCGCCCGAAATCACCGTGCGCGTGCTGCTGGGCCGGGGGGCGGCAGCGGCGACGGTGTGGACCTGCGATTTCTCCTATGACTACGTGAAGATAAACGCAGAATACCGCAGTTGATGTCACAAGGCGCGCGGCAATTCATAGACTTCCGGGCTGAAAGATGCTTTGCGCTTTATTGAGGTAAATTGTTTCTGATTACAGGTGGTAGCTTGTTGGGGGATTTAATGCGTATTTGCTTATTGACATTGAATCTGCCAAACACCACTTCAATAGCCTTGACCGTCACCCCAAACTCATCCGCCAGAAAGCGAACCATGTGATCGGTTGCCCTGCCCGCCACTGGCGAGGCGGTGACGCTGATTTTCAGCTGATTGCCTTTAACCTTGCCAATGGCGTCCTGTTTTGCGCTGGGTTTGCCGAGGATGTTGAGCACCAGGGTGTCGCCGTCCCAGGAACAGAAAGAGTCCATTGCCGATCCTTTGCGAGCCACGCTTCCTCCATAAAAAAGAAAAATCCGTTACGCAATATTCGGTGGTGCGCAGCGCAGGGACCATTATGATGCCGTTTTTCATGGTTTTTCAAGCGCCGGCAACTCATTGCCAGCGCGCATGTCATAGCGATAAGTATCGTGGCAGGCGGTACATTTCTGCAAAGTTCCGCTCAGCTTTTCCAGAATCACCTGCTTGTTCTTGCCTGCCTCGGCTTCAGCAGCAATGCTATCGAATCCGCCATGCATTGGTTCGCACAGTTCGTTACATCCCTTGGGGCAATTTTCCCTGGCTTTAAGCGAAGCTTTACTGAGTGGCTGCGGGCTCGTGGATCGAGCGCCCTGTGCAACCATCTTCATGTCGTTCAAGGAAAGCCCCTCAACTATTTGCTGGGTTCCCTTGAGAAATCGGCGCATGCTCGCCAATATC
>JAQTLK010000117.1 GCA_028714955.1 Sulfuricella sp.
TTAAGTATATGACGCGGCAGCCCGCGAATTTATTCCATTTTTTCCAACTATTTATTGTTGTGTGAAATGGAATAGAAATCCAACTCCCTGCGTCTTTACCTGTAGCGGCAAGCATCGCCACTAAATAAAAATCACCCGAGGAGACAAAGCATCATGAAACCCACCCATCACTACCGCGGACTCGCAGCGGCCTTCGCCCTGGCTTTGAGCTTCGCTTCGAGCGGCGTCGGCGCCGTTGACGCACCCGCCTCGCAAGCCAGCCAGGAAATGCAGAAAGTCGTGTTCCAGGTGAGCGCAGGCGATCCGAAGATCTGGAACCTGACGCTCAACAACGCCAAGAACGTGCAGCAGGAGCTCGGCGCGAAAAATGTCGACATCGAAATCGTTGCCTACGGCCCCGGCATAGGCATGCTCAAGTTCGACTCCGCCGTGGCAAACCGCATCGACGAAGCGGTCGCGGAAGGCGTCAAGGTCGTTGCCTGCGAAAACACCATGAAAGCGCTAAAGCTCACCAAGGACGACATGCTCTCATCCACCGGCTTCGTACCGGCCGGCGTGATCGAACTGATGAAAAAACAAAAAGAGGGCTATGCCTATATTCGCCCCTGATTTGCAGCACACGTAGTACAAACAGAAATCAAAGCACAATAAAAATCACACCCTCAGGAGGGGACAATGAAAAAATCCATACTGGCCACCGCACTGCTCGCCGCGTTCGCGCATGCGCCCGCATCTTTCGCCACCAACTGGTTCCAGCTGCAGAACAACGAACAGCCCGGCGCCGCGCCTTATAAATTCTGGGGCTTTATCCAGCCGACTTACACCCATATCGAAAGCAACACAGTCACCGGCATTCCCGCGACGGTCGTCTCGCCGGTAAACGGCGCCAATGTTGCGGTGCCTGCCGGGCTTCGCGCGTACAACGGACAAACCGCCCTGTTCAATCTGGTGGGGCCTGATCTGGAGCACAGCGACCAGTTGCAGATGTTTCGCGCACGCCCCGGGGTACGCGGCGTGATTCCGGGAACGGATGAAAAGATCAATTATTTCCTCCTGGGAGAAATCGGCAACAACGGCCTGACCCGCGAAAGACCGGCGGTATTCAGTGATGCCACGGCAACTTTCAACCACATCCCCGGCGCGCGCATCCGCGTCGGGCTGGGACGCCTGCCGCTGGGCGAGGAAGCCATGCAGGGCGTCCAGCTCATGGATTACATCAATTTCACCACCGTCACCGAGCAGTTGCTCAACGAACGTTTTGTGGAACCCTACGCCAATGCATCGCGCACCCATGCCGCCGTGGTAGGCGCACCGCTGGCGATGTCGCAGCTCAATGGCGCATTTGGCGGCTACCGCGATGTCGGCGTCGAGGTATATGACTGGTTCAACCGTGGCCGGTGGGAATATGCCTATGCCGTGATGGTCAGCCGGGCCAACGGCACCAGTTTCAGCGACGACCTCAACCCCGGCAATCACGATGTGACGGCTCGCGTGCAGGCCGCCTACGTATTCCAGGGAAGCGGCCCGAAACGCGAAGACGTCACGGCTTATGCCTGGCATCAGGAAGGCAAGCGCGCCTTTGGCGGCACCGACTACGCCCGCATCCGCGAAGGAGTGGGCGCAAAATATCTGCGCCATGGCCTGAGAATGAGCGGCGAATACATCCGCGCCAAAGGCATGATCTATGTCGCGCCCACGCCGCAATTCAACGACATCGGCGCGCCCGCCTTCGAACCGGTGGATTATGTTGCGCTGGACTCCAGCAACAAGGCGGAAGGCTATTACCTGGACGTGGGCTGGAAGTTTTCCCCCCAATGGGAGGTGGACCTGCGCTATGACGAACTCAGCAAAATGACAAATTCGGCATACGACGAACGCAAAACCAGCACATGGACCATGGGGGCGCAATATTTCTACAGTCCAAAACTGCGCTTTGTGCTGAACTACGAAATCCGTGACATCGAGGTCGTCCACCCCGAAGCGCAGCTGACCAATGGGCAAAAAATCCAGGGCACGGCGGCCGCGGCCATCGGCTCGTCCATCGGCAACCGGATCAGCGCGCAGCTGACCTGGGCTTTCTGATAACCCGCGGAAACAGGAATCCCGGGCAAGAAGGTTCGCCCGGGATTTTTTGGCCCGGCTTCGCAGGCTCTATGCCTACAGCCAGTCTTTCGCGACCAGAAAATCGCTCATCAGGCGCGCCTCCGGGCTACCGGGCTCGGCCGACCAATCGTAGCGCCACCGCACCACGGGCGGCATGGACATCAGGATCGATTCGGCGCGCCCGCCGGATTGCAGGCCGAACAGCGTACCCCGGTCCTGCACCAGGTTGAACTCCACGTAGCGGCCGCGCCGGTATTCCTGAAAAGCACGCTGCTCCGGCCCGTAAGGCATTCCCGCGCGCCGCTCCAGGATCGGCACGTAGGCACCGAGGAAAGCGCCGGCGACACTGCGCGCCAGGGCAAAACTGAAAGCGAAATCGCGCTCGCCGAAATCGTCGAAAAACACCCCGCCAATCCCGCGCGGCTCCTGGCGGTGCTTGATGAAAAAATACTCGTCGCAACCCCGCTTGAAGCGCGGGTAGTAGTGCGCGCCGAACGGCTCCAGCGCATCGCGGCAGGCGCGATGAAAGGCGACGGCATCCTCCTCGAAGCCGTAGTACGGCGTCAGGTCCATGCCGCCGCCGAACCACCACACCGCCTCCGCTCCCGGCCTGGTGGCGACGAAAAAGCGCACATTCATGTGGGTGGTCGGCGCATAGGGGTTGCGCGGATGGATGACCAGCGAAACGCCCATCGCCTCGAAGCTGCGCCCCGCCAGTTCCGGGCGACTGGCCGAGGCCGATGGCGGCAGGGCATTCCCCCGCACATGGGAGAAATTCACCCCCGCGCGCTCGAACACCTCTCCATCTTCCAGCACCCGGCTGACGCCACCGCCGCCCTCGGCGCGCTCCCAGGCGTCGTGCAGGAAAGGCCGCCCCTCGATGCGGGAGAGTTTATCCACGATCTCCTGCTGCAGGCTACGCAGGAAATTTTCCACTTCTGCGCCCTGCACGCCTCTATTGGATTTATCCATTGCTTTTTCGCCTATGTCGCATGTCAGTCCACCCGATAGTGCTTGATTTGGACGATTACGACAAGGCGGTACTATTTTCTGAAACGAGAAGCAAGAAAGTATTGGGAGGCTTCGTTACCCAAACACGCTTCCCAAACAATGGCAATGCGCATACCATACGCACAGGAGGTGTCGCCATGAGAGTTACTCAAGGGAATCAAGCGCGCAAGCGCCCTGTCAACCTGACGCTGAACGAAGACCTGGTGGCCCAGGCAAAAGGGATGACCAACAATCTTTCGGCAGTCGTTGAATCGCTACTAGCCGACTATGTAACAAAACAGAACGAGGCACGACAAGCCAAGGCGCGTCATGCCGACACCGCGACTGAAGCATGGAACGACTTTAACGAACGTGCAGGCTCGTTTGCCGACGAGCACTCAACCCTGTAATGGCTCAATTTGACGTTCACCGGAATACAGGGCAACGGCGGGAGACGATTCCCTACGTGGTAGTGGTTCAATCCTCCCTGTTCGACAAATACCGCCGCCGCGTAGTGGTTCCATTGGTACGCCGTAGCGCGCTGGGCAATCCCAATGCATTTGTCGGCTCGCGCATGAATCCTGTTTTCACCGTGGAAGGGGTGGAGGTGGTGCTGCACCCGCTGGAGATGGTGTCGGTAGCGCTGGAACAGTTGGGCGAAAAAGCGGATTCCCTCGCCAGGGATGGAGACCGCATCGCCGATGCACTGGATGAATTGTTGACTCGCTCCTGGGCATGACGGGCAGATCAACTTCCGCAATAAATGGCGGGAGAAATGTTGGGGTTCTTACGTCACCCAAACACAACGGATGTCTCAGTTGTGCCA
>JAQTLK010000118.1 GCA_028714955.1 Sulfuricella sp.
GCCACCGTAATGATGGAAATTCCAGCCTGATCCGATTCTTCCGCCAGCCTCAACCGACCGCCTGCATGCGGCCTGCAAATTTGCTCAGAATCCTGTAAGTATCGCGTTCGAAGGTCGGCCGGGCGCCTGCCAGCAAGGCTTCGACCTCGCCCTCGGCGCGCGCCGTGCCGAGGTAGCACCAGCCGTCGACGACGTGGGCTTCGCGCGCGTAGCCTTCCTCTCCTTCGAGCAGCAGCGCCGCGCCGGGGAACGGCCAGGGCGTGGTTTTCAGCCTGGCCAGCGCGGCCATGAGGCGGGCGCTGTGCAGCGAAACGTCCTCCTTCGCCACGCACGCGCCCAGGCAGCGCCCGGCCTCATGGGCCGAGCAGGGCGCGCCGGGCGGCAGCGCTTCCAGCCCCAGCAGGGAGAGACAAAGATGGTGCGCGCGGGCGAGGTCCTGCAGCCGCTTGCGCGCTTCCTTCGGCGAGGAAAACAGGCCGTAGAGATTTTCGTCGCGCGCGAAATCGGCTTCGCCGGCGAGCACCAGTTCTGGGACGAAGCGGCCCGCTGCCTGCTCGACCAGGCGCCAGGCGCACAGTTCCTCGTCGCCGCGGCGCGCCGGGCGGTTGTGCGCGGGATGCAGCTTGCGCAGCAGCGCCGCTTCCTGCAGCAGCGCACCGACCGGCCCGGCGCACTCGATCCACTCGACCCGCCTGATCTCCGCGCAGAGGGCGGCATCCCCCGGCGCGGCGAAGTGCGCCAGCACGCGCTTCCTGACGTTGCTGCTCTTGCCCGCGAAGAGCGGCGCATCGTCCTCGCCGTAAAAGACATACGCCCCGTGGCCCTGCGGCATTTCTTCCACCAGGCCGGCATCCAGTTGCGGCGGCACGACGGGCTGCGCGGTGAGCAGGGTCACCGCCTGGGCGATGGTTTCGTGGGGCAGGTCGCGGTGGATTCGCTGCCAGAACTGGTGGATCAGTTGCGCGTCGGCCAGCGCCCGGTGACGCCCCGCCGCCGAAAGCCCGTAGCGCTCGATCAGCGTGTCCAGGCTGTGCTTGAAGTGCTGCGGGAACAGCTTGCGCGAGAGCTTCACCGTGCACAGCACCGTGGCGCGGAAGTCGTAGCCGGCGCGCTTGAATTCGCTGCGCAGGAAGCCGTAATCGAAGCGCGCGTTGTGGGCGACGAAGAGCCGGCCCTGCAGCCGCGCCAGCACTTCCTCGGCGAGCGCGGCAAAAGTCGGGGCACCCGCCACCATGGCATCGCTGATGCCGGTCAGTCGCTCGATGAAGGACGAGATGGGCACGCCCGGATTGACCAGGCTGCTCCATTCGCTCACGCCCTCCGCGCTGACCTCGACGATGCCGATTTCGGTGATGCGGTCCGTCGCCGCCGTGGCGCCGGTGGTTTCGAGGTCGACGAAGACCAGCGGGATGCCGTCGTGGGTCATCCGTTTCTGCGCAGTTTGGCGAGCGCAGCCGCCATCGCGCCTTGCGGCTGCGCGGGCGTTTCGCGGCGCGGCGGTTTGCTGTCGCGCCGGATCTCGCCGCGCGCTGCCGGGGCGGCGGGCTGCTCGGACAGGCGCATGGTGAGCGCGATGCGGCGGCGCTTTTCGTCCACTTCCACCACCTTCACCTTGACGATGTCGCCCGCCTTGACCACGCTGTGCGGGTCCTTGACGAACTTGTCGGCCAGCGCCGAGATGTGCACCAGGCCGTCCTGGTGCACGCCGATGTCGACGAAGGCGCCGAAGTTGGTGACGTTGGTCACCGCGCCTTCCAGCACCATGCCGGGCTGCAGGTCCTTGAGGCTTTCGATGCCCTCCTGGAACACGGCGGTCCTGAATTCCGGACGCGGGTCGCGCCCCGGCTTGTCCAGCTCCCTGAGGATGTCCGTCACCGTGGGCAGGCCGAATTTCTCGTCGGTGAACTTGCGCGCATCGAGGGTTTTCAGGAAGGCGCTGTCGCCGATGACCTGCCGCAGCTCGCGCCCGCTGGCGTCGAGGATGCGCTGCACCAGCGGATAGGCTTCCGGATGCACGCCGGAGGCGTCGAGCGGGTTGGCGCCGCCGGCGATGCGCAGGAAACCCGCTGCCTGCTCGAAGGCCTTGTCGCCGAGGCGCGGCACGCGCTTGAGTTCGGCGCGACTGGTGAAGGCGCCGTTGCTGTTGCGAAATTCGACGATGTTGCGCGCGAGCGCGAACGACAGGCCGGACACCCTTTCCAGCAGGGGCTCGGAAGCGGTGTTGACGTCCACGCCCACGGCGTTGACGCAGTCTTCCACCACCGCGTCCAGTCCGCGCGCCAGTTCGGACTGGTTGACGTCGTGCTGGTACTGGCCGACGCCGATCGCCTTGGGGTCGATCTTCACCAGTTCCGCCAGCGGGTCCTGCAGGCGGCGGGCGATGGACACCGCGCCGCGCAGGCTGACGTCCAGCTCGGGAAACTCATTGGCGGCGAATTCCGAGGCCGAGTACACCGACGCGCCCGCTTCGCTCACCACCACTTTCTGCAAGTTCAACTCCGGGTGGCGCTTCATCAGCTCCGCCGCGAGCTTGTCGGTTTCGCGCGAGGCGGTGCCGTTGCCGATGCTCGCCAGAACCGCGCCATGTTTTTTCGCCAGCGCCGCCAGCACGGCGATGGAGCGGTCCCAGTCGTTGCGCGGCGCGTGGGGGTAGATGGTGGCGGTATCGAGCAGCTTGCCGGTCGCGTCCACCACCGCCACCTTCACCCCGGTGCGCAGCCCGGGATCCAGGCCGATCACCGCCTTGGGCCCCGCCGGCGCGGCCAGCAGCAGGTCTCGCAAATTGCGCGCGAACACCTTGATGGCCTCGGCCTCGGCGGCTTCGCGCAGGCGCGTGACGAGCTCGGCTTCAAGATGGGTGGAAATCTTCACCTTCCAGGCGAAGCGCACCACCTCCAGCAGCCAGCGGTCCGCCGCGCGCCGCAGGTCGGCGATGCCGAAGCGCCGGGCGATGGCGCTTTCGCACGGATGCGGCGTGTTGCGCGGCGCGTCCTCGTCGCCCACCACCAGGGCGAGATGCAATATCCCCTCGTTGCGCCCGCGCAGCAGCGCCAGCGCGCGATGGGAAGGGATGTTGCGGATCAGTTCGCGGTAAGCGAAATAGTCGGAGAATTTCGCCCCCTCCTCCGCCTTGCCCTCCTCCAGCGTGGACTTGAGGGAGGCTTCGCGCCACAGGTATTCGCGCAGCTCGCCCAGCAGTTCGCCGTCCTCGGCGAATTTCTCCATCAGGATGTAGCGCGCGCCGTCCAGCGCGGCCTTGCTGTCCGGCACACCCTGCCCGGCGGAGATGTAGGCGGCGGCGCTGTGCTCCGGGTCCAGCTTCGGATTCTCCAGCAGCGCCAGGGCCAGCGGCTCAAGTCCCGCTTCGCGCGCGATCTGCGCCTTGGTGCGGCGCTTGGGTTTATAGGGGAGATAGAGGTCTTCCAGCGTCATCTTGGTTTCGGCGCCCTGCAGCGCGGCTTCCAGCTCCGGCGTGAGCTTGCCCTGCCCGGCGATGCTGCCGAGGATGGCGGCGCGCCGCGCTTCGAGTTCGCGCAGGTAGCGCAGGCGCTCTTCCAGGTTGCGCAACTGGGTATCGTCGAGGCCGCCGGTGGCTTCCTTGCGGTAGCGCGAGACAAACGGCACGGTGGAGCCGTCGTCGAGCAGTTGCACGGCGGCGGAGACCTGGTTTTCGCGCACGCCCAGTTCTTCGGCGATGCGCTGGTTGATGCTTTTGATCATAGGGGCGATGGGTTGGGTGGCTGAAGATGGCATTAAAGGCATACGGGCCGCAAGGCCCGTTATTATGGTACCGGCTTCTGTCCCTTATTGGTACCTTTCTTATCCCAGATAATCCATTAGC
>JAQTLK010000119.1 GCA_028714955.1 Sulfuricella sp.
GACCGGAATATCGAGACTCCAGGCATTGAAACAGTGCAAATTTCCCCTCTGCGTTCCAGGGACGAATATTCCGCCTTTATTCTGCATGAACTGGCCCGCCACATCGAAACCGATTTTGTATTGCTTGTCCAGTGGGATGGCTATGTGGTCAACCCCTCCGCATGGACTGACGACTTTCTTGACCATGATTATATCGGCGCCGTGTGGGGACAGCATCAGGATGCATTCCGGGTCGGCAATGGCGGTTTCTCCCTGCGCTCGAAAAAGCTGTTGCAGGCGACACAGACGATACCCATTGCGGGAGAAAACCAGAATGAGGACGATCTGATTTGCCGCAAATACCGGCCAATGCTCGAGAGCTCGCATGGCATCCGCTTTGCGCCTGAATCCGTGGCGGATCGGTTTTCCTTCGAGATTGCCTACCCCAGGCGCATGCCATTTGGCTTTCACGGATTGTTCAACATATGGCTTGTTCTGGAACCGCATGAACTGGAAGGCTATATTGCCAACATGCCGCAGACCATTGTTGATTCGCGTCAGTTCTTTCAATTAGGGATCAATTACCGGGATCTGCGCCAATTCCAGTTTTCCGAGGCAATTTTCCGTCGCATTCTTGCCGTCAGTCCGGACCATCGGGAAGCGCGGCTTCAACTGGATGCCTTGGCGCGGCCGCCTTCCGCTCCGCTGTCAGCGCGCAGAAACGAGGCATGCCCCTGCGGCAGCGGCCAGCGCTACAAGAATTGTTGCGGCAAGTCTCCCGTTGTTTCTGTTGCCCGCGGATCGAACCGGGCAGAGGACATCCAGTGGCTATTGTCGGTTGCAATGAAGCATCACCAGGCGAATCACCTGGTTCATGCCAGCGCCATTTACCGGCTGGTATTGCATGAGCAGCCGGATAATGCGATAGCCATGCAATATCTGGGAGTCATTTCCTACCAAAACGGGAATCACGAGGAAGCCGCCAGTTTGATCGAGCGCGCCATCGAGATTCTGCCGGGCATTCCCGACTTTCATAACAACCTGGGCCTGGTATTCCATGCCATGGGAGAGTTGGAGCGGGCAGTGGCGTGTTATCGGCAGGCCATAGACCTGAATGCCAATTATGTGGAAGCGTGGAACAACCTGGGGTTGGCGCTGGAAGCGGACGGACATCCAGCCGAGGCGATCCCCGGCTACGAGCGGGCCATCGCCCTGCAGCCTGACTTTGCCCAGGCCCACTGGAATTTGTCGCTGGTGTTGCTGGTTACCGGGGATTTCCCGCGTGGCTGGCGAGAATATGAATGGCGGCTAAAAACCCCGGAACTGTCGGGACAAGCACAGCGTTTTTCTCAGCCCGCATGGAACGGCGAACCGCTGGACGGGAAAACCATCCTGCTTCACCCTGAGCAAGGCTTTGGCGATGCCATCCAGTTCATCCGCTACGTTCCCTTGCTAATCGCTCTTGGCGGCAGGATCATGGTGGAGGTTCAGCCCGCATTAAAAAGGCTGTTTGCCCAGATACCCGGAATCGAACGTGTCATTGCCCAGGGTGAATCCCTGCCTCATTTCGATGTGCATTGCCCCTTGCTCAGTCTGCCTTTCCATTTGGGCACCACGCTGGACAACCTGCCCGCACAGGTGCCTTATCTCATCGCCGACCCTCAATCCGCCGAATTATGGCGGCAACGCATTCCGGATACGCACGGCGCACTGAAGCTTGGTCTGGTATGGGCGGGCAGTCCGGGACACAGGAATGATCGCAACCGTTCCCTTGAACTGGAGCAGTTCAATGTACTCGGCGACATCCCGGGTTTGGCGTTCTTCAGCTTGCAAAAGGGGCATGAGGCAAACCAGCTAGGGCAACCGGCGGCAAATCTTCATGTTCACGATTTAATGGAATACGTCGAAGACTTCGCGGATACCGCCGCCTTGATCGGCCAGCTTGACTTGGTGCTGTGCGTGGATACATCCGTAGCGCATCTTGCGGGCGCCATGGGCAAGCCGACATGGGTATTGTTGCCATTCGCGCCCGACTGGCGCTGGTTGCAGGAACGAACCGATAGTCCATGGTATCCTTCCATGCGGCTGTTTAAACAGCGAAAAATTGGGGACTGGAGCGAAGTAATGCTTCGAGTCCGGGAGGCGTTGGTGAAAAAAGCAGCTTAATTTCCCGCGCGCCATTCCGCAGACAACACCTGGAGAATCACAATGCTCAAACAGACCCCTCTCAACGCCGCCCACCGTGCCGCCGGCGCCAAAATGGTGGATTTCGGCGGCTGGGACATGCCGCTGCATTATGGTTCCCAGATCGAGGAGCATCACAAGGTGCGCAACGATGCGGGCATGTTCGACGTTTCCCACATGCAGGTGGTGGATCTGGCCGGCGCCGGCTCGCGCGACTTCCTGAAACGGGTGATGGCGAATAACGTCGACAAGCTCACCCTGCCCGGCAAGGCGCTTTATTCCTGCATGCTGAACGAACAGGGCGGTGTGATCGACGACCTGATCATCTACTTCATGCGCGAGGACTGGTTCCGCATCGTGGTCAACGCCGGCACGGCGGAAAAGGACCTGGCGTGGATGGAGGCGCAGCGCGCGAAACTGGCGCCCACGCTCACCCTCACGCCGCGCCGCGACCTCGCCATGATCGCGGTGCAAGGCCCCAATGCGCGCGCCAGGTTATGGGCCGCCATGCCGGGTTCGCAGGACATCAGCGCAAACCTCAAGCCCTTCCAGGCCACCGAGATGGGCACCATGTTCATCGCGCGCACCGGCTATACCGGCGAAGACGGCTTCGAGGTGATGGTGCCGGCCAAGGCCGCGCCCTTTTTGTGGCAGGCGCTGCTGGAACAGGGGGTGCCTCCCGTCGGCCTGGGCGCACGCGACACCCTGCGCCTGGAAGCCGGCATGAATCTCTATGGCCAGGACATGGACGAAACCGTGTCCCCGCTCGAATCCGGCCTCGCCTGGACGGTCGACTTGACCAGCCCGCGCGATTTCATCGGCAAGCAAGCGCTAACTAGCCGGCCCGTGACGCGCCAGCTCGCCGGCCTGTTGCTGCTCGACAAGGGGGTGTTGCGCAGCCACCAGAAAGTCGTCACCGCGCACGGGACCGGCGAAATCACCAGCGGCGGCTTTGCTCCCACCCTCAACCGGTCCATCGCCCTGGCGCGCCTCCCGGCCGCCGTGGTCACGGGTGACACGGTGCAGGTGGAAATTCGCGGCAAACTGCTCAACGCCCAGGTGGTGCGCTACCCCTTCGTGCGCAACGGCAAGCCCTGTTATAAAAACGCTTGACCAGTTTAGTGGCATAATTCAGCCCAATCACAATCGACTCCAGAAGGAACAAAAATGACTATTCCGGCCGATCTTAAATACACCAAATCCCACGAATGGGCGCGGCTCGAAGCAGACGACAGCGTGACCGTCGGCATCACCCACCACGCCCAGGAACTGCTGGGCGACATGGTGTTCGTGGAAAATCCGGTGCTCGGACGCACGCTGGCCCAGGGCGAGGAATGCGCGGTGGTGGAATCGGTCAAGGCGGCTTCCGACGTTTATGCGCCGATCGCGGGCGAAGTCATCGCCGCCAACACCGAGGTCGAGAACGCCCCGGAAACCCTCAACCAGGACGCCTATGCCGCCTGGCTGTTCAGGCTCAAGCCGGACAACGCCGCCGACCTCGATGGCCTCCTCGATGCAGCCGCCTACCAGGCCATAGTTGATAGCGAAGCACATTAAATCAGTAAGGAGTAAAGAGTGAGGGGTGAGGTGTTTTCTCTAG
>JAQTLK010000120.1 GCA_028714955.1 Sulfuricella sp.
CAAAAAACCGCACACTCCAGCCCGTCCAACTGAGGTTTCTAGGATAATGGAATTTGAATACTGGTGGTTGCTGGCCTTGCCACTGTTTTTCAGTCTCGGCTGGCTCGCTGCGCGCATCGACATCAAGCACATCCAGTCCGAGTCCCGCAGCCTGCCGGACGCCTATTTCAGGGGGCTGAATTTTCTGCTCAACGAACAGCAGGACAAGGCAATCGAGTCGTTCATCGAGGTCGTGCGCGCCGACCCGGAAACGGTGGAGCTGCATTTTGCCCTGGGCGGCCTGTTCCGCCGCCGCGGAGAAGTGGAGCGCGCCATTCGCATGCACCAGACGCTGGTCGATCGCACCGACCTCGACGCCGACAAGAAGCTGAAAGCATCCTTCGAACTTGGCCAGGATTACCTCAAGGCCGGGCTGCTGGATCGCGCGGAACAGGTTTTCAGCGGCCTGAGCCAGACCGCTTATGGCGAGCAGGCCCGCAAATTCCTGCTCGAAATATATGAGCAGGAGCGCGAATGGGAAAATGCCGTTGCCATCGCGCAGCAACTGAGCGCCACGTCCCCGACCTCATACCAGCGCGAAATCGCCCAGTTTTACTGCGAACTGGCAGCAAGCGAAATCGCCCGTTCCGCTCTGGATGCCGCGCGCCGCCATCTCGAGCAGGCCCTGCAAACCTCGCGTGCCTGCGCGCGCGCCAACCTGATGCTGGGAGACATGGAAGCCCAGGCGAACCGGCACGCCGCAGCCATCCAGTTCTGGAAACTCATCGAAACCCAGAATCCAGCCTACCTTCCCCTGACGGCGGAACGCCTTCTCACCAGCTATCGGGCGCTGAGGCAGAACACTGAAGGCCTTGCCCTGTTGCGTGCCTACCTCGCGCAGGCACCTTCCATTGACCTGTTGAGCACCGCGTTTCAGGCCGCGCTGGAACAGGAGGGTTCACGCGCCGCCTATGAACTGGTGCGTGACGAGTTGCGCCGCAACCCCAGCCTGCTGGGGCTGGACAAGTTACTCGAAGCGGCCTTGCTGGACGCGCCGGCCGAACGCCGGCAAGATATCGGACTGGTGAAGAACCTCATCCACCAGCACAGCCAGCGCCTCGCACTCTATCACTGCGAGAACTGCGGCTTCAAGGCAAGGCAATTCCATTGGCACTGCCCCGCTTGTGGCGGATGGGAAAGCTTCCCTCCAAAACGTACAGAAGATCAGGACCTTACATGACAAGCGACGCTAAAATCATCGTAGCACTGGATTACGCGACCGCCGATGCGGCATCTGCATTGGTTGCCAGGCTCGATCCGCAGTTGTGCAAACTGAAAGTCGGCAAGGAACTTTTTACCGCGGCGGGACCCGCATGGGTTGAGCATTTGGTCGGGCAGGGCTATGACGTATTCCTCGACCTCAAATTCCATGACATCCCGAATACCGTTGCCCAGGCATGCAGGGCAGCAGCCGCGCTCGGCGTGTGGATGGTCAACGTGCATGCGCTGGGCGGTCGCGCCATGATGACCGCCGCCCGCGAAGCGCTGGAGAACACGCCCAACCGCCCCAAGCTGGTTGCCGTTACCGTACTCACCAGCATGAGTGCAAATGAACTGGCCGACCTGGGCATCAACCAAGCGCCGCATCAACTGGTACGGCGCCTGGCACGACTAGCACACAGTTGTCATCTCGACGGCGTAGTCTGTTCAGGCCAGGAAGCAAAGATGTTGCGCCAGGAACAAGGGCCGGACTTCTGCCTGGTGACTCCCGGCATCCGCCCGGCCGGCGTCGGCAAGGACGACCAGAATCGCGTCATGACCCCGACCGAAGCACTGCGCGCGGGCGCAAATTACCTGGTGATCGGGCGACCCATCACCCAGTCCCTGGATCCCCTGCAAGCGCTGCAGGCGATCCGGCAAGAAATTGCAAACAACGGAGACTCAAAGTGAAAATCAGCATTATCGGAACCGGCTATGTCGGCCTCGTGACCGGCACCTGCCTGGCAGAAGTCGGCAATGATGTGGTCTGCCTGGACCTGGACGAACGCAAGATCGGCATGCTCAAGCAAGGCCAGATTCCCATTTACGAACCCGGCCTGGAAGACATGGTACGGCGCAACCAGTCTGCCGGACGCCTGCGCTTCACGACCGATGTGGCGGAAAGCGCCGCTCATGGCACGATCCAGTTCGTCGCGGTGGGCACGCCGCCGGACGAAGACGGCTCGGCCGACCTGCAATACGTGGTCGCCGCGGCGCGCGCCATCGGCCAGCACATGAATGAATACAAGGTCATCGTGGACAAGTCCACGGTGCCGGTCGGCACGGCCGACCGGGTGCGCGCCGCGGTGCAGGAAGAACTGCAGAAACGCGGCTCGGCGCTCGACTTCAGCGTGGTGTCCAACCCGGAATTTCTCAAAGAAGGCGCGGCAGTGGAGGATTTCATGCGTCCCGACCGCATCGTGGTGGGAACCGACGACGCCCGGGCAAGCGAACTGATGCGCGCGCTCTACGCGCCGTTTCAGCGCAATCACGAACGTCTCATCGTGATGGACATCAAGTCCGCCGAACTCACCAAATATGCAGCCAACGCCATGCTCGCCACGCGCATCTCGTTCATGAATGAGCTTGCCAACCTGGCGGAGATCCTCGGTGCCGATATCGAGAACGTGCGCCACGGCATCGGCTCAGACCCGCGCATCGGCTACCATTTTCTCTATCCCGGCTGCGGCTACGGCGGCTCCTGTTTCCCCAAGGACGTGCAGGCGCTGCAGCGTACCGCGCGCGCCAACGGCGTTGAACTGCAGGTATTGAAGGCCGTGGAAGATGCCAACGACGAACAGAAGCACATCCTGCTGAAAAAGATCGCGCGGAGATTCGGCAGCGACCTTTCCGGCAAGCGCATCGCGCTGTGGGGACTGGCGTTCAAGCCCAACACCGACGACATGCGCGAAGCGCCCAGCCGCGTGCTGATCGAAGGTCTGTGGAAAATGGGCGCGACGGTGGCGGCCTACGACCCCGCCGCGATGGAAGAGACGCATCGCATTTACGGCGACGACCCGCGCCTGAAACTGGTGGAGTCCCCCACTGCCGCTCTCACCGATGCAGACGCGCTGGCCATCGTCACCGAATGGAAGGAATTCCGCGCCCCCGATTTCGGCGTCATCAAGTCCAGGCTGAAGAACCCGGTGATCTTTGACGGCCGCAACCTGTATGAACCGAAAATGGTACGTGAAGCGGGACTGGAATACTTCCCGATCGGAAGACTATAAGCGCGTAACGGGTGATGAGTGATGGGGATGAAAACCCTCTCGCATCACCCATTGCCCATCACACATTACTCATTACCCATTCATGAAAATCCCGGATATTTCGCAGGCACGTCTCCTGATCGTCGGCGATGTCATGCTCGACCGCTACTGGTTCGGCGAGGTGAGCCGCATTTCCCCGGAGGCACCGGTGCCGGTGGTGCATGTCAGCAAAACCGAGGAGCGCCCCGGCGGTGCCGCCAACGTGGCGCGCAATGCCGCCGCGCTGGGCGCCCGCGTGGCGCTGCTTTCGGTCGTGGGGAAGGACGAGGCGGGCGACAGCCTGGCGCGCCTGCTGGAGCATGAAAACATCCAGGTGGTGCTACACCGCGATGCAGGCCTCGACACCACCATCAA
>JAQTLK010000121.1 GCA_028714955.1 Sulfuricella sp.
CTTAACGCGCTACGACTGTGGCACGGACACCGATTTCGGTGTCGCGATGGCCAAAAACCGCACGGCATGGCCTGCTGTCCTACCCACATTCGCTCTTCTCCACGCCATGGTGCCCCCGGAACAATACCATTGGCATTGATTGCCGAGTTTGTGAAAGATTCGGGTTAAAACTTCGCTAATATTGTTTTTCATTACTCCGGCTGTGAATGCGGCACAGTTTGAGTCGGTCATTGACGCAATGGCCATAAAATCTTCAGCCAGCGCCAGCTATACAAATAATGGCTGGGAGGACACATCGAAAATAAAAGGGGTAAAGTGGAAATGGCCCTATCATGAATCTGGTGCACACGACAGCACGATGGTTGGCAAAACCAAAGTTGGCAAAGACAAAAATCCAAATGTCGGGGCAACGGAAATAAAAGTTAATGGCGCAAGAACTTTTATCACTGATATTCAAATATCTATTTCCAACGAATCGCTGGGCATAGAAGCATTTGGAATAGGAAAGGCATCAAAAATTAAGACTTCGTGCGATGATGATTCGGCTTCTAACAGCGTTGAATTCTACAAATTTGAAAAGCCGGGGTACAAGCCGTTGTATATCAGCTACCAATCAAGTTCGGGCGCTAGCGGTGCTGGCGGGGTTGATATGAAAGTTTCCTACGAACTAGACGATGCACTGGGGATTTATTCCACTCCTTGCACTGTTTTAAAATAATACCCAGGTTCAAAGCGATCTGAAGTGAATATCCGGTTGTCTATCTTGTTGATATGAGCCATAGTTACATTCCGATTGCATAGAATAAGGAGCGAATCTTGAAATATTTGAAAAAGGTAGTGTTGTCTGTTTTCGTTGGTATGGTGTCGTTTTCTGCTTGTTTGGCACAGGCGGATGACCAAAAGATGGCGCGTGAGGAATGCATGACTCAGGCAACAAAACAGTATGGCAATACGCCTGACAATAATGTCCGCTGTGAGTTTATCGAAAAAAATAATGCTGCAGAAACCACCCAAGAGCAGAAGCGACTCACGCAGGTATACCTGAAGAAGCTATCGTCCAAATGGAAAAATTACAAACCCAAATTGGCTGGTTGTGATGATGCTTTGAACGTAGAGGGCATCCCCAGGTCCTGCACCACCTCGATCTGAACCCTACGCTTTGGCCTGGTAATTCCCAGTCAACACGGTATTCTGCCATGGCTTAGCTTACACCTGATTTAGCATGACTTGACCGTGTCGTTGCTGAGGCACGTCGCCATAGCAGCGAGCGTGAAGCCACTTATCGTGGGCAAGCACTTAAATTGTTCCCATGGATTTGTGGTCGCTGCGGCCGCGAGTTTTCGGGGGTGCGCTTGCGCGAGTTGACGGTGCACCACAAAGACCACAATCACGACAACAATCCATCAGATGGCAGCAACTGGGAGTTGCTCTGCCTGTACTGTCACGACAATGAACATTCCCGCGTGATGGATGAGGAGGTGCGGGGACGAAGTTCAGGTACCCAATCGGGCGCAACCTTCAATCTGTTCGCCGATTTGAAAGCACGGCTTAAAGATAAGATAAGGGCAAGTGATCGTTATCAGCCTGGTGTCACGAAATTCAGGCGACTATCTTAAGCACCTGTGCGGCGACCTCTGTCTCTTGCTTAATCCCTGCTTGCTCCAGAATCCACGTTTCAATCTTGACGTGCCAGCTACGCAACAGGTCGAGCGGACGGCGGCGGTAGTGCTTTTCTGCAATTGCGCTTGGCTTGTGCCCCATAATTTGCGCAGATACACCAGCAGGGCATTCAACCCATTCCGCAAGCGTACCAAATGAACGCCGCAAGCCATGCAAAGAAAGTGAAGGCAGGCCGGCTGCGGTCAATGCCTTGTTGTGCCCAGTGCGTGGTTCAGTAAGTCTGCCAGATGCTGCCGTAGGACTTGAAAACACCCATTGATTGCGGCGTGGTAACGACTCCAGCAGTGAAGCAACAAAGGGCGTAAGCGGTATAGTGCGGCGACCTTCTATCTTGTCCTTGATAACGATGCTTTTCCACTGAAAATCGACATCGAGCCAACTCAGACTTGCCAATTCCTCTCTTCGGGCACCGGTTAGCAATAGGGCTTGCAAGTATGCAGAATGCACCGGGTTTCCCAGTCGGCGCACGTGCTCAAACCACAGAGGCAATTGTTCGCGTTGCAGGCAGTCATCTTTTGCAACCTTTTTTGGCAGTTCGTCGCGGGCAAGGCGGGCAGCGCAAGCATCGACGTTTGTGTAGGCTCGGTACTCAGGCTGGTCGGCACACCAATTTAGAAAAGCCCGCAGGCGAACAAATGCGTTTCTGGCCTGTGTAGGGCGTCGGCTTGCTTCTTCCTTCAACCAAGCCCGTACACGATCTGTATCAAGTTTCACCAGCGGCAGTAACAGCAATGGTCGCAATGCCCCGGGCTGGGTTGTGTCCCCCTCACCCTTTTTACGGCCTCGGGTCTTTGGCTTACCCCCAGCAGAAGAGAGACGTTGATGGTCTAGCAAACTTCGGGCGCTCCATCGCGGGGTGCGGGCCTCGATATAGGTTTGCCATACATCTAATGCAAGAGCTTCTGCACATCGTGCTTCTTCCCGCTTGGCTTCGGCAGCGGCTTTCTTATCGGCTTTCACTTGGCGCGGGTCATCGCCTTGGTCAATCAAGACTTGGAGGCGACGCGCTTCGGTGCGGGCGTCGTCCAGGCTCCATGTTGCAGTAGCTCCGATGGTTAAACGCAGTGGCGTTCTGTTCAGTTTTCCCGAAAACACAAAAGACTTTGCACCCGCAGGGGTGATGCGGACACACAGCTGTCTTGGATCATCATCAAAGATATAGATAGATTGCCCCTCTGTCGGAGATGCCATCTTGCGGATGCGGTCTGGTGTCAGGTGAATTCGTTCAGTCTTGCGTGTCATTGCCGTACCCCTTGTGCGCCGGGAGCAATAGAAGTCTGTTGTTCCCCCATTGCTCCCCTGTTGCGCCAAATTATACAAATAGGTATCAATGCGGATCAACTAATATTTTTAACAAAGTATTGTTTTTATTGTATTTAGACGAAATTTATCAATCTCGATCAACGCAGAGAAATGCTATTTCTTGAGCACTTGTAATGCGAAGGTCGTCAGTTCGATTCCGACATCCGGCACCATTTAACATTCCGAGCAGTACCGAGAAAGGCCGCAAACCACGATAAATAGGGGTTTGCGGCTTTTTTACGTCCTGACAGACCCGAACTAGTACCATGTAACAATTATAATTTCGGATAAAGTCGCGTCAGCTTGATCCGCGCATCCGAAGTTGTAAATTGCCAGTTGATTTTCTTCAAGCTGTTGTTTCGATCTTGCTCCCATGCAACCA
>JAQTLK010000122.1 GCA_028714955.1 Sulfuricella sp.
GTAACCGGTAACTATCCCGCGTTCTTCCCCCGTCGGCGAAGATCAGGACAATAGCACCCAGGATCACTGAATCGTGGGAGGCTATAAGATGGCTGGAAGTATGGGGAAGGCGAGTCGGAAACGACTGGATGCGGAGGCAAGGCGCGAACTGCTGTCGCGCTTTTCGGCGAGCGGGCTGAGCGTCGCGGCGTTTTGTCGGCAGGCGGGAGTCAGCAAGGCGACTTTTTATCGCTGGCGCGGGCTGCTCGGACGAGCAGACGAGCGTGATCTGCCATGCGATTCGGGGGCGGGCTTTGTCGATCTGGGGACATTGAAACCCGCGCGCCTGTCGGACAAAGCACCGCTATCGGACGGACGCCTGGAACTGAAGCTGGATCTGGGCGGCGGCTTGATCCTGCACCTGGTGCGCGGCTGATGTTTTTCCCCGAAGGCCAACTACGGGTCCATCTGTATGGCCAACCCGTCGATATGCGCAAATCCTTCGATGGCCTATATGCGCTCACCCGCCACGGACTGCAACAAGACCCGCTGTCCGGTCACCTGTTCGTTTTCATCAACCGGCGGGCAACCCAGATGAAGGTGCTTTACTGGGACCGCACCGGTTTCTGTTTGTGGGCAAAGCGCTTGGAATCGGGTCGCTTCCTGTCCGATTGGCGCCACGTCGCCACCCGCGAAATGGACTGGACCGGACTCAAGCTATTGCTCGAAGGCATTGAGCCTGGGCGCTACAGAAAACGCTACCGGCATCCCGACGAAACACCGGAAAAGCGCTCTACTACAACGCCTTGCGGTATAATGTCGGCATGATTTCGGCCCCCTCCATGGCGCTTCCAACACTCGATGAAGCTGCGGCGTTCAGCCCACAGCAAATCGTCGATCTGGCCGGCCACCGGGCCGTTCTGGCGCGGCAAATAGACCAGCTCCAGCAGCAGATCGCAGGCTTCAAGCACCAACTGGACTGGTTCCGCCGCCAGATCTTCGGCCAGAAGAGCGAAAAGCGCAGCATCGAAATGCCCTGCTCGCAGTTGAGCCTGGGCGAAGTGCTGAGCATTCCCCAACCCGGTACGCCCCCAGAACACCCGACGCGTCCCGTCGCCGCCCATGTCCGGCGCAATACGCCGAAAGCGCCGGATGCCGATGCGGAATCCGTGCGTTTCTTTGACGAGACCCGCGTTCCGGTGGAAACCATCGAACTCCCCAACCCGGACATCGCCGGCCTGACGCCTGAGCAATTCGAAGTCATCGGCACCAGGGAAACTTTCCGTCTGGCCCAGCGCCCCGGCAGCTACGTGGTCATCAAATACGTACGCCCGGTAATCAAGCGCATCGACACCCAGGCCATTACCTGCCCGAGCGCGCCAGAGGGCGTGATCGACGGCAGTCGCGCCGACGTCAGTTTCATCGCCGGCCTGCTACTCGACAAGTTCGCCTACCACCTGCCCCTGTACCGCCAACATCAGCGTCTGCTGGACGCCGGCTTCACCGTTAGCCGGCCCTGGCTCACCCAATTGTGCCAGCAGGGCGCAGGCTTGCTCGAACCCATCTATGAGGCCCAGTTTGCCTCGATCCGCGCCTCCCGTGTCAAAGCCATGGACGAAACACCGATCAAGGCCGGGCAAAATGGTGCGGGCAAGATGAAGCAGGCTTATTTCTGGCCGGTCTATGGCGAACGGGACGAAGTGTGCTTCCCCTTCTTCCCCAGTCGCCGGGCCGAACATGTCCAGGACGCCCTCGGGCTCAATGCGGTAGAAGGCGCGGTGCTGCTCTCGGATGGTTACGCCGCCTATGCCAGCTACGCTGAACAGCGCGGTCTCACCCACGCCCAGTGTTGGGCGCACACCCGGCGCAAGTTCTTTGACGCGCAAGGCACCGAGCCCAAACTTGCGGGCGAAGCCCTTGACCAGATCGGCGCGCTTTACGCGGTCGAGGCGCATATCCGTGACAAGCGCCTCGTCGGCGGGAAGAAACGGGACTACCGCCTGACTCACGCCAAACCGTTGGTCGAACGCTTCTTTGCCTGGGTCGCCCGGCAATTCGAAGCACAGGGCCTGTTGCCGAAGAACCCCCTCACCGCCGCCCTGGCTTATGCCCGTGAGCGACGGGTCGAACTGGAAGTCTTTCTGGGCGACCCGGATGTGCCCATCGACACCAACCATCTGGAACGGGCTTTGCGCGCCATCCCCATGGGCCGGAAGGCATGGCTGTTCTCCTGGACCGAACTGGGTGCCCGGCACGTCGGTATCGTGCAAAGTCTGATCGTCACCTGCCGCCTGCACGGTGTCGATCCCTACGACTATCTGGTCGATGTCCTTCAGCGTGTCGCCAGCCATCCCGCAGCCGATGTCCATCTGCTCACCCCCAGGCTGTGGAAGCAGAACTTCGCGGACAATCCGTTGCGTTCCGACCTCTGCCGTTCAGGGTAGGCGTGCCGGTTATGCAGCAGCTCGATATTTTTGCGGATTCGGTGCCGGTTCAGCGCGCCAATGCGCTGATTGCGGCGCTGAGCCGGTTCGATCGCACGGCATCCCGGCAGGCGCTGCAATCCCTGGTGTCGGCAGACCCGGCGTATGACGGGCTACTTCACTTCCAGGTGCTGTGTGATTTCGTGGACAACTGGCCCAGCGGGCATAACGATCCGGGCTGGCCGCGTACCCCGGCAGCTGTCGCCGCAGCGGAGCAATTGATCATGCAACGGATTATGCCTGCGGCCACCATGATGGGTGAGGCTGGGCGTGCGCTGGTACGCCAGAGCTGGTCCGATCTTGCCCGTGCATCGGAGGCGGCGGGCATCGGCCCCGAACACCGCGATTGTTTCTCGGCTGAACTCTATTTGCGCGCGCGGCAATCTTCCGATGTCGTGCGCACGGTCCAAGGCATCCCCGGTGCGGCCATGCGTGCGGCGGTGCAACGTTGGCTGGGGTTGGGGTATTACGGTTGCGGGGAAACGGAACCGGCCAGACGCGCGGCGTTGCGCTTCGCGTGGCTTGCACCCCGGCGGTTCAGTGTCTTCGTTGAGGAAATGAGCGATGCGGCGCTGGCACAAGATTGGCGAGACTTCCAGGCGGACCTGGGCGATCTTGATGCGACGTGGTTTCCTGCCTGGTGCGCGCATGAGAAGAAAACAGGCTCCACGGTGCTGGACAACTTGCCCCCTGGCGATGGCCCTATGGCGTATCGTCTGGTCGTGGGATTGGGCATACGTGAGCGTGGCGGTCTCTGTTCCGCCGTATATGAGGATCGCGCGCACTTGAAACGATTGAGTGAAAGCTTCTTTGCTTTTTATTTGATGCGCCGTTCAGATGTCCACTCCCGGCATAGGTGAGGTGAGCGCAACGCCGCTCAGTTACCGGTTAC
>JAQTLK010000123.1 GCA_028714955.1 Sulfuricella sp.
CCGGTTTTGCAGGTCAATAGTTATTCTATTGACCAAAAAAGCGGTGAAATATGGACCGCCCAGGCGGATTTGCAGCCGATTTCCTTCAAGTCCGACAGGCTCCTAGGTTAAAAATTATCCGAGGTTTTCAGCAATTATAGGCTGATGATGGCGTTGAACAGATCCCCACTGATGTACTGCGGAACATAGCTCACACCTTCCGCGCCCAGAGCAGAGACAAAGGCACGCAGGTGATTCCCGGAACCTTCCATCAGGTGCTGAAAGGTCACGTCCAGGTCAACATGCGTCGCGCTGTCGATCGCGATCTGCAAGTCCTTTATATCCACATCCTCGATCGTGCAACCCACTATCAGGGCATCGACAAGGGATTTCGAGCCTCTCGCGATCAGTGTATCGTACAATGACTGCAGGCCCTGATCGGTGAATGCGCCTGCCGCGGATTGGGCCGGGTCCTGAATCTGGTATTTGTCCAGCAGCTTTTTCATCGTATCCATATGCCGCTGCTCTGAAACGGCGATGTTATTGAAGACGTTGTGCCGCCACATGTTATACATCGCAAGATAAACATCCCGTGCCAGTTTTTCTTCCTCACGCATGAAAATGAGCAAATCGTGTTCGCTAACGGACAGAGGAACAACTGCCGCCTGACTGCTGGCGCGCCCACCGCGGGCAAATGCGGGGGCGCTGACCAGCGTCGCCGCGGCAAGGGAACCGGTAAGGAAATGACGGCGGGAAATGGATTGCTTCATGGCATGCTCCTTTTGAACCCAGATAATCCATAGCCCTGATTTTTGCAGAATGATACGCCGTAGGGGCGAATTCATTCGCCAATGGGCGGCTAAAGCCGCCCCTACGAGCGCTAATGGCTAGTCTGGGTTGAATTTGAATTTTCAATTTCACGTTCTGACGCGCTGGACGACCTGCTGCAGCATGGCTTGCCTGTAAATCAGCGGCCCCTGCGGCGCTCGCCGCCCTGCCCGCCGCCCATGCCGCCATACTGTCCGCCGGAACCGGAGCCGTCGCGCGCCATGGTGCCCTGTCCTTGGGCGCCGCTTCCCTGGCGATGGGATGCCTGCGCCTCGACACGCTGTTCGGCGGTCATGCCGGACTGCCTTTCAGTGCGATAGGCCTCGCGCTCCTGCTGGGTCATGCGGGAAGGATCCACAGCAGGAGCATCCTCCGCAAACACAGGAACTGCCGCCACAAGACCAAAAGCCAGCGCCGCATGGTATAAAAATCTTCTCTGATTCATCATGTCTCTCCTGTTGGTTGGTTTCACATCAGGTTGCATTCCTGATGTGGCCATAATGAAGGAGGATTGTTGCGCTGGAATTTCCGGGTCATGCCCATTTGTAACAGTGTGTTACCACAGACCCGTTAAAGAAGGTCATCCTGTATAGTCACTCCATGGACAACAAGCACATTCTGGTGGTAGACGACGACCCGGGCCTGCGTGAATTGCTCGAACAGTATCTGGCGGAACAGGGTTATGTAGTCAAAAGCGTCGCCGACGGCAACGCGATGAAGCGCCACCTGGCACAACATTTCGCGGATCTGGTGATTCTCGACCTGATGCTGCCGGGAGAAGACGGTCTGACGCTGGCACGCCAATTGCGTGCACAAGGCGGTCAGCCCATCATCATGCTGTCGGCGCGCGGCGAGGATATCGACCGCATCATCGGCCTGGAGGTGGGCGCGGACGACTACCTTGCCAAGCCATTCAACCCGCGCGAACTGCTGGCGCGCATCCGTGCCGTCCTGCGGCGCAAGCAGGACATGGGGGCCACGCAGCAGGAAAGAATTGGTGAAATCTACAGGTTTGGCCCATTCAGTCTGGACTGCGATGCCCATCGCCTGGACCGCAACGGTGAGGAAGTGGCGCTGACCACCAGCGAATTCAACCTGCTGCGCATATTTGTCGAACACCCCAACCGTGTGCTGAGCCGTGACACCCTCGTGGACCTGATCAAGGGCTATGAGCGCGCCCCCTTCGACCGCAGCGTCGACGTGCGCGTGACGCGGTTGCGGCGCAAGATCGAGGATGACCCCTCCGCACCGGGTTATATCCGCACCGTGTGGGGCGAAGGCTACCTGTTTTCACCCCGGGATAAAGCGGCGTAATGCGCCGCCATTCGCTGTTTCGCAGCACCGCCGCAACGCTTGCCCTAGCGTTGCTCATCTTTCAGGCCATTACGCTGTCGGTGGCGGTGTTTTTCGTCATGCAACCCATGTCCAAGCGTTCGGCGGACGACCTCGCCGCGCTGATTGTACTTTCCGCCCAGACCTGGGTGGAACTGCCGCCGCAAACACGCCCCGATTTCGAGCTGGAACTGGCTAGGAAAGACAACCTCTGGCTGTTCCAGGCCACCACGCCGCTGCCGAGCCGCCAGCACCTGTTCATGCCCTACCTCTTCATGCTGGAAAATGCCCTCGAAAAACGCCTCGGCCAGCCCATTGAGGTCAAGATCACAAAATGGGAGCAGACCTGGTTCTGGGTGGAAATCCACACTGGCGGAAAGCTGATTCGTATCGGTTTTCCTCGCGAGCATCTCGGCGTGAACCCTTCCGCGGCCTTGCTGCTGGTGCTGTCCACCACCGTTGCGCTCACCCTGTTGTCATCGGTCATCCTGGCGCGGCGCATCAGTCGGCCACTGGCAAAACTTTCCGCGGCGGTCGAGCGCGTCGGCCAGGGCAACGCGCCGGAAACCCTGCCGGAAAGCGGCCCCGACGAACTGGCCAGCCTGGCGCGCACCTTCAACCGCATGGCGCTGCAGGTGCAGGAGTTGCTCGCCAATCGCACCACCCTGCTAGCCGGCATTTCCCACGACCTGCGCACCCCGCTGGCGCGCATGCGCCTGGCGGTGGAAATGCTGCCCAGGGGCGCCGACACGAAACTGGTCGACCGCCTGCAGCACGACCTGGAAGAAATGAACCGTCTCATCGGCGAGTTCATCGAACTCAGTCGCGGCCTGGAAATGGAAGCCGCGCAGGAAACCGATCTCACCAGCCTGTTGCAGGAACTGGTCATCGACGCCAGAAACGGCGGCGCACAAATCGAATGGCCAGGACAGGAGCCCTGCGTACGTCCGGTTGGACCCATGGCGCTGCGGCGCATTCTCGCCAACCTGATCGGCAACGCGGTGCGCTATGGCGCGGGCTTGCCGATTACGATCGAATGCATGTGTGGGAAAGATATCGTAGTCCGGGTGCTCGACCGCGGCCCGGGCATTCCGCCCGACCAGGTGGAAAGCGTGTTCCGGCCATTTTTCCGCCTCGAATCCTCGCGCAGCAGCGCGACCGGGGGAAGCGGGCTGGGCCTGGCGATCGC
>JAQTLK010000124.1 GCA_028714955.1 Sulfuricella sp.
CTTCGATCAGGGTGGTGATGATGATTTCGTCCTGCTCCGCCAGTTCGAAGCGGTGTTCGGAGAGAATCCAGCGGAAGGCCAGGCCCTGAACGGCTGCGATCAGCAGGCAGGCGGCCTGCTGGGGAATAATGTCGGAGCGTATTTCACCCGTTTCCTGGCCAACGCTGATGAGTCCGGCAATAAATTTCAGGAAAAATTGCACCAGCTGGTTCATGCGGTCACGGAAAACGGGGTCACCACTTTGCAGTTCTTCCGAGAACAGCAGGCGTGGGATGCCGGGCTGTTTCTGGATGAAGCTCAGGTGGGCGCGAATCACCGCTTTCAGGCGTTCCAGTGGCGACAACCGGGCCAGATCGAGCCCCTCCATTTCTTTTTGCATGCGTTCCTGAACGGCATCCACCAGCGCCACCAGCACATAGCTCTTGTTGCCGAAGTGGAGGAACAGCGTGGGCTGGGCAATGCCGACCGCTTTCGAAAGCGAGCGTGTGGTGAGTTTTGAGACGCCTTCCTGACGAATGATTTCCATGGCTGCCTCGATCATGTCGTGGCGGCGTACTTCTGCAGATTGGCGCTTTTTTACGACCATGATGTTTCGTTGCTCCAAAATAGTAGAAACATTTCGATTATAGGTCTCTATTGGGCCGGTGCGGCAAGTCGGCTCACCTCAAAAACGAAAAAATGCCAGCACGATAGTACTGTGCCGGCCAATGACAAATCTCTTAGGAGATACTTTTCAGGAGCAGCAACTTCCTTCCTTGACGCCGGCTTTTTTGAGCATGAATGCCAGTGGGCAGAAGCCGGTCACGCCGCTTTGCGCCAGGTTAACGCCGACAAAAGCGGTGAGCCATATCCAGGCTGGGTCAGAGTAGTGGGCCAGCGCAATGCTGATCAGCACCACCAGTCCTGCCATTAAATGTACAGTACGGTCTACAGTCATGAAATTCTCCTATTTAAAATTGATAGCTCAACTGGACGTTGACGATGTTCTGCTCCAGTTCGATCTTGTTGTAGGGCGCCACGTTCGAGGTGATCTCGTTGTGGAATGCATGGGTATAGGCAAGCGATGCGGATACCTTGTCGTTGAATTTGCGCGTCACGCCGAGCGAGAGGTGCTTCTCGGTGATGGCAAGCGAGCCAATGTTGTTGTTCACATCTTCCTGGCCGATGGGTGACTTGCCGTAGTTGAAGCCGGCACGCACCGTGGTTTTGTCGTTGATTTCCTTCTGAACGCCGATGGCATAGACTGTCTGGTCGCTCCAGCCGAAGTTCATGCTGCTGGGGCCGCCTGGAGTCTGGAAGGCAACCCTGTCAAGTACGTCGCTGAAGCCGATGTGCTTGACATCTGCCTCGATCAGCAGTCCCGGCATGGGCTTGAAGGCCACGCCCAGCGCAAATATCTGCGGCATGTCCATGGTCATGCGGTAGGTGCCGGCGGTAGTGTTCCACTTGAACTCGTCCATGCTGGTTTTGCTGGTCCAGCTTGCACCCACTTGCACCGCGTTGTTGATCTTGTAGATCAGGCCGGCATTCATGCCATAACCATACACCTGGGTCTGGGGCAGGGTGAAGCTGTTGTTGTGAATCGCCAGACTCTGGTAGCCGATCTGCAGTGCGGCACCGACCGAAAGCTGATTGCTGACTTTGTAGGCGAAGCCGGGAGCAATCTTGTAGGACTGCTTGGTGGTGACGACAGCCTGAGCTCCCGGAGCTACAGTGTTTATGTCGGAAAAATCGACGCCACTGCCGGAAATGCCCCCCATGTTCATGCTTAGAAACAGCTTGTCGTTGACGTTGAAAGCAACTGCGCCAGCCGGCATCAGGTAATAGTCAGAGTCGCTGTCCTGACCATTAGCCTTGCGCGGCGGGTTGAGTACGCCGATGCCCATATCGAAACGCACGTCCTTGATAGCCAGTTCGGCAATGCCGGCGGGGTTGTACATGATGCTTGCGGCATCCTGTGGTGCGGCCACGATGGCGCCGCCCATGCCCCACTGGGTGGCGGTGACGCCCAGCATCTGGTCGCCATTGGTGGCGTGGGCACCTTGCGCCAGTGTGAACATAACCCCGGATACGGCAACAGCAATAATTTTTTTATTAATCATCATTTCTCCTCAGAATGTGTGTTGGCTGGGTTATTTCTTAACAGGGGTCATCAGGTTGGCGGAAACGCCAGGTACGCCACGGAATTTCTGATGGCATGCAACGCAACCGGTCATGATGTCGCTCATGTAAGACGCGGCCATGGACATGTCGCCTTTATCAGCCGCCTCTGCCAACTTGAGGGCGCTTCCTTCGACGGCTGCGTTCATTGTTGGTAATACAGAAAGATCGGCGGTGTTGACTTTGTCGAGAGGGAAATAGGCGAGCAGGCCGCCTTTGGGGATGCGGTGATTAGCCAGGCGCCGCGCGGATTCGGCGGCTTGCTCGGCATTGTCGGTCGCAAGAGACGAGGCAATGCTTTGATATTCGGAGAGGATTTCGTGCATGATCTGGCGCAGGTTGGTTTCCTTTGCACGGCGGGTGTGGCCGGCATGCAACTGCTGAATTGTTCCCTTTAATTCGGGAGAAAGGGCCATCACTTTCTGGCGCAGTTCAGGGCTGTAAACCTTCATCATCTGTTGCATTTCTACTGGCATGGGAGCCGGAGCCAGTGGCGCTTCTGCTGATGCATAACCGCTCACAAGCATACTGCAGGCCAGTATCAGACTGATGGAAAGTGGTTTTTTCATAAGGCGTCTCCGAGTATGATTCATTAGATAATCGACTGAACATGTGGTCATGCGATCACATGTTCAGTCGATTATATTATGTTGTTTTTGTTTGCACAAGCAGAAAGTAAGCGAGAAAATTACAAGGCTAGAGCGTTACGGATGTAACTCTATGATACACCAGTAAAAAATTGTCTATATACGGGGGTTGAGGGGGCTATATTTGATCGTTTTCGGTTATTTGCGGCTTCAGCTTCCAGTACACCAGCAGGAATGCGACTGCAGCGCAGGCCGAGGCGATGGAGAATGTGATCTGCGGGCCTAGGGCTTCCCAGGTGTAACCCGCGTACAAGCCGCCCAGCGTTCCCCCCGCGCCGAAAGACAGGCTGTTGTAGAGTGCCTGCCCCTTGGCCTGGTGTTTGCCGCGGAACAGCCGGTGGATGACCTCGATCCCGGCCGCCTGGTAGGAACCGAAGGTCGCTGCGTGCAGTACCTGGGCGAAAAG
>JAQTLK010000125.1 GCA_028714955.1 Sulfuricella sp.
GTTTGCCTCGAATTTGTAACTAATACTTTGTAACAATGTGTTACCAGCTTTTTGTCAGGTTATATCCGGCTGATTGGGCGGCATAAAAAAGGGCCGCTCACGCAGCCCTTCCGAGGTTGATAAAGCGCCCGGCGCTCAGGCGATGCCGGGATTGCCTTGCACCCCGACCAGTTTCGGGGTATTGAGCTTGCGCGGCGTGACCACTTTCTTGTCGCGCAGCCAGGTTGCCACCACCTCCCACACCGGTTCGCCCGTCACGCCTTCGCCCACTGGCGCCCATCCGGCCACCTTGTATTTCCTGGCGGGGTCGAGCGGCTTGCCCTTGAGCGTCATGTTGCTGATGCGCTTGCCGATTTTCTGGCCCGGGTCGCAGGAGTACTGGATGCCGCCCACGCGCACCATGTCGCCGCCTTGCTGGTAGTAGGGATCGGCGTTGAAGAGGTTGTCGCACACGTCTTCCATGATGGTTTTGATGGCTTCGCCGCTCATTTCCGTCAGGGTGGTGGAGGGATAGGTAATGGCGGTCTGGTCCATCAGGCGGTCCATGGTGATGGCCTCGCCCGGCAGCAGGGTGGTGCCCCAGCGGAAACCGGGAGAGAAGGCCGCGTCGGCGCCTTTCACCTCCATCAGCGCATCGAGAATGAGCTGGTCGAACGTGCCGTTGAAATTGCCGCGCCGATACAGCAGGTCTTCCGTCACCGCCAGCTTTTCGGACAGTTTGGCCTCGTAAGGCGCGCGGTGCTTGTTGATCAGCGCCGTCATCGCGGGATCTGCGGCGAGCAGGTTGGAGAACACCGGCAGCAGCTTGTAGCGGTAATCGGCAATCTTGCCATTCTTGACGTCGAAATCCAGCACGCCGAGGAACTTGCCGTTGGAACCGGCATTGGTGACCAGCGTCTGGCCCTTGGCGTTCCTGACGATGGAGGGCGCCGGGATGCCGTCGTGGGTGTGCCCGCCCATGATGGCGTCGATGCCGGTCACGCGCGAGGCCATCTTGAGGTCCACGTCCATGCCGTTGTGGGACAGCACCACCACTACCTGGGCGCCCTTGGCGCGGGCTTCGTCCACGGTTTTCTGCATGTTGTCGTCCTGGATGCCGAAGCTCCAGTCGGGCACCATCCAGCGCGGGTTGGCGATTGGAGTGTAGGGGAAGGCCTGGCCGATGATCGCCACCGGCACACCGTTGATTTCCTTCATGACATAGGGTTTGAACACCTGGTCGCCGAAGTCGTTGGTCTTGATGTTTTGCGCGACGAAATCGAGCTTGCCCTTGAAATCGTTGTCCACGATCTGCTTGACGCGCTCCGCGCCCAGCGTGAATTCCCAGTGGCCGGTCATCACGTCCACACCGAGCAGTTTGCTGGCATCGACCATGTCCTGGCCATTGCTCCACAGGGAGGTGGCCGAGCCCTGCCAGGTATCGCCGCCGTCGAGCAGCAGCGCGCCGGGGCGCGAAGCGCGGATTTTCTTCACCAGCGTGGAGAGATGGGAAAAACCGCCGACCTTGCCATAGGTTTTTGCCGCCGCGCTGAAGTCGAGATAGGTGAAAGCGTGCGCTTCCGATGTGCCGGGCCGGATGCCGAAGTGTTTCAGCAACTGTTCGCCCACCAGATGGGGGGGCTGGCCAAAGCTGGTGCCGATGCCCAGGTTGACGTCAGGTTCGCGGAAATAGATCGGCAGCAATTGCGCGTGACAATCGGTGAAATGCATCAGGCTGACATTGCCGAATTTTGGCACCTCGTAAAAACCGGCGCCGTCAGCCGAAGCCAGCGCCTGTCTGCCGTCGAGAGCAAGGCCGGTTGCAGCCGCGGCAGCCAGCAACTGCAGGAATTCGCGACGATTCATGGACATGGTGATGCTCCTGGGATTCTGTTCGTTCTGTTCAAGATTTGATTATTATGGGTTGCGACAAATGCGGGAACCGGATGGGCCTCGGCCCATCCGGCCTGATTACTTGCGGAACACCGATGCTTTCATGGGCAAGCCATTGCTCATGTATGAAAGGTAGTATTCCAGGTTGTTGTACTCTTCGCTGCCGACCGGAAACGGCACGGCACGCACCTGTTTGTTGCAACCGACGAAGCGGGTCTGCAAGGTCACCAGGTTTTCTCCGCCGCGGAAAACCGGCCAGTGCGTCGCCTGCCCCAGGGAAGGAGACAGTATCTCGGCGCGGATTCTGTTGCCCGCGTTGTCGACATGGCATGAGGCGCACGAGAAATTCAGCTGCCCGCGACGACGGAAGAAGTGGTCTTTCCCCGCCTCATAAGCCGCCAGTGCGGCAGGGCCGTTCACCTTGATGTTCATCTTCATGCCATCGGACAAGGTGCGGGCATAAGAAGTGAGGATGCCCATGGTGTTCATGTCGCTATACTTGAACTCTGGCTCGCCATTATCTTTCAGGCACTGGTTGATCGCCATTTCGAATGTGACCACCTTGCCCAGCCTGTCGTCAAAATAAGGGTAATTCCCGGCCACGTTCCTGCCGCCATCGGGAAAGCAACTGGCAAAAGTCTTGCCATTCTTGAACGGCTTCTCCCACATCTCCTTGCCGGCATCGACCACGCCTTCAAACGGTGGAAACTCCATGATGCTGTCGTACTGCGACTTGCCATCCTTATCCAGGGCCAGCGCGCCGTAAACGTAGTCATCGAACTTGACCGCGGGCTGCCTGGCTTTGAAATAATCAACCAGTTGCTGGCGGTCTTCTTCCGGGCCGGCGTGCGCCACTGCGCTTGCCAACAGGCCTGCGGACAACAATGCCAAAGCAATTTTCTTCATACAATCCTCCCTTGGGTGGAACGGGCCGGAACTCCGCCCGGATCAACAGGCATCAGCTTATGGTGGCTTCGTCGGTGCGCTTGTCGCCCTTGTTGTCGACCCAGTTGACCACGATCTTGTCGCCTGCCCTGGCGCCCTTGACCTTGAAGCCGAGGAAGGGGTTCTTGGCCACGGCGTAGCCCCATT
>JAQTLK010000126.1 GCA_028714955.1 Sulfuricella sp.
GATCGGTAAAGCTGTGTTTTTGGCGTCCGTCATGTTTCTCCCATCCATTGGGCCGGCAGGCCAGTGTACTGGATTCCAGGTGGGAAGGTGGCTCTGCCCAGCCGCGTTTTCAGGCCGCGTTGCGGTAGCGGGTAGCAGCGCAGGTCGTCGCGGGTCTTGTCGATCAGCGCCTCGGCCTCGGCCAGCAGCTTGGGCAGTTGGCGCTCGTCGAGGCTGAGGTAAAACACGCTGTACTCGATCGGGACGGCCAGCTTTTGCAGATATCGGTGCATCTTTTGCAGCCGGCGCGGACTGGTGATGTCGTAGGCGATGAGGTAGTCGCTCATTGCGCGAAGGTGGCTTCGTCATCTTGGCGATCGGCTTCGATGAGCCGGGTGATTTCCTTGGCCTGATTTTCCATCTTTTTGCGCAGGTTTTCGGCCATGGGCTCCCAGGCGCGGTAGAATTTTTCCCGCCCTGCCTTGCCGAGAAAACAGCCGTCCGCCGTGTCGCTAAAGGCCTCCGCGCGTAGTTCCTGTTTGTTGAACAGGGCCATGGCCCAGGCGTCGACGTCGGCGCGCATCGGTTCGATCAGGTCGGAGGCGAGCGATTCGCGGCCGAAGGCGGGGGCGTGTAGAAAGCCGATGTAGGGATCAAGCCCGGCGGCATGGGCGGCCAGTGTGGCTTCGGCGTGCAGCAGGGTGTAGGCGAGCGACAGGGTGGCGTTGAGCGGGTCTTTGGGCGGCCGTCGGTTGCGGCCATGAAAGTGCAGGCTTTCCGGGGCCAGGGCGGCATAGGCGGTAAAATACATGTTGGCGGCGGCGCCTTCGAGCCCGCGCAGCTCGGCGGGGCTGGGCTTGCTGTCAATCTGCCCCAACATGCCGGTAAGCGACCGGATGACGCGGGTGAGTTCGTAGCGGCAGTCGAGCCGGCTTTCGACCTTGCTTTGCAGGTAGGCGCGCTGCGCCGTGAGTTTGTCGGCGACGATCTTGCCGGCGATGGTCAGGGTGCGGGCCGGGTCGCAGGCGGCGCGGTATTGCGCCAGACGCCGGGCGGCGTCGTTGTGGGCGCGGGGCATGAACAGGGTGGGTTCGGCCTTGCGCCCGGATAGCAGGATGATGCCGATGCCATTGGCCCCGAGTTTACCGAGCAGGCTGGTTTCGACCGTGACGCCGCCACGGATGACGATGCGTTGCAACGGCCCCAGCGGCACGGTGCCGATGCGTTCGCCGTTTTCGTAGAACACCAGGGCCTCGGCGTCGAGGTCGAGACGGACGTTTTTGCGGTCGATGTAAAGGGTGGCCATGGGTTATCGCCTAGCGTTTTGGGTGTTTTGGTTGGCGCGGCCCGCCGAACCGGCAAGTCCGCCCATAGGGCGGGCCATGCCCGCCGTGGTCGGTTCAAAGGATGGCAAAGCATTCATCCTGAAAATGGGTGGCGATGCCGTAGCAGAGGGGCTCCATGCGCGGGTCGAGCTGGAACGCATGGATGCGATCTTCGACCGGATCGATCAAGCCGGCCAGTTCGCGTAGGACTTGTTCGCGCTCCGCCGGGGTCATCCAGCATTCGAAAAAGGATTTCTGCCCGGCCACTTTCCAGCCGCTCAGGTATTTGTGCACCTGCGCCAGCCGCCGGTGGTCGGCGATGTCGTAGGCGATCAGGTAGAGCGTGCGGGCAGGGGCGGCTGGCATGTCGTCGATCAGGCGAGCTCATAGCGGCCCAGGCCGAAGGTGGCGTTCTTGCCGACGTGCAGCCATTGGCCGAGGTGCAGGAAGGGCAGGAAAGGGGTCAGGTCGCCGTGCAGGGCCCAGTCGCCGACTACGCCGCCGAGCGCCATTTCCTGTTTCTGGCGGTTGGAATAACGCGCCCAGTCGCGCCAGCGCAGCTTTTTCTCGCTTTCGATGGCGCTGGCGGCGTCGGCCAGGGCGTGGAAATCGAGGTCGAGTTTCTGCCCGAGATGAAACTCGCTGATCAGAGCGGTGCGTTTGACCAGGCCGACGAGTAGGTCGCGCGCGGTCAGCTCTGGCGCGCCGATCGGTTTGCCGTTGTGTTGCAGGCGCAACGGCGTCGTGAAATGCAAGGTTATAGGTCGGCCCGTGGCCGCCGCGTCGGGCATGGCCCGACCTATGGTTTGCGCGTGATCCCGCAGCACGCCTTCGCCCGCCTCGAATACAGCGTCTCCCTTGCGCATATCCATAGGGCGGCCCATGGCCGCCATGTTTGGCTCGTGAACAACCCGTTCCAGGCACGCCGTGCCATCGCCCTTGCCGACACCGTGCCCGAAGGCCCGCTGCCAGGCCAGGACGATCAGCGGCAGGTGTCTCAGTGCCTGGCCGACCAGCACGAGGTGAAAGGCCAGCGTCTCGCCCGGCGCGTAGACCCGTTCGCCCCAGTCCGGCGGTTCGACGATGTAGGGATTGGGTATCTGGGAGAACTTCTGTAGCGCGTGCTGTTCCGGCGCCGGGGTCTCGAACACGGCCGGGTAAGGGCAACTGCGGTACAGCGGACAGGGCTTGCACTCGCGCTCGCGGGTCACGCAGGCGGCGCGCCGCAGGGCATTGCCGAACACCCCGCGCAGGGTGGAACCCGCATATTCTGGCAGTCGGATCGGCGTTTCGACGGTGAATTCGAAGCGGTAGCGGGCGGCGGGGAAGGGGGTAGGGAGCATGG
>JAQTLK010000127.1 GCA_028714955.1 Sulfuricella sp.
TCCTGGGCGAGACGCTGGCCGCCACCGGCATATTCGACACGGCTTTCCTGCGCGAAATGGTGGACCAGCATCAATCCGGCCTGCGCGACTACAGCGCATCGCTGTGGACGATCCTGATGTTCGAGGCATTTCTGCGCAAAGTCGTGCATGTGCCGCTGCCATCCCGCGGGACGGCCGTCCCCGGCGAAACGAGGAGCGCGTAACCATGTATGGGCGACATCCTCTTGCAGACGCCGGACGCATCATTCACGCCATGCTGACGGACCAGCTCGCCCATTTCGCCCCGCGCCTGTACATCGAGCTCACCGGGCAGACCGGCAGGGGCGCCTCACGGGAATCGGCGCAGCAGATTGCGGATTACTTCAAAAAATGCTTTGACGAATATTTCCAGACACTTGAAGTGGAACCGGGCCAAATCAGGCACTACCTTGCGGGCAAGCGCATACTTGAATATGGACCGGGAGACGTTCCCGGCGTCGCGTTGCTGATGATCGCGCATGGTGCCGACAGCGCGGTGTGCGTCGACCGCTTCCCCATGGTGTCCATCTCCGCCACAAATGCCGAGGTGCTTGCTCGCCTGATGGATGGCCTGGATGAAGAAGCAAAAGCGCGTGCCGCCTCCTGCTTCCAGAGGCCGGGCGCCCCGGCCTCGGGCTTATGCGAGCAACGCATCCGCTACCTGGTCAAACCGGGCGGCCTTTCCGGTCTCAGCAATGCTGCCGACCTCATCATTTCAAGAGCCGTGCTGGAACATGTCAACGACCTCCACGCCACCTTCGCCGACATGCGCAACGCGCTCTCCGGCACCGGGGTGGCAGTCCATCAGGTGGACCTCAAGAGCCACGGCCTGCACCGAGACAATCCACTGGATTTTCTGACCTGGCCGGTTCTCTGGTGGTCATGGATGTATGCTCACAAGGGCATGCCCAACCGCTGGCGGGTAAACCGCTACCGTGAAACCCTGTCGGCAAACAGTTTGCGAACGACTTTACTGAAACCCACCGTACTGGCCGATCAGCGCGACATCGAGGAAGTACGTCCTTACCTGGCCGCGCCATTTCGCGCCGTTTCGGACGAGGATTTATCCTGGCTCGGTTTCTGGCTGGTGTGCGACAAAACAACCCAGGCACAAGGCGAATGATGCGCATCCTCCACATCCTCGACCATTCCATCCCGCTGCACAGCGGCTACACCTTCCGCACGCTGGCTATCCTGCGCGAACAGCGCGCCCTGGGCTGGGACACGCATCACGTCACCAGCGCCAAACAGGAAAACTGCACGGTGCCCGAAGAGGATGTGGACGGCCTGCATTTCTATCGCACGCCACCGGCCCACGGAAAGCTCTCCACCCTGCCCCTGTTCAACCAGATCAGCATTATCGACACCCTGGCCAAGAGGCTTGACGAGATCATTCCGCTCATTCGTCCCGATATTCTGCACGCCCACTCGCCCGCATTGAATGCCATTGCCGCATTGCGCGCCGGGCGCAAGCATGGCATTCCCGTCGTCTACGAGGTCCGGGCATTCTGGGAAGATGCCGCGGTGGATCACGGCACCAGCCGTGAATGGGGGCTGCGCTACCGCCTGACGCGAGCGCTCGAAACCAGCGCCTTCAAGCGCGTGGATGCGATTACCACGATCTGTGAAGGCTTGCGCCGCGACATCGTGGCGCGCGGCATCCCGGCACAAAAAGTCACCGTCATTCCAAACGCCGTGGACATCGAAAAATTTTCCGTCGGCGGCACGGGCGATGCAACTCTCAAAGAGCAGCTCGGACTGAATGGCCACCGCATCATCGGCTTCATCGGCTCGTTCTACGCCTACGAGGGCCTGGACCTGCTGTTGCAGGCGTTCCCCACAATTCTCAAGTCTGCACCTGACGCCCGTTTGTTGCTGGTTGGGGGCGGCCCGCAGGATGACAGTCTCAAGCATCTGGCGAGCGGACTCGGCATCAAGGACAAGGTCATCTTCACGGGCCGCGTGCCTCATGACCAGGTGCAACGCTATTACGACCTGGTGGACATCCTGGCCTATCCGCGCCATTCCATGCGCCTGACCGAACTGGTTACCCCCTTGAAGCCACTGGAAGCGATGGCCCAGGGAAGATTGCTCGTCGCGTCCGATGTGGGCGGCCACAAAGAGCTCATTCAGGACGGCAAAACCGGCATCCTGTTCAAATCGGAAAACCCGCAGGCGCTGGCCGACGCGGTGTTGCGACTGCTTGCAGAGGAATCCAGATGGCCCGAATTGCGCAAGGCCGCACGGCGATTTGTGGAAACCGAGCGTAACTGGCCGAAATCCGTGTCGAATTATGTCGCCATTTATAGGCGGCTCGCGGGAAAGGTCGCCAGCAATGCCTGAAGGGCCCCACATCGTGGTCTTTACCACCCTCTTCCCCAATGCCGCCCAGCCGGGCGCAGGCGTTTTTATCCGCGAACGCATGTTCCGGGTGGCCAGGGTGCTGCCGCTCATGGTGGTTGCGCCGGTTCCGTGGTTCCCAT